>CAXTVW010000146.1:0-8482 GCA_964247675.1 uncultured Acetobacteraceae bacterium
AAGGCCTTCTTTTTTGAAAAAAAGAAGCAAAAAACTTTTGCTCCCCCGCTTGCACCGTGGCGCGCGCCGGTTCTGCCGGCATGCGCTTTGGCGGAACCAGAGCGCGCGTTGGTGCAGGCGCGGGGACAAAAGTTTTTTGCTTCTTTTTTTCAAAAAAGAAGGCCTTCCTTCCTATGAAAGTCGGCCGCCTCTTCCGCCGGGATGCCGCGATCGCCGAGACCGTCTTCCTCGACCAGGCGGACGGCGTGGCCGTGCTGGACTCCGACGGCCAGGTTCTGCGGTCCAACCCCCGCTTCACCGCGCTGACCGGTGCTACCGAGGGCGAGCACGCCTGGGCCACGCTGCCCAAGCAGGCCAGCGCGTTGCAGACCAAGCTGCGGGACGGACGGCAGGAGCAGATCACCGTGTCGCGCACCGCGGACGGCGTGCGCCGGTCCCTGCGGCTGGTCCTGCTCCCCGTGTCGCCTTCCGGCGCGCTGCTGCGGGTGACGGACATCACGCGCGAATGCGACATGGAGGAGCAGTTGGGCCAGGCCCAGCGGCTACAGGCGGTGGGCGAGCTCGCTGGCGGTATCGCGCATGATTTCAACAACCTCCTGACCGCCATCATCGGCGCAACGGAGGACCTGCAATCCCGCGCCGACGGCCGGCCAGACGATACGGCGGACCTGCGCATGGTGCGCGACAGCGCCGACCGCGGTGCCGCGCTGGTGCGGCACTTGCTGGCGTTCAGCCGCCAGCAGACTCTGCAGCCGCGCGTGCTGGCGCTGAACGAGGCGGTGCGCGCACTGGTCAAGCTGCTGGAGCGCCTGCTGGGCGCTGGCGTGAGGCTGGAACTGGCGCTGGAGGAGCCAGGCCGCCAGATAAAGATCGATCCGACCCAGCTTGACCAGGTGCTGATTAACCTCGCGGTGAACGCGCGCCATGCCATGCCGGCCGGCGGCAAGCTGCGCATCGCCACCGGGCACGAGCTGAAACTAAGCCAGGAGAGCCTGGGCGGCGAGACCGTGCCGCCGGGCCGCTACGTGCGGCTGTGCGTGGAAGACACCGGCACCGGCATCCCGGCCGACGTCCTGCCGCGCATCTTCGAGCCGTTCTTCACCACCCGCCGCGATGCCGGCGGAACGGGGCTGGGCCTGTCCACCGTGCACGGCATCGTGCGCCAGTCCGGCGGCTACATGACGGTGCACAGTGTTCAGGACGAAGGCACGCGTTTCGACATCCTGCTGCCCCGCCATGAAGACACTGCGATCTGGCACGCGGCGCCCACGGTGTCGGCGCCGGTGTCGCGCGCGCCACGGCTCAGCCGCACGCTTCTGCTGGTGGACGACGAAGCGCCGGTCCGCCGGCTGGCCGAGCGCGTTCTGCAGCGCGCCGGCTGGCAGGTGGTGGCCGCCGCCTGCGCCGAGGACGCATTGGAGCTGGTGGAGGCCGGCGGATTGCGCAACGCGCTGGCCTGCGTGATCTCGGATGTGGTTATGCCGGGACTGGACGGGCCGGCGCTGGTGCGCGCGCTGCGCGAGGGCCAGGCGGGATTGCCGGCTATCCTGATGTCTGGTTACGCGGATGCGTCGTTGCGGCGGGACTTGCAGGCGGCGGACATACGGTTTTTGGCCAAGCCGTTCGGGATGGGGGATCTTACGGGGGTTTTGCGGGATTTGCTGGCGGCCTAAGGAAGAAAGGCCTTCTTTTATCTCCGTCGCCTGCACCGGAGCGCGCTCTGATTCTGCCAACACGCGTTTTGCAGAACGAGCCAATGCCCTGGTGCAGGCGGGGAAGCAAAAGTCTTTTGCTTCTTTTCTTCAGAAAAGAAGGCCTTGCTTACTTAAGAATGATCTCCACCCGCCGGTTCTGCGGCTCCCGCACACCCTTCGCCGTCTGCACCAGCGGGTTGCTCTCGCCATACCCGTGAATGCTGATCTCGCTACGGTTCACGCCGTCGCGCACCAGCTCGGCTTCCACGCTCTGCGCGCGCCGCACAGACAGGCGCTGGTTGTACGCCGCGGTGCCCGACAGGTCGGTATAGCCGTTCACCTGTATCTGCGTCGTCTGCACGTGCGTGGACGCCTGCGCCGCTTCGGCGACGATCTGGCGCGCGCGGGCGGTGAGGTCCGCACGGTCCCAATCGAAGAACACGAGGTAGGTGCGGGAAGGTTCAGGCGCGGGGGCTGCGGTTTGCGCCGCGGCTGCTTGTGCCGGCGGCGGTGGTGCCGGCGGGCGGCCGAACGCGTAGCGCAGGCCGATAAGCGCCTGGTGGCTGAAGATGTCGTTGAACGTGCCACGGTATTGATATACCACGCCGTTGGCCTGCGTCTCGGTCCGGTTGTTGCGCACGTAGGGTTCCGGTTCGATCACGCCGACAAAACGATATTCCGCGGTGAGTGACAGGCCCGGGATGAACAGCGGCAGGCTGGCGCCGGCGATGCCCTGATAGGCAAATTGGGTTTGCGTCAGGCTCCTGGTGGGATTGTCGATGACGCGATAGCCGCTCGAGTTGACCCGATCGAGGTCCACCGCCTGGGCGCCGGCGCCGGCGCCCAGGTATGGTGTGACAGGCAGGCCCAGGTCGAAATCATAGAGGACGTCGGCGAAGCCGCCATACTGTTCCTCGGTGCCGCCGGCGCGCAGCGGATTGATCGTGCCCTTCACGCCATGCACGTGATTGTAGGTATAGTCGCCGTTCAGCTCTACCCGAAGCCCGTTGCCCAGGCCGTAACCCACGCCCGCCTCACCGGCGATGCCCTGGTTGAACGTGAAGTCTCGTGAGGCCGGGCCGAAGTTCTCGTAGGGCGTCTCCTTCTGGTTCTGCAGAAAGTTGCCGCCGCCGCCGACATCCACGTACGGGCCGGAGATCGGCTGTGCCGCTGCTGCGGCGGGCAGGAGTGCGAGCGTAGCGAGGAGGGTGTGACGGAGTTGCATGATTACTTCTGGTTGCTTGTTGCCCCGCTTGCATCGTCGAAATTTTGCCGCTCGAAAAGTGCGGGCGCGCAACACCGATGCTTCAAAGCACCACTGTTGCGGCGAAGCAACAGCCTGCGAGACCGGCAAGCGTCTCAGCTGATGACCACCACAACCTTGCAAAGCTGAGCGCCACCAGCCGCTCGGCCTTCCTCGGACGCAAGTGCGGTTATCGCGCGTCTATGAAATAGTTTGTCAGCCGAACGAAGCCGCCCGGTTCAAAAACCTCGACCGCGAACCGGTCACGTCCGACGAACCCTGCATTACGACGATAGAAGATGCTCGGAGTTTTGATCGGAAGCAGGTTGCATCTGTATCTTTGACTATCTTTATCGTAGCTCGAGTAGTTTGTATCGGCTGCAATTCGCGCAGTCCCGTGCAGGGGCGCCTGGCTAATATATAAGGAAAAGTCGCTAACCGGGCTGCAGTCCGGGTTGAGAAAGATTTCGTAATCGACCTTCGATTCTTGCACGTCGTGCGGTATTGCGAAGTTGTGCCTGTTTGACTGCTCGGCGAGATCACTGCCGTCCTGAGAAGACTCATTCAGCCGGTCTAGGTCCGCCGCCGGCTCCTTCCCCGTAAGCCTGGTGCCGCCGTGACCCTGATGGTGCAACAGCCATTGAAGCAGGAGTGCAACAATGACGGCCACGGCAACCCAGCTCACCAACTGCCCCACTGTGCGCCGCGCATAGTGCAGGAGTGTCTGCTGACGAGAGCGCGCCGTTGAAGGGTTCAAGGAGACACGCTTGTGCGCAGGAGTTCCTTGTCGCTTTCCGTAAGGGTATAGGCCTCGCTCGGCAAAGTTGTCACCATTTTCACCACAAGGCTGTCGGGCACGCCGTACCAGTGATACAGACGCGCAAGCTTCAGCGTTTCGGCCACGGCCGAATCATCTTCAGCTGGAATGCCTCCTGTGAGACTGTAATCCGCCGATGTGCTATGCACGGCCAGTCTCGCGTGCAATCCAATGACACGCCGGACCGCACTGGCCAGTATCAGCACGCAAGACGACCTACAGGCAGCAGTGTCGCCGACGACCACGGTAACACCCAACCGGTGAACGATTCGAGCGATCCTGCCACCTTCCACCACGCCGCCACCGCCGCTGTCGAGGTAGATTGCAGAAAGACTTCTCCGCTTCTGGACGAAGTTCTCGTCGATGAACCGGATCATCCGGTCGGCGTCGCCCGCCGTGATCTCGCCCGAAAGCACCACCGCGCATCGGCTGTCGGCGGCGTTCGTCTGTGAGATCTCCAACCCGTAGGACGGCCACCGGGAACCGAGCCACAGACCAGCTGCCAGCCCTGCTACCGACATTCTCCTTCGCCGGACGACCGCGGAGGTGCGCTGCTGCTGTTCCAATCGCCCTCGCCCGACGGTAGATAGCGTCAACCGTATCACTCGAGCGATATCGTTATGCAAGCGGAAAAGCCGCGTAGATTACCCCGGCAACTGCTCGCGCAGGACCTTCGGCGGCACCTCGGCAATCTCCCCGCGCGCCAAGTTCCCCAACTGAAACGGCCCGTAGGCAATCCGTATCAGCCGCGTAACGCTTAAATCCAGATGCCCCATCACCCGGCGTATCTCCCTGTTGCGCCCTTCGCGCAACGACACCGTAAGCCAGGCATTCGTCCCCTTGCGGCTGTCCAGCCCCGCCTCGATCCCGGCGTAGCGCGTGCCGTCGATCACCAGGCCGCGCGCCAGATCCGCCAGGCGCTGCGGTTCGATGTCGCCGTGCACGCGCACGCGATAGCGGCGTATCCAGCCGTTGCCCGGCAGCTCCAGCTGGCGCGCCAGCGCGCCGTCATTGGTCAGCAGCAGCAGCCCCTCGCTGTTCAGGTCCAGCCGGCCGACGCTCACCACGCGCGGCATCGTGGCCGGCATCTTCTGGAACACGGTTGGCCGGCCTTCGGGATCCTTGTGCGTGGTCATCACGCCGTCCGGCTTGTGGTAGCGCCACAGCCGAGCGCGCGCCGGCGCGTCCACCACCACGCCGGCAACCTGCACGATGTCGCCGGCCGCCACGAAGGTGGCCGGGTGCGTGACCGCGGCGCCGTTCAGGGACACGCGGCCTTTGGCAATCAGCTTCTCCGCGTCCCGCCGGCTGGCTACGCCCGCGCGCGCCAGCCATTTGGCGATCCGGTCGCCCTCACGTCCTGGCGGCGTCTCGTCCGTCTCGCTCATGCGGCGGCGGCCTGCACCAGGGCTGCGAAGATCAGCGCGTCGCCGCCGTCGATCAGGAATTCCGGATGCCACTGCACGCCCAGGCAGAACCGCCTTGCCGGGTCCTCCACGCCTTCCACCACGCCATCGGCCGCCAGCGCGTTCACCCGGGCGCGCGGCCCGGCCGAGAGCACCGCCTGGTGATGGGACGAGTTCACGTCCATCTCGCCACGCTGCACGATGCGGTGCAGCAGCGTGCCCGGCGTCACCGTCACGCTGTGCCCTGCCTCGTCGCGCGGGTTCGGCTGCTCGTGCGCTAGCGCGTCCGCCACGCTGTCCGGTATGTGCTGTATCAGCGTGCCGCCCAGCGCCACGGCCAGCAGCTGCTCGCCGCCGCATATGCCCAGCACCGGCATGTCCCGCGCCAGCGCGCCGTCCAGCAGCGCGCGTTCGGCCAGGGTGCGGCCGGATTTCAGCGTGACGGTGGCGTGGGTGTCGGCCGCACCGTAGAGTGCCGGATCCACGTCGAACGCGCCGCCGGTCACCACAAGCGCGTCGACCGCGTCCAGCATCTCGGCGGCCAGTTCGGCGTGGTGCGGCAGCGCCACGGGTACGCCACCGGCCCCGGCGATGGCGGCGGCGTAGTTGGTGCGCAGCGCATACCAGGGATAGAGGGAGTAGCCGCCTGGCTGCTCGGAATCGAGCGTGATGCCGATAAGGGGTTTGCGGGAGCGGGTCATGCTGGGAGTGCTAGCTGGGTGGGGGTGGCAAAGCGAGGCAAGCAAGACCTTCTTTCTTGAAAAAAAGAAGCAAAAAACGTTTGCTCCCGGCGCCTGCATCACGGTCTGGCGTGTTTCTGCCAGTACCCGCATTTGCGGAAGCGGACCTGGCCCTGGTGCAAGCGGGGAGACAAAAGTTTTTTGGTCCTTTTCAAAAAAGGACTGCTTGCCTTGCCTTCCCTGATGCAACGCGCCCTGGCCCAGGCGCACGAAGCCGCCGCCCGGGGCGAAGTCCCCGTGGGTGCCCTGATCCTGGCCCCCGACGGCAGCGTGCTGGCCGAAGCCGGCAATGCCGCCGAGGCCACGCACGACGCCAGCGCGCATGCCGAGCTGCTGGTGATGCGCGCGGCGGCGGCCCGGCTGGGCAGCACGCGGCTGGTCGGCTGCGACCTTTGGGTGACGCTGGAGCCGTGTGCGATGTGCGCCGCGGCGGCCGTGCATTTCCGCCTGCGGCGCGTGGTGTTCGGCGCGTATGATCCGAAAGGCGGCGGCGTGGAGCACGGCGCGCGCGTGTTCGCGGCGCCGGGGTGCCTGCACGTGCCGGAGGTGACGGGCGGGGTGCGGGAGGCGGAGTGCGGCGAGGTGCTGCGGGCATTTTTTGCGGGGCTAAGAGCGTAGGCAAGGTCAAATTCCTTGTCGGTACCGGCCTGGTCCCTTGCCTCCGACGGGAAGCAAATATTTTGCTTCCTTTGTCGAAAAAGAAGGTCTCGCTTCCTTCATGAGCGACCCTTCCGGAACCCATGCACGCCGGATCCTCCGTATGCTGGCGGTGCAATGAGCGAGAACCCGCCCGTCCGGCGCTCCCGGACAAGCCTTGCCTGTCTGGCCGCGATGCTGTGTTTTCCGTACTGGCCGGTGCTTGCGGACGCGGCACCATCCACATCGTCCGGCGACGCCTCCGTGTGCAGGCCGATCCCGTGGCCGTCGGACGGTGGACCGTTCTCCTGGCCGGTTCTTGTCTTCTTCGATGCGCACAGTGACGCGCTGACGGCACGAGGGCGGCTCTTGCTGGACGCGTTCGCGCGCAAGGCTACCGAGCTGCATGTCGGCACGATAAACATGGAGGGGCACGTCGATGCCGCCGAGAACGATGCAGATGACCGCTCGCTCGACGCGCGGCGTGTGAAAGCCATCAGCACCTACCTTGCCGACAAGAGCCTGCGTGTCGCCACGGCGGTCGCCCTGGTCGGTGACCGCCTCCCATTGCCTACGGCCCAGGGCACAGCCGAAACGCAGAACCGCTTCGTCATGATAACCGTCCGCGGCAGCTATGATGACTACACGCACCAGGCGGACCGCATCCTGCTCTGCCGCCGCTGGACGCTGGCCAACTGCATCGGCCAGGCCAATCCCGCGCCGGCGGAACAATGCCGCCAGGCTATCGACTTCCTGGTGCGTGGCGACGACGCCGCGCGCCGCCTCGACGCGCCGTAGAGAAAGCCCCTGCAAAGACCGAAGCCCGCGCCTTCCGCCGGGCCGCCAGCCTCCCTATCTTCGGCCGATGACCACCACCCCTATCATCCTGGACACAAACCGCCCGGACGTGCCGGACATCGTCGTCACCAGCGGCATCACCCCGTTCCATCTGCCCAGCCGCCCGGTGCGCGGCCGCCTCGTCCGCCTGGGCGCGCTCGCGGAAGCGTTGCTCGGCCGCCACCAGAACGCACCGGCCGTCACGCGCCTTGCCGGCGAAGCGCTGGCGCTCTCCGCCGGCCTGTCGAGCGCGCTGAAGTACCGCGGCAGCTTCTCGCTGCAGGCCAAGGGCGACGGGCCGGTGCCGATGCTGCTGTCGGACTGCACGCAGGCGGGCGCCCTGCGCGGCTATGCGCGCGCGGACGAAGACCGCCTGGCGGCCCTGCTGGCCGAGACGCCGGAGCCCTCCGCCGCGCAGCTCCTGGGGGCCGGCTACCTGGCCTTCACCGTGGACCAGGGCAGCGACACCGAGCGCTACCAGGGCATCGTGTCGCTGGAAGGCGAGACCCTGTCCGACATGGCGCTGCACTATTTCCGCACCAGCGAGCAGCTGCAGTACGACGTGCATTTGGCCGCCGGGCAGACGCCGGATGGGTGGCGCGCCGCGGCGCTGATCCTGGAGCGCGTGGCGGGCGAAGGCGGCATAGACCCCGAGCTGGACCAGGCGGCCCAGGACGAAGCCTGGCGGACCGCCACCACGCTGGCCGCCACGCTGACGGACCACGAATTGCTGGACGACGCCATCACGCCGGACGAACTGGTGTGGCGCCTGTTCGGCAACGAAGGTGTGGAGATCGATCTGCCGCGCGCGCTGGCCTATGGCTGCCGTTGCTCACGCGCGAAACTGGCGGGCATCCTGGGCAGTTTCTCGGACGCCGATCTCGACGACATGGTGGTGGACGGCGACATCGTCATGACGTGCGAATTCTGTAAGTATGATTTCCGCTTTCCCCGACATGACGTGAGCAGCCAGGCGGCAGAATGAGCGAAGCAAGCAAAGCCTTCTTTTTTGAAAAAAAGAAGCAAAAAACTTTTGATTCCGCTGGCGCGCCCCGTTTCAGCAGCCGCCGACAGGGAGCAAAAGTTTTTTGGTTCTTTTTTTCAAAAAA
>CAXTVW010000147.1:0-8327 GCA_964247675.1 uncultured Acetobacteraceae bacterium
ACAACGTCACCAACTGGATCCTGGAGATCGAGCGCGGCCGCGGCTACCCGTTCGAAGGCAACTACTCGAGCTGGCTGGAACAGAAACGCAAGCGCCTGCAGCAGGAAGAAAAGGAAGAGAGCTCGCGTCAGCGCGCTCTCGCCGGCGAGCTGGAATGGATACGCGCCAGCCCGAAAGCACGCCAGACCAAGAGCAAGGCGCGCATCGCCAAATACGAGGAGATGCAGGCCAAGTCAGCAGAACTCGCAACCAGCACGGCCGAGATCGTCATCGCCCCGCCGCCGCGCCTGGGCGGCACGGTGATCACCGCGGACAATCTGCGCAAGGCGTATGGCAACCGCCTGCTCATCGACGACCTGAACTTCAAGCTTCCGCCAGGCGGCATCGTCGGCGTGATCGGCCCGAACGGCGCCGGCAAGACCACGTTGTTCCGCATGATCACCGGCCAGGAGCACCCCGATACCGGCGATCTGCGCATCGGCGAGACGGTCAAGCTCGGCTACGTGGACCAGAGCCGCGACGACCTCGACGGCGAGAAGACCGTCTGGGAAGAGATCAGCGGCGGCACGGACGTGATCTACATCGGCAAGCGCGCGGTCCCGTCGCGCGCCTATGTCGGCGCCTTCAACTTCAAAGGCAGCGACCAGCAGAAGCGCGTCGGCATCCTGTCCGGCGGCGAGCGCAACCGCGTGCATCTGGCGAAGATGCTGAAGAAGGAAAGCAACGTCATCCTGCTCGACGAGCCGACCAACGACCTGGACGTGGACACGCTGCGCGCGCTGGAAGAGGCGATCGCCGAGTTCGCCGGCTGCTGCGTCATCATCAGCCACGACCGCTGGTTCCTCGATCGCCTGGCCACGCACATATTGGCGTTCGAGGGGGACAGCCACGTCGAGTGGTTCGAGGGCAACTTCCAGGCCTACGAAGAGGACAAGCGACGCCGACTTGGCGCCGACGCCACCGAGCCGCACAGGATCAAGTATCGGCCGCTTGCCAGGTAGGAAGGCAAGCAGTCCTTTTTTGAAAAAAAGGACCAAAAAACTTTTGCTCCCTGTCGGCGACTCACCGGATAGGTCCGCGACAGCGGAGCAAAAGTCTTTTGCTTCTTTTCTTCAGAAAAGAAGGCCTTTCTTGCTTACCCCCGTCTGACCATGGCCCTGATAGAAACCGCCAGGCTCAAGCTGGAACCTGTCAACGGTCAAGACCTGGACTCCCTGGTCGCGCTGAAAGCCGATCCGTTGGTGTACGGCCAGATGCTGGGCGGCGTGCGCACCGCCTGGCAGGTGCTCGACGAACTCGCCGAGGATCGCGCGTTCTGGGCCGCCAACCAGATCGGCATGTTCTCCATACGGGAGCACGGCATTTTCCAAGGCACCACCGGCATACACGATCGGCCGGACGGCCGGGGCCTGGCGTTGCGCTTCGCCGTGTGGCCGGAGGCGCGCGGCCGCGGGCTGGCGCGCGAAGCCGCATCCGCCGCCTTGCGCTATGCGCAGGACCGTATCGGCGTGCCCCGCATCATCGCCGTCGCGCGCGCGGAAAACTTCGGATCGCGTATGGTGCTGGGCTCGATCGGCATGCGCGAGTGCGATGTGTTCTTTCGCGATGGGCATATGATGCTGGTTTATGAGAGCGTGGTTGAGTGAGGAAGGAAGGCCTTCTTTTTTGAAAAAAAGAAGCAAAAAACTTTTGCTCCGCTGTCGCGGACTCCTCTGCAAAAGGCAGGACGTTTCCGGATCAGCCACCGCGTGGGAGAGAAAGTCTTTTGCTTCTTTGCTTCAGAAAAGAAGGCCTTTCTTCCTTACCTACAAAAACACCGCCACATTCTGCTGCGCGCTAACCAGCGGCCGCCCATCCTCGCCCCAAACCACCATCTGCTGGCTGGAATACCCGTCCCGCACGGAATCCGCCCGCGTGCTGATCAGATGCCACGCGCCCGTTCCAGGCAGGCCCACGATGTTCACCGCCCACGTCACCGTGCTGATCGGCGCCGGGCGCGGAAACATCGCGAACGCGGCCGGCGGCGGCGCGTCGGCCAGCGCCAGAAGGGCCACCACCGGATCGACCGCGCCAGGTTCGCGATGGCGCACCCATAGCAGGAACTCGGGCACAGCCGCTTCGCTCAACGGCTTGTGCGGCCCGGCCGACAGCACATCGAAATGGCCGAAGAAATCCGGCCGCGGACCGTCATCGAACAGATTGCCGCATTCGGAGGGCGCCGCGCATTCCGGCATCGGCAGCGCCAGGTAGGAAAGCGCGCTCTCCCGCGCCGTACCGAACGTCAGCACGGCCCGCACCGCAAGCCCGGTCTCCGCCATCACATCCACGCCGACCACGGCCACCGATTTGCCCCGCCGCAACAGGCTCGGCACCACAAGCAGCCGCCCCGATGCCGGTCCGGCAAAGGTGAAATGTGCTGTTCGCAACAAGGGCAGATCCGCGAAGTGCCGCCGCGCCGCTTGCACGCAGAAGCCGGCCGACATGCCGCCATACAGGGTCCGGCCCTGCAGCCAGTCAGGCGTGGCCTCGATCGCGTAACCCTCGCCGGACGGCGCCATCGTGTTCAGCAGCGCGGAAAGGGAGGGCATCGGTCATCCTGTGCAAAACGCCGGCAGCCAAAACGGCGCGGCGTGCCACGCACCAGGCTTGCCACAGCCCGCCGCTCCGCAGAAGAGGCGTGCATCCATAGCCAGCGCCACTCAGGAGGTCGTCAAACATGAGAGCCACAAGCCCACTGCTGGCAGCATTCGCAGGTCTCGCTTTCGCCACGCAGGCAGGCGCGCAACCCGCGCCAGGCGCCACCGCGGACCGCGCCGCCATCGCGCAGGTTCTGCAAACCAGTGCGAAGGACTGGTCGGCAGGCAACCTGTCCGCCTTCATGCAAAGCTACGAGAATGCCCCCGAGACCGCCTATGTCACGCCAAAGGGCCTGATCAAGGGCTATGACGCCCTGAAATCCCGCTACGCCGCGAATTACGCGTCAGGCACCAACAAGATGGGCCAGCTTGCCCTCGCCCTCCTGGAGGACCGGCCGATTTCCGCGGACTACGCCCTAGTCACCGGCCGCTTCGCGCTTACCCGCCCTGCGTCTGACGGCGGCAACGCTTCGGGGATTTTCACTCTGCTGATGCACCGAACAACGCTGGGCTGGCGCATCGCCTACGATCATACGTCCTAAAGCCAACGCCACTAGAAACGTGGCTGGGGCGGTCAGCTGGCGTGCATTTCCGAGCACCGGAGCGCAGTGGCCGCTTGGCCATGAGCACCGGAGCACAGGAAATGCGCGTCAGATGGCCGCCCCAGGCGCGTTTCTACCCTGCATTGTCCAGTTGGCGCTGTAGGGCGCTCAGCAACTCCGGTATCGAATCCCCATGTCGGGACAGGAAACTCGCGTAGTCACTGCGCTGCGTCAGCCGCAGGCTCGTCCCCTCCGCCACCACGTCCACCACCTTCATCGCGCCGCCGGTGCCCTCGACCACCCATTGCACGTTCACCGTCGGCTGGTTCGGCCGCGCGATCGAGGTGCCTACGAGCGTGTTGTCGCCCTGCGGGCTCTCGCCATGCATCACGTAGCTCACGCCGGCATACTCGCCCAGATGGCCGGCGATGTTGTTCAGCAGCACGCGGTGGAAGATCGTAGTGTACTGCGCCTGCTGCTCAGGCGTGGCCGTGTTCCAGAACCGTCCCAGGCAGAAGCGCGCGATGCGCGGCACGTCCACGTTGCGGTCGATCACCGGCCCCAGCGCGGCCTTCTTGGTGGCGTAAGGCTGCGAGCCGTTCACGATCGACACCAGCCCGTCGGCGAAGCTGCGCACGAACCCAGCCGCCTGGCTGCTCTGCGACCAAGCCGGCACCAGAGCGCTCGTCGCCAGCAGGAAGGCGGCGGCGCCTGACAGCAGCAGGAAGTGGCGTCGTGTTGTCGTCATGGGCGGACTCCGAGAGTTCGGTAGAGATCGATGGACTAAGCACCAAAGCAAGGAAGCAGTTCTTTTTTGAAAAAAAGAACCAAAAAACTCCTACCTTCGTCGGGCGCGCATCGCTGATGCGTACGCCTCGACATTCCGCGACAGCCGAGCAAAAGCTTTTTGCTTCTTTTTCTCGAAAAAGAAGGCCTTTCTTACCTTCCTACCCTACTGCGCCACCCAGGCCGGCGGTGTCTCCGCCTTATCATGCCGGGACGCATCGATCTGGCTCTGCAAATTCTGCCGGTAGAGGCTGCGGAACGTTGCGTAAGGGTCCAGCGCGCCCTTCTTCACCGCATCCAGATCGGTAAGGTGCCTGGACCGCACATCGACCAGCGCCACGCCGTAGCGCGCCCAGTTGAACGTCTTCAGCCCGTAGCCGTGCGGCACATAGGAGAACGGGTCCAGCGCGCTGTCGATGCCGAACCCCGTCGCGTCGCGCGGGCTGCTCGGCCCAAGCAGCGGCAGATACAGGTAAGGCCCGCTCGGCACGCCCCAAAGTGCCAGCGTAACGGCAAAGCTCGTGGTGTGCGCCGGATAGCCCATGCCGCTGGCCACGTCGAACACGCCGAGGCCGCCGGCGGTCGAGTTGATGAGGAACCGCATGAAGGTGTCGCCGGCATAGCGCGGGTTGGCCTGGCTCACGTCGTCGGCGAACAGCACCGGGCTGGACAAGTTGGCCAGCACGTTGTGCACCCCGGTGCGCACCGGCGCCGGCACCACATACACGTAGCCTTGCGCCACCGGCTTGAAGGAGTAGCGGTCGATCGCGTCGCTGACCCGATAGGAAAAGCGGTTCGCCGGCTCATACGGATCGTTCGTCTGCTCGAAATCCGCCGTGGCCTCCGTGTCGCTCGCCGGCGGCTTGGTAGCGCACCCCTGAACTCCGAGTGCAGCCGTGACCAACAGAAGCGGCAAACATTTCGGCATGAAGGATCCTCGACCGGTTAGTCCAAGACAGCGCTCTGGCGCGCGTGGCGCAAGCCGCCTGTCGTCCCCGGGTATGTAGCATCTGGCGCGGGCGAGGCAACGTATCCCGTGCGGAGGGGGTTTCGGCCATGCACACAAACACTTGCAGTCCGGCCGCCCGAGGCTTCATGAACCACCCATGGACATGATGCCCGCTCAACCGCCGTCCCACACGCTGGAACGCTGGCTCACCGGCCCGCGCTTCTCCCGCCTGCCGGCCCGCTCCGCCCGGGACGCCGCACCCGCGCTCAGCTTCGAGTTCTTCCCGCCCAAGACGGAAGCGCTGGAGGCGCAACTCTGGACCTGCGTACGCCGGCTGGAGCCGCTGCGCCCCCGCTTCGTCTCCGTCACCTACGGCGCCGGCGGCAGCACCCAGGCCCGCACCCACGCCACGGTGGAACGCATCGTCCGCGAAACCACCCTTACGCCGGCCGCCCACCTCACCTGCGTCGGCGCCTCCTGCGGTGAGGTGGACGACGTGGCCCGCGCCTACTGGGATGCCGGCGTGCGCCACATCGTGGCGCTGCGCGGCGACGCGCCGAACATGGGCACCTACGAGCCCCATCCCGGCGGCTACGAATACGCGTCCGACCTGGTGGCCGGCCTGCGCCGCGTCGCCGATTTCGAGATCACGGTGGCCGCCTATCCGGAGACGCACCCGACCGCGCTGCACCCGGATTCGGACCTGGACAACCTGAAGCGCAAGCTGGACGCCGGCGCCGTGCGCGCCATCACCCAGTATTTCTTCGATGCCGACGTGTTCCTGCGTTTCCTGGACCGCTGCCTGGCCGCCGGCATCACCGCGCCGATCGTGCCCGCCATCATGCCCGTCAGCAACTTCGCCCAGGCGCAGAAATTCAGCGCGTCCTGCGGCGCCTCCGTGCCGGACTGGATGGTCAGCCTGTTCGAGGGCACCGAGGACGATCCGGAAACCCGCCGCGTGGTGGCCGCGGTGATCGCCGCCGAGCAGGTGCGCGTGCTGCAGGCGAACGGCGTGGACGAGTTCCACTTCATCACGCTGAACCGGCCGGACCTGACCTATTCGATCGCGCATGTCCTGGGTGTTCGGCCGGGCGCCTGAACAGCCGGCGCCGCCGCGGCTTTGGTCAGGCGGCCTGCGAGAACATGCTGCTGCCCGAGCCGTGCGAGACGAAGTCCACCCCTTCCGCGCGGAGCTGACGCGCCAGCGGGGCGGAGTCGACATGGCGCACCAGCAGGCGTGCCCGCTTCAGGTGCAGCCCTAGCGCGAACCTGCCCAGCCTTGCCACCGGCAGCGTGTCTCCCAGCAGCCGGCTGTTCACCGTGACTATCGGCGACGGCAGAAGCGACAGGTCGAAGCGGGGGATGTCCAGGTCACTCACGTCCAGCCCCATCACCGCGCAGAACGGCTGCAGCCGGGCCATGGCGTCCTGCACCCGGCTCACATGAATGCTCTTCGGCACGTCCGACAGGATGATCCCCAGACGGTTCTTGAGGCGGCCCTCCACAGGCTGCAGCAGGCCCAGGACCCGCTCGGTTGCCGGCTTGCTGTCGAACGACGCGAAGCTCAAGCGCAGGAAGAGTTGCTCGCTCGTGGAATCGAGCTGGTCCGCATGGGCGATCACGCCCTGCAACGCGAGCTCGGTGTAGCTGCTCTGCGGCGAGAGGCCTGCCGCGCGCGTCGTGGCCCCGTCCGCATCCACGAACCAGCCGATGACCTGTCCCCGCTGGCAGCCTTGCACCATCTCGACGCTGCAGCCCGGCAAGACCGCCGGCCGGTAGGGAAGGCTGGCGCTCTCGTCCAGGCTCGCCAGCGAACGGTCCACCGCGGACGGCGCCGCATCCGCCGGCAAGCGCGCCGTCACGCTCGCCATCTCCACCGTGGAGGCCTCCTCGCCGGCGTCCGTCAGCGCGCCCTCGATCTCCTTCATGATCAGCGCGCAGCGTTCGTTGGCCTGCAATTCGGTCGCACCGCCAAAGGCGATCACGAAACCCATGTCCGGCGTGTTCCGCAGGCTGTCCGCGGCCTCGAGATGCCGGCGTATCACCTGCTCGGCGGTGTCGATCGCCAGGCTCGCCAGGCCTTGCCAATCGTCGCCCAGCAACGCCCGCAGGTCCTCCAGGCGTATGAAACGCAATTTGCTGGCGATCTGCATCTGGTCGCCATCCGCGGCCGCCGCCACCGTGACGATGCGGAACTGCCGCAGCTCGGCCTGTGGTGCGCTGGCGAGCGAGACCATGCTGGACGTGCTGCTGCCATCGCCGCGGAAGAAAGTGGTGACGAACGGCCGTGCCGGGAGCTGCCCCGCCTTGCCTGGCCCGGCGGCCACCTTGGCGAGGAAGCCGGGACGATCCTGCGGGATCAGCAGGTTTTCGAAAGGCCGGCCGGCAAGCGAGCCGGGCCGCTGGCCCACGAGCAGGTCGAAGCTCGGGTTGCACAGCACCGTCCGCCCGTCCGTGGTGATGATCGCCACCGGCGTGGAAACCACCTTGAACACGATCGCCAGCAGGCCCTGGATGGATTTCTCCTGCTCGGCTTCCTGCTTCGTCCGGCTGAGATCACGGCCCAGAACGGCGCGTTCCCGCTCGGCGGCCTGACGCTCGGCGGCGGATTTCTGTTCGCTGTCGAAAGCCCGCGCGGCCTGCGCCGTCAGTCGTCCGTCCGCCGATGCCGTCACCAGGGCGGCCGCCAGCAATGCCAGCGTCACCCCCGCCACCGCCATCGCCAGCGGCCCGGTCTGCACGCCCTGGACCGTCCTGGCGAACGGGTCCGACTGGAACACGGCCGCCGCCATGCCGGTATAATGCATGCCGCAGATCGCGGTGCCCATCACCAGCGCCGCCGCGCTGCGCAGCCGCCAGTCCGGCCGGAGCTTCAGGGCAAGCCAGAGCGCAGCCACCGCCGCCACAATGGCGACAAGGATGGACAGGCCAAACAATACCGGGCGGTAGCCCAGCGTTCCGGGGAACATCAAGGCTGCCATGCCGAGGTAATGCATGGTCGCCACGCCGGAACCGATGATGGCGCCGGCCGCCAGCAGCCGCCCCCAGGACAGCTCCCCGCGGCGGGCGATAGTCAGACCGGCGGCGACGGACGCGACCGCAACCACGAACGACATCGCCGTCCCGAACGCGTCATAGCTGAGCGGAAGCTGGATGTGCAGCGCCAGCATGGCCACCAGGTGCATGGACCAGATGCTGCCGCCAAGCGTGAATGCGCTGCCGGCCTGCCATAGATGCGAACCGGCACGGCTTTTCTGACGCAGGCGTTCGGCCATCGCCAGGGCTGCGTAGGACCCGGACGAGGCCACGACGTAGGACAGCGCAACCAGGTGCCAGTCATGGGCGAACGGCAGGCCATCCGCGGTGGTGAAACATAGTCCAGCCACGACAATCCGCTTCTAAGCTGTAACCTGT
>CAXTVW010000148.1:0-8275 GCA_964247675.1 uncultured Acetobacteraceae bacterium
TACCTCACTCAGGTGCCGCCACGCTCAGGTAAGCCAAACGCTTCATCTCCCGCCGCCCCCGCCCCACCGAGTCCAGGATCAATCCGCACGCGACAGACAGGAACGAAAGTGCCACCAGCGCCGCCGACACGATCGCCGTGGGCAGCCGCGGCACCAGCCCAGTGCGCAAAAACTCGGTAATGACCGGCACCCCCAGCCCCACCCCCGCCACGAACAGCACCACGGCGGACGCGCAGAAGAACGGCAGCGGCCGTTCGTCCTTCACGAGCATGAGGATCAGCCGCAGGATGCGCAGCCCGTCCTGCACGGTGCGCAGTTTGCTGGCCGAGCCGGCCGGGCGTTCGCTGTAGGTGGTCTCCAGCTCGCCCAGCGGCAGCGCGAGTTGCAAGGCGTGCACGGTCAGCTCCGTCTCCGTCTCGAAGCCGCCCGTCAGCGCCGGGAAGGATTTGACGAAACGGCGGGAGAACACGCGGTAGCCGGAGAGCATGTCGGTCACACGCGCGCCGAACAGCGTCGCCACCAGGCCGGTCAGCAGGGTGTTGCCGGTGCGGTGGCCGCGGCGGTAGGCGTGTACCGCTTCGCTCACCCGTATCGCCGTCACCATGTCCAGCCGGCTTTCCCGCAGCAGGGCGATCATCGCGGGTGCGGCCGCCGCGTCGTAGGTGTCGTCGCCGTCCACCAGCACGTAGATGTCCGCATCGATGTCGGCGAACATGCGGCGGACGACGTGGCCTTTGCCCTGCAGCGACTCGCGCCCGATCCCGGCGCCGGCGGCGCGGGCGGCGGCGATGGTGCCGTCCGTCGAGTTGTTGTCGTAGGCGAAGATGCGTGCGTCCGGCAGGGCCGCGCGGAAGCCGGCCACCACGCGGGGGATCGCCACTTCCTCGTTGTAGCAGGGGATCAGCACGGCCACGCGTGGCTGGCTCATGCTGGCGGCTCAGAAGGAAGCAAGCAGTCCTTTTTTGAAAAAAAGGACCAAAAAACTTTTCCTTCCTCCGCATCTGCGGCGTCCGGGTGCCTCCAGACAGATCGAGGAGGTTGGGCCTGCGCAGGGAGGAAAAGTTTTTTGCTTCTTTTTTTCAAAAAAGAAGGCCTTCCTTGCTCACTTGAACACCAGTCGCCGACTGAGAAAGAAGTTCACGAACATCGCGCTCACACCCCCCACGGCTATGGCGATCACCGGGTATGCGCGGCAGACCGGCTCGGTGGCGATCAGCGTGAAGTAGATGCCGCGGTTGATCGCGAAGCCGGCCGAGTTCACCAGCAGGAACATCATCGCCTGCCGGTGCATCGCGCCGTGCGGAATGTGGCGGTAGGTCCACATGCGGTTGAGCAGCCAGTTGATGCTGCCGGCGATGATGTAGGAGATCACGCCGGCTGCGTAGAGGCCGACCAGCGGCGCCGTGGCATACACCACGATCGTGTCCCACACGAAGCCGAGCGTGCCGATGATGCCGAAGCGGAAGAACTGCACCAGGATGAGGCGCCGCTCGGGCGGAATGCGCGCGAGCAGAGGCTCGAGGCGGTGCAGCAGGTTGGTCTTCATGGGGAAGGCCTTCTTTTTTGAAAAAAGAAGCAGAAAACCTCAGCTCCCCGCCGGCGGATGATTCAGCATCCGCCAACAGGGAGCTAAAGTTTTCTGGTCCTTTCTTTCAAAAAAGGACTGCTTTCTTCCTTTAGTGGAGGATGATCTCCACGCGCCGGTTCTGCGGCTCGCGCACGCCCTTGGCGGTCTGCACCAGCGGGTTGCTCTCGCCGTAGCCGTGTATGCTGATCTCGCTGCGGTTCACGCCATCACGCACGAGCTCGGCTTCCACGCTCTCGGCGCGACGGACGGACAGGCGCTGGTTGTAAGCCGCGGTGCCCGAAAGGTCCGTGTAGCCGTTGACTTCGATACGCGTGGTCTGCGTGCTGGTCGAGGCGGAGGCCGCCTGGGCCACGATCTGGCGCGCGCGCGCGGTCAGGTCCGCACGGTCCCAATCGAAGAACACGAGGTAGGTCTTGGCCACGGTCGGCGGCAGCGGCGGCTGCTGGCTGACCGCGGCTGGCGGCGGCGGCGGCGGCGGCGCCGCGAACAGCGCGTAGCGCACGCCGATCAGGGCCTCGTTGTTGTACTGGCCTTCCGTCTTCAGCTTCACGCCGGTGTAGCCGCCGCTCGCGTCGAAATACTGGGCGCGGTAGTTGCTGTCGAACGGCGTGGTGACGAAGCGGTATTCGGCCGTGAACGCGAGGCCCGGCACCTGGGCGATGTTCACCGAGAAGCCGACGATGCCCTGGAAGGCCGCGTCACCATACGTGCCGGTGGTGTGCAGCAGCGTCGAGGCGCCGGTCACGTAGTTATAGGTGCCGATGTTGAGGTTGCTGAAATGCGACACGCCGTAGCCGCCGCCCAAGCCCACATACGGGTTTATGCCAGGATGGCCGAAGATCGAACCATCGAGGTCGTAAAGCACGTTCACGAAGCCGTGATACTGCTGCTGGTAGTTGCTGGTCGTGTTCTCGCCGCGCTCTTCCTTCGTGGCACCCCAGTCGCCCTGGACCTCGACCCGGAAGCCGTTGCCGAAGCCGTAACCGACGCTGCCCAGGCCGACGCCGCCGACATCGTTCTGCAGGCGGGAGGTGCCGGCATAGAACTCCGAGGACGAGCCGCGGAGATGCTGGTCGAGCAGGAAGTTCACCCCGGCGCCGAGGCTGACATACGGGCCCGTCACCGGCTGGGCGAGGACGGCGGCGGGTGCCGAAAGGACGCTGGCTACCAGCAGCGCAACACGAAACTTCATCTAGAACGTCTCCTCGTGGTCGGCGCCGTGCCACAGGCGGAAACCGCCGCCCTTCTAACCACGCATACCTACTAGCAGCGTTTCGCCATCTTGTTGCCCCTTCGGAAAGCATTTTGTCGCCATGTTGCGGCAGCGCCACAGCGTGTTGCCACTGATTACACTTTCAGTTGAAACAGACGCCTCATGACGAACCTCGATACCGGGCCCGACACGCTCCCCAAGGCCGCGCAGGACGCGGCACACGTGGCTCCGCGCCTCACCGGGGTCAGCGCGGTGCGAACCAACCCGCCGCTGCCGTCCGTTGCACAGAACCCCATCACGCCAACCGCACGTCCGGAGGTGCTGCTCGTGCTGCAAGGCGGCGGCGCGCTCGGCTCCTACCAGGCCGGCGTGTTCGAGGCGCTGGCCGATACGGGGCACGTCCCGAGCTGGGTGGCCGGCGTATCGATCGGCGCCATCAACGCCGCCCTGATCGCCGGCAACCCGCCCGAACGCCGGGTGGCGAGCCTGGCCAGCTTCTGGGAACGCATCACCGCGCACACCCAGTTCTGGCCGCAGATGGGCCTGCCGGGCTGGGAAGCCGTCGAGCAGCGCATGGGCGCGGCCGGCGCCATGCTGCTGGGCCAGCCCGGCTTCTTCCGCCCGCGCCTGCCGATGGAATGGCTGAGCGACACACAGCCCGTCAGCTTCTATGACATCGCCGATCTGCGCAGCACCCTGGAAGCGCTCGTCGATTTCGACCGCATCAACGCAGGCCCGATGCGCCTCTCTGTCGGCGCGGTGAACGTGGAGACCGGCAACACCACCTTCTTCGACAGCGCGCAGATGCGCATAGGCCCCGAGCACGTGATGGCCAGCGGCGCCCTGCCGCCCGCCATGCCGAGCGTGGAGATCGACGGCCAGCACTACTGGGACGGCGGCCTGGTCAGCAACACGCCGCTGCAATACGTGCTCGCCGAACGTCAGGACCACCATAACCTGATCTTCCAGGTGGATCTGTTCCCCTCGCGCGGCCGCCGCCCGACCAACCTGGACGAAGTGGGCGAGCGCGAAAAGGACATACGCTACTCCAGCCGCACCCGAACCGGCACCAACGACGCCGGCGAACGCCAGAACCGCCGCCGCCAGGTCCGCGTGTTCCTCGACCGCCTGCCCGAACACCTGCGCGACGATCCCGTGGCGCAACAACTGCGCGACTTCGCCTGCGGCGCCCTGGTGGACGTGGTGCACCTGATATACCGCCCGGACGTGCCGCAGGGCGCGCTGAAGGACTTCCAGTTCGACCGCGGCACCATGCAACGGCGCTGGGCGCAAGGGCTGTCGGATGCGCGCGTCTCACTGGCCGCCGCACCCTGGCTGGCTCCGGTGGGCGAGGATGTCGGGTTCCGCACGTTCGACGCGTTTGCGCCTCGGGGAAAGTAAGGCAAGGCCTTCTTTTTTGAAAAAAAGAAGCAAAAAACTTTTACTACCTTGCATTTTATACGTGGATGTTTGTTCCGACGCGCATGGACGTGCAGACGCGGGGGCAAAGGTCTTGGTCCAAGGCCGTGCGGTTTGGCGAGAAGGCTTAAGGTTTGCACCGCTTACTGCGGATCTTCGCCTTCACAGGCTGTCAATGCGTCGGATGCCGATTGCTGCAGATGGCCGAGGTCCGGTTGGCCTAGCCAGTAGCGGAGGCGCTCGACGAGCGACGCATGGGCGACCAGCGCAGCCGCCTCAAGAATCGGCGTCGAGATAGTTCGAGAATGAAGCGCACCCTGGACAAACGGCAGCGCCAGCGCGGCATCGCGCTGCGCCAATCCAGATATGGCTTCCGCGCGGACATCCTCATCATCGTCGCCAGCAGCGAGAAGAAGCGCAATGCGTACGTCTTCACTGTCGACATTGCTTTGCGCCAGGAAGAACGTTGCCCAATCCCTGTTTGATCGATTCTCGTCACGCGTTGCCTCGATGAGGCGGTCGAGATTGGCATCCGCAAACGCGTCGCCTGCCAACGATACGTCACCACGGGCCACCGACCGAAGAAAGTTAGACTGCGGTTCATAACGGTCTGACATGCAACAACTAGATTCCCGCGAACCAGTTGAACCCCAGCTTCTCCCAATATCCACCAGTATATGTGTTTGTCACCTCGATAGCCGTGATCCATTTCGGGTTCTTATACCCCAGCTTCGTCGCCATGCGCAGCCGCAACGGAAACCCGAACGGATCGGCCAAGGTCTCGCCAGCATATTTCGTCGCAAGCAAAGTCTGCGGATGCAGCGCGGTGGCCATGTCGATGCTGCTCGGGTAATCGTCGGCCGTGCGGAACGCCACGTATTTCGCCCGCGTGTCCGCGCCCACACGCTGCAGGAACGTGCTCAGCCGCACGCCGGACCATTGGCCGATATAATCCCACCCCTCCACGCACACATGCCGTATCACCATCTCGTTCTCCGGCAGCGCGGCGATCTGCCCCACGTTCCAAGGCGTCTTATCGGCAATCAGCCCGCCCAGCTCCAGCTTCCAGCTCGCGCCATCCACCGGCTTCACCTTGTCCACGTCATAATACGCGTTGAACTTCGGCGGCTTCAGCACCATCGACGCCGGATACGTCTGCGCCAGCTTCGTCGGATCGAACAGCAGCGCCTGCACGTCGTCATTCAGGCCGGAGATCGCCAGCAGCGTGTCCTGCACCGATTTCGAGGATGTCAGGTCGCACCCGGTCAGCATCGTGAGAGCCCCCAGCGACAGCCCGCCGCGCAGCAACCCGCGCCGCTGCAGCGAGCCCACCAGCTTGCGATGGTCATCCAGCAGCGCCCGGTCCGCCACCACGTCCGGACGGAACGGAGACCTCACGTCTCGGCCCTCCGCGCGAAGCGCGATCGCACACGCGGCCCGCCGGTCAGCATCGCCCACAGCGTCTGCGGCACCAGCAGCGCCAGCGCCACGTGCACCGCCAGAAACCCCACGATCACCGACATGCCGGCGAAATGGATCACCCGCGCCGTCTGGAACCCGCCCAGCAACGCCACCAGGCCGGAGAACTGCACCGGCTTCCAGATCGCGAGCCCTGTCACCACCTGCGATACGCCGGCCAGAATGACCACGATGTAGAGCAGTTTCTGCACCGCGTTATAAACCGTCAGGTCCTCATGGCTGATGTGGAAATGCAACGTGTCGATCACCGTCTGCACCACCTCGCGCGGCCGTATCGGCAGCAGCCGCTCGCGGAACCGCCCGGTGGCCACCCCATAGCCCAGGTAGCAGAGCCCGTTGAGCACCAGCAGCCACATGCCGGCAAAATGCCACTCCAGGCTTGGCGCCGCCCACGCCCCCAGCCGGAACCATTGGTTGAAGTGCAACCCGCGTATGATCACGTCGTCATCGTAGATGCCCCAGCCGGAGGTGATCATCACCAGCATCACCACGGCGTTCACCCAGTGCATGATGCGCACCGGCCAGGGATGCAGCTTGCGGTCCTCTGCCGTGGCGGCTGGCGTGATCTGCATGCGGTCTCTCCGTGCGTCTTGAAGCCCATTCGACGGTAACCTCGCCACGGTTGCATCGAATCGTCGGGCAAGGAAGCAAGCAGTTCATTTCCGAAAAAAGAACCAGAAACTTCGCCCGCCTTCACCGCGGGTCCGCCGCGATCCTGCCAGCAAGCAACGGCAGAACCGGCACACACCGCCGTGCAAGCGCCAGGAGCAAAAGTTTTTTGCTTCTTTTTTGCAAAAAAAAGGCCTTGCTTGCCTATCTTGCCCATCAACAAAGAGGCGGAAATCATCAAAAGACTCCCTCCCCTGATAGCCGCCCTGGTGCTCCTGGCCGCCGCCGGCGCCTTGCCCACCCAGGCCGAACTGGCCGCCCAAGCCGCGGCCCGCTTCCCCCAGCCGGTGCGCGTGGGGGACCTGCTGCACCGCGCCGTGCTGAAGCCGCTGGAAAGCCAGGACACGATCGGCCGCGTGGAACATGTGGTGCGCGGCCCGGACGGCGTGATCCGCGTGATCATGAGCTTCGGCGGCCTGCTCGGCCTGGACACCCACCCGATCGCCGTGCCGGTGGACGCGATGGTTCTGGTCGGCCAGGTGATGGAGGTGGTCGGGCTGACCCCGCAGCAGCTGCGCGCTTTGCCCGCCTACAAGGGCGGGGACGGGGTAGAGCTGCCCGCCGACGCGACGATCAAGATAGGGCTGGCCAAGCCTTCCCATTAAGCCCGGACATTTGCACCAGCCCGCCATCTCCGGATAAACCGGCACCTCGCAGCGTCGGGGAAGCAAAAGTTTTTTGCTTCTTTTTTCAAAAAAGAAGGCCTTCCTTCCTACCTTGATAGACAAAATCGTCCCCACCCTGGCAGCCGCCCTGGCCGGCATAGGCGACGGCGCCACAATCCTGGTAGGCGGCTTCGGTGAGACCGGCGTCCCCTTCGCCCTGCTGGAAGGCGTAGCCCAATCCGGCGTCAGGGATCTTGTCCTGGTCAGCAACAACTCCGGCGTGGCGGACAAGGGCGTATCCCAGCTCCTCCAGCTCGGCCGCGTGCGCAAGATCATCTGCTCCTACCCCCGCTCCGCCGGCTCGGTGATATTCGACCAGGTGTACGCCCGCGGCGGCCTGGAGCTGGAGCTCGTCCCGCAGGGCACGCTCACCGAGCGCATACGCGCCGGCGGCGCCGGCATCGGCGGCTTCTTCACCCGCACCGGCGTCGGCACCGAGCTGACCAAAGGGCGCGAGACCAGGGTGATCGACGGACAGACCTACGTGCTGGAGAACCCGCTGCACGGTGACGTGGCGCTGATAAAGGGTGAGCTGGGCGACCGCTGGGGCAACCTCACCTACCGCCTGTCGGCGCGCAATTTCGGCCCCGTCATGGCGCCCGCCGCCACGCTCACCATCGCCCAGGTGCGCCACATCGTGAACCTCGGCGACATAGATCCGGAGCACGTCATCACCCCCGGCCTTTTCGTAAACCGCGTATGGGCCTGCCCCGAATGACCACCGACCTGCGCCACCACATCGCCCGCCGCGCCGCGCATGACCTGCCGGACGGCGCCTACGTGAACCTCGGCATCGGCCTGCCCACGCTGGTCGCCGGCCACACCCCGCCCGGCCGCGAGATCATCTTCCACAGCGAAAACGGCCTGCTTGGCGTAGGCCCGCCCCCGCCTCCAGGCGCCGAGGACATCGACCTGATAAACGCCGGCAAACAGCCCGTGACCCTGCTGCCGGGTGCGGCCGTCTTCCACCACAACGACGCCTTCGTCATGATGCGCGGCGGCCACCTGGATTACGCGCTGCTCGGCGGCTTCCAGGTCTCCGCCGCCGGTGACCTGGCGAACTGGAGCCTGGGCGAAGCCACTAAGGCGCCCGCGGTAGGCGGTGCGATGGACCTGGCCGCCGGCGCCAAGCAGGTGTGGGTGCTGATGGAACACACGACAAAGTCCGGCGAGCCGCGCATCGTGGAACGCTGCACGTACCCGCTGACCGCGCCCGGCGTGGTGCGGCGCATCTACACCGAG
>CAXTVW010000149.1:0-8253 GCA_964247675.1 uncultured Acetobacteraceae bacterium
AAAAGTTTTTTGGTTCTTTTTTTCAAAAAAGAACTGCTTTCTTTCTTGGGCTTCAACTCGCCTGCTCCGGCGCCGCGAGGCCGCGGTGCAGCCCGATGAAATACAACGCCAGGAACGGGTACAACCCCGCTGCTATGCCAAACTCGACCGCGCCCGGCCAGGGCGGCAGCGCATGCCAGGTCAGCAGGCAGACGAGCAGGAACTCCACGACCGCGGCGCCCAGCGCCACGCCCATGAACACCAGCCAGACAGTGGCGAACCCGCTGCGCGTCAGCACGCGGCGGGCCTTCAGCGCCACGGCGTGTATCAGCAGGAGCACCAGCACTTCGATGCCGATCGGGCCTTGCGCCAGCAGGTCCAGCAGCAGCCCGATGGCGAACACCAGCAAGGCGGGCATGGAAGCCGGGCGGTAGAGGGACCAGAAGAACACGCAGGCTTGCGCCCAGGCGGGCTGGAGCTGGGCCTGGGCGGGGATGCCGAACGGGGCCGACAGCAGCAGGAGTACGGTGGTGGTCTGCACGCCCGGCAGGGCGTAGCGCGAGGCGGTGTCGAGCGCGTGCCACAGGCCTTGGCGGGGGCGGACGCCTGGGGAGCGGTCCATTTACAGGAAGCAAGGCCTTCTTTTTTGAAAAAAAGAAGCAAAAAACTTTTGCTCCTGGCGCCTGCCCGGTCGCGCGTGCCGGTTCTGCAACTGCGCACTCTGGCAAAAACAGCCGAGGCCTCGGTGCAGGCGAGGTAATAAACGTTTTTTGGTTCTTTTTTTCAAAAAAGAACCGCTTCCTTCCTCCCTCAAGGCCGAACCGCCGCATGCCCAGGCGCCTCCGGCGGCACCACCCCGCCCAGCCCGTAATCGAAGATTCGCACCACATCCAGCCGCCCCAGATCGGCCGCCGGCATCACCTCCAGCCGGTCCGACGCGCCGTAATGCACCGTGCCGATCAGCAGCCCGGCCGGGAACGCGCCGGCTTCCGCGGAAGTGACGACGCGCTCGCCCTCTTCCGGGTGCGCGCCGTCCTGCAAATAGAGCAGCTTGGGGTTTGGCGCGTTGGCGCCGGCCAGGATGGCGCGCGCGCGGGATTTCTCCAGCAGTATGGGGATGCGGCTGTTCATGTCCGTGATCAGCAGCACGCGCGCGCTGCGGGCGCCCACTTCCGTAACCCGGCCGACCAGGCCATTTGCGTCCAGCGCCACTTCGCCGCGCCGTATCGTGCTGTTCGGCCCGACGGAGAGCAGGACGGAGCGGGCATAGACGCCGCCGGCATCAGCCACCACGCGGGCGGTCACGTAGCTGAGTGTGGGGTCGGGCACCCAGTGCAGGTTGTCCTTCAGCGTGGCGTTTTCTGCATCCAGCGCCATGGCGACGTCATACCAGTGGCGCAGGCGTTCGTTTTCCGTGCGCAGCCTGTCGTTTTCCGCGCGGAGCTGCAGCGTCTCGTGCACCGCGCGCGCGCTGGTGCGGACGGCGCGCAGGGGCGCGTCCACCACCGCGTAGATCGGTGCCAGCGCGTCCGACAGGCTGATGCGGGCGCGTTCGGGCACCAGCGGCGTGGCGCGGCCGAGCAGCATGAGCGCCATGGCGGCGAAGATGAGGACGGGGAGGGTGAGGCGGGCCAGCGCCTGGCGGGCCTGGATGGAGAGCCTGATCAACGCTGCCGCCTCGGAGTTGAAGGTGCCCGCGTGTCTTTACACGAGGCAGCAGGCAAGCGGTTGTTTATTGCGACAAAAAACCCGAAAACTTCGCCACTGTCGCAAGCCGCAGGATGAAACCGCGACAGCGGGGTAAAAAGTTTTGTGCTTCTTTTTTGCAAAAAAGAAGGCCTTGCTTCTTTAGTACATCGTGGTCAGCACGTTACGCAGCCGCTTGGGCTCCTCCAACGCCCGCCCGGTCCCAAGTACCACGCAGGACAGCGGCTCCTCGGCAATCACCACAGGCAGGCCGGTCGCCTCCCGCAGCACCTGGTCCAGCCGGTTCAGCAGCGCGCCGCCGCCGGTCAGCACGATACCCTTGTAGACGATGTCGGCGGCCAGCTCGGGCGGCGTGTGCTCGAGCGCCACCTTCACCGCCTCGGTGATCTGGAACACCGGCTCCGCCAGGCTCTCGGCGATCTGCGCCTGGCTGACCAGTATCTCGCGCGGCACGCCGTTGATCATGTCGCGGCCGCGCACTTCCTGCCACGGGCCCTCGTCGCCGTTTTCCGCCGGGCGGGCGGCGCCCAGGCCCAGTTTTATGCGCTCGGCGGAGCTCTCGCCGATCAGCAGGTTATGGTTGCGGCGTATGTAGTTGATGATCGCCTCGTCCATCTTGTCGCCGCCCACGCGGACGGAGCGGGAATAGACGATGCCGCCCAGCGAGATCACGGCCACCTCCGTGGTGCCGCCGCCGATATCGACGATCATGCTGCCCGACGGCTCGGTGACGGGCAGGCCGGCGCCGATCGCGGCGGCCATCGGCTCCTCGATTAGCCTTACGCGCCGCGCACCGGCGGATTCCGCACTCTCCTGGATGGCGCGGCGTTCCACGGCGGTGGAGCCGGACGGCACGCAGACGATGATGACGGGGGCCGCGAAGCTGCGGCGGTTGTGCACCTTTCTTATGAAGTGCTTGATCATCTCCTCGGCGACCTCGAAATCGGCGATCACGCCGTCCCGCATCGGGCGTATGGCGCTGATATTGCCTGGCGTGCGGCCCAGCATCAGCTTGGCCTCTTCGCCCACGGCCAGGACCTGCTTCTTGCCGCGTACGTCGCTGATGGCGACCACGCTCGGCTCGGCGAGCACGATGCCGCGGCCGCGCACGTAGACGAGCGTGTTGGCGGTCCCGAGGTCGATGGCCATGTCGGCGGACATGGCGCCTAGCAGGCGGCTGAACATTCGTGAACCCTACGTCTGGAAGGGCAAAGGCAAGGGGCGCTGCCCTTGACCCCCGCTGGAGCCAGTCGGCCCCAGACCCCTGGGCTTCGCCCTTTAGGGGCCGGGTCTTAGCGTTCGAGGTTAACAGGGGCAACCCTGGGGGGCGCGGGGCATTTCATATTGTAATCGACGCCCCCGCCACGGCGGCACGGGCGTTTCCATACCTGACCGGAGCATACACATGACGCGTGGCCTTGCATTCTCGACACTCCTGCTGCTCAGCCTCGCGGCGTGCGGCAACGATCCCGGCACACGCGCCCTAAGCGGCGCCGGGATAGGCGCCGGGGCTGGAGCCCTGGGCGGCGCGCTGATCGGCGGCAACCCGGCCGCCGGTGCCGTTCTCGGCGGCGCGGCCGGTGCGGCCACCGGGGCGGCGACCACACCCGGACGTTAATCCGGGCTAAGACGTATTTAGGAGAGAAAACACCATGCGTAGAACTGCAATGGCGCTCGGCCTGGCCGGAATGCTCGGGCTGACCGGCTGCGTCACCAATCCTTACGACCCGAACCAGCGTGCCGGCGCGGGTGCGTTGACCGGTGCAGCCGCCGGCGCGGGCATCGGCGCCCTGGCCGGCGGTGGCCGCGGCGCGCTTGTGGGCGCCCTGGCAGGCGGCGCGCTCGGCGCCGGCGCCGGCGTGGCCACAACGCCCACCCCGCCGCCACCGCCGCCGCCCGGCTACTACCAGCAGCCGGGCTATCCGCCGCCGCCAGGGTACCAGCAGCAAGGCTATCCGCAGCAGCCCGATTATCAGCAGCCCGGCTACCAGCAGCCCGGCTATCCGCCGCCACCCCCGCCGCCTGGTTATAACGGCTACTAGCCGGTAGAAGCTGAATTCCGGATCGGCAGTCAGCCCTGCCGGTCCGGAGGTTCAGTCCACCGGGTTTTCCGTAAACCCGGGCTGATCCTGGTTCTCACGCTATTGTATATCGCCGGTGCCCATGCTCCCGGGCCATGCACCCCGCATAGCCCGGGCCGCGTAGGCGTACGGACGCTGGAGTGACGGCAAATGGCAACGTTCACGTGGACCGGTGCGGCCGGCGACGGCAATTTCGAGAACCCTGCAAACTGGAGTCCGATGCAGGTGCCGGGCAGCGCCGCCACCGTTGTGATCAACCCGGCGGCTGCCGTCACCATCGCCGTCTCCAATACGGTCGCCAGCTTGACCGACTCCGCGAACGTCACCTTGACGGCGGGCAACTACCAGACGCTGCAGTTGGGCAGCGGCGGCTCTGCGGCGACGTTCAGCAACGGCGGCACGCTCCTGCTGAGCAACCCGTACGGTGCCGGCCTGCTGCTGGACGCCAAGACGACGTCGCTGACCGGCAGTGGCACGGTGGTGATGAGCGGCTCCGTCATCGAGGCCAGCACCACCGGCCAGACGCTGGCCAACCAGAACAACACGATCAAGGGCTATGGCTACCTGGGCAACGGCACGCTCACGCTGACGAACGCCGCTTCGGGCGTGATCGACGCGGACGTAAACGGCGCTATTCTGGGCGTGAACACCGGCAGCGCCACGCTCACCAATGCCGGCCTGCTGGAGGCCACAAGCGGCGGCAACCTGCAGATCGACAGCTCCGTCAGCAACACCGGGACCGGGTCGATCGCGGCCAATGGCGGCACCGTCACGTTCACCACCGGCACCATCTCGGGCGGCAGGCTCGCCGCCAGCAATGGCGGCGTCTTCGCCGCCGACGGCACCCTCACCCTGAGCGGCCGCACTTCCGAGCTCTACCTCAACGGCAACCTGGCGATCGCCGACTATTCCCAGCTTGGCCTGCTCGGCACCATCGCCAATGCGGGAACACTGTCCGAGACCTATGTGCACGGCACCGGCATCCTGATCGGCTCCACCACCGGCGGCACGGTCACGCTGACCGGCGGCGGCACGGTGGCGCTGCAGAGCGGCCTGCAGGCCGCCGGAGCCGGCGACGTGCTGAACAACCTCAACAACACGATCGACGGCAGCGGCGCGCTGGGCAGCGCCACGAACCTGGCCATCATCAACGCGGCCGGCGGCGTGATCGATGCCTCTGGCGGCAACCTCGCGCTGAACATCGGCACCGCGACGCTCACCAACCACGGGCTGCTGGAAGCCACCACGAACGGCACGCTCTCGATCAGCTCCGCGATCAGCAACGGCATCACCGGCCATGTCACCGCCGCGGGGGGAACCATCGTCCTGGCGGATGGCAGCGCGGTGCTCGGCGGCACGCTCTCGGCGAGCGCCGGCGGCCTGACCGTCGTCTCGTCCGCCAATACGTTCAGCGTGCTGAGCGGCGTCACGAATACCGGCCCGATCGACATCGCGGACACTGCGACCGCCATCCTGGTCGGCACTTTCACCAACACCGCGAGCCTGACCGAGGCGGGCGTGGACGGCACCGGCCTGCTGGTGGGCGCGCAGAGCGGCACCGTGGGCACGGTCACGCTCACGGGCGGTGGTACGGTCACGCTCGCCAGCGGCCTGCAGGCGAGCCAGTCCGGCGAGACGCTGGACAACATCAACAACCTGATCAACGGATCCGGCCTGCTGGGCGATGCCACCAACCTGGCGATCATCAACGCCGCCGCCGGGGTGATCGACGCCACCGGCGCGCTCACGCTGGACACCGGTACCGCCACCACGATGAACGCCGGCCTGATCGAGACGAGCGGCGCCGGCGCGCTCACCATCGAGAGCACGATCAACGACGGCGCGGCCGGGCAGATCTCGGCGCTAGGCGGAACCATCATCCTCGACGGCGGCGATGTGCAGGGCGGCACGCTGACCGGCAGCGCCGGCACCTACATCATCGCCGAGGCCAACAACGGCACGCTTGCCACCATCGACGGCACCGCCAACGCGATCACCCTGGATACCAGCATCGTTGTGCCGGATGGCGGCGGCCTGATGCTCGAGGGCACGATCGTCAATAACGGCGCCATCACCCCGGACTACGTGAACGGGCCAGGGATCGTGGTGGCGGCCAACACCGTTTTCACCAACAACGGCACGCTGGCGGCCGGTGATGGCGGCCTGACCTTCGGCACCGGCACGGTGCTGACGAATGACCGAAGCGCTGCGGGCATCGGCACGCTGACCGGCGGCACCTACGAGGCGCTGGGAAACACACTAAGTTTCGCCAGCGCCGCCGTGGGCACGCTGGGAGCCGGCACGGTCCTCGATGTCGGCAACGGTGCGATCCAGTTTGCCGGAAGCGACGTCCTCGCCAGCCTGACCAGCATCCTGGCCGGCGGCGTGGTCTCCGTCAGCACCGAATCCGACACCGGCTCGCAGACCCTGACCAACGCCGGCACGCTCACCCTCAATGCCGCCACATACGGGCTCGCCACCCTCGTCAACGCCGCCGGCGGCACGCTCGCCGGCAACGGCGACCTCGCGGCGGCACTACGGAACAGCGGCACCATCGACGCCACCGGCGGGGAGCTGGACCTCACCGGCAACACCAACTCGATCGGCGGCACCGTGGCTGGCGGGGCTGGCGACTTCGTGGGCTTCGGCGGCGCGTCCACGCTGTCGAGCAGCGCGGTGGTCACTGCGTCCGACCTGGCGGTGCTGAACAACGCCTCCCTGCAACTCGGCGCCAAGCTCAGCTTCGCCGGCACGCTCGACATAAGGGGCAACGCCACCCTGTCCGGCGCGGCGCTGTTGAACGCCGGTCTGTTCGAGCAGGTGGGCACCGGCATTGGCACCATCTCCGCACCCGTCACCTCGAGCGGCACCATCACGACCGGCCAGGGCGGTACGCTGGCGTTCGCCAACCTCATCAACAACGGCCTCATCCTGGACAATGGCGGCTTCACCGACAGCAACGCGCTGAAGGCGGGTGCGCTGACGGTCGGCGCGTCAGGGTATGCAAGCATCGCCAGCAAAGCGGGTGCCGCAAACAGCGTGCTGAGCACGCTGACGCTGCAAGGCGGCCCGCTGACAACGAACGGCACCACCCTGACCGTGACCGGCGACTACGACAACACCGCCGCCGGCACCGGAAACAGCTACACGCCGTTCGCCGGGGTCACCGGCACGATCGTCGGCTCCGGAACCAAGCTCGCCGTGGCAGGCGTGAACGGCACGACGATCACCTCGGTGGGCGGCACAGACACCATCACGGTGGCCGCCGGCCAGACTGCTTATTTCACGATCAAGAACACCGGCGGGGCCACGGCCGCCCTGCTGCGCGGCGCTCTCGAGACGTCGGTCACCGGCACGGCGCTCTCCGGCTCCGGCGTTACCGCAGCCAATTTCGGCCCGCTGGCGGGCGGGACGGCGTCCGGCGTGTACGCCATCAAGTATGACGGCAGCTCGGCTTTGTCGGGCGAGTCCATCCATATCGCGTCCGACTTCGCCAACGTGGCCGGGATCACGATCGATATCGTGTCGTCTTCGGCAACCGCTGCGGTGGCGTCTGCAGGGTATGCGACGGCTGAGATGCGGGCGGAGGGCGGGTTGCAGATTTTGTTGCTGCATCATGGGTAGGAAGGAAGGCTTTCTTTTTTGAAAAAAAAAGAAGCGAAAAACTTTCTCTACCGCGCATTTGCAGTGATCGGATTTAACCGGGCGATCACGCAGGCTGAGCATGCGGGCAGAGTAAAAGTTTTTTGCTTCTTTTTTTCAAAAAAGAAGGCCTTAGTTGCTTCTTCTACGCGCTAGCCAACAAAGCCCCGGGCTCCGTCCGCAACCGCTTGACCAGCAGCTTGTTCAGCGCGTGAACATACGCGCGCGCGGACGCCACGATCGTGTCGGTATCCGCGCCCTGGCCATCGACCATCTTGCCGTTTTCCGTAAGCCGCACCGTGGTTTTCGCCTGCGCGTCGGTGCCCTCGGTCACCGCGCCTACGGAGAACAGCACCAGCGAGGCCTCGTGCGGGAAGATCGCGCGTATGGCACGGAAGGTCGCGTCCACCGGGCCGTCGCCGATTTCTGTTTCGGTGCTCTGCACGCCGTCGATTTCGAGCGTGAGTTCCGCGCGGGCGGGGCCACGCGAGCCGGAGTGCACGTCCAGGCTGACGAAGCGTATGCGTGTGTGGTCGCGGCCGACTTCGTCATCGACGAGTGCCACGATGTCCTCGTCATAGACGATCTTCTTGCGGTCGGCGATGTCCTTGAAGCGGCGGAAGGCATCGTTCAGCGCGTTGTCGCCGATGTCCGTGTAGCCGAGGGCCGCCAGCTTGTCGCGGAACGCGGCGCGGCCGGAATGCTTGCCCATGACGAGGTTGGTCTTGGTCCAGCCGACGCTTTCCGGCGTCATGATCTCGTAGGTCTGCGCGTTCTTCAGCATGCCGTCCTGGTGGATGCCGCTCTCATGCGCGAACGCGTTGCGGCCGACGATCGCCTTGTT
>CAXTVW010000150.1:0-8230 GCA_964247675.1 uncultured Acetobacteraceae bacterium
CTGCCGGACAACACCGGAGCACATGAGCAGGCCCAGAAGCTTGCAAGCGAGATCGTGACGAAAATCACCGCGAAGAAGGACGTTGCGCAATGATAACCCATGTCAGTGTACCGCACGTGGCTCGGGCGATCGCCCTGGTGTGGCTGTCGTCATGCACGGCAACGAGGCCGAAGGCACCACGGACCTGAACGCCGGCCTCGAAGTGGCTGCGGCCCTGGGGGAGTGCTTACCCCGCGCGCCCCAGCGCCAACCCGAAGATTGTGGCCGACCTTACCCGGCTTGCGGCCACCGCCAGGCGGGCGTGGCCTCCTGGAACGCTTCGAGCAGCTCGTCAGACGAGGCGCTGGCCAACGCGGCCATTTTGGCGCTGGTGGCGTAAGAGGGCTCGGCGCACATACCCCTTAAGTCGCTGCGGTTCGCGTGCCTTGCGGTTGACGACGGGAACAAGGCGCGTGACGCTCCTCCACAATCGAGAGGGAGCGTCATGGCGGCTACGGTACAGAACCAAAGACACGTCGTGGCGGCATGCTATCTGGGCTGGACGCTCGACGCGTTCGACTTCTTCATCATGGTTTTCGTCTTCGGCGATGTGGCCCGGGCGTTCGGCATTGGCGAGACGTCCGTCACCTTCGCCGTAACGCTTACACTGGCCACGCGCGCGCTCGGCGCCTATCTTTTCGGCCGTTTCGCGGACAAATACGGCCGCCGGCCGGCGCTGATGGCCAGCATCCTTGGCTTTTCGGTACTCGGGTTTTGCACTGGCCTGGCACCAAACGCCACCGTGTTCTTCATCGTGCGTGCGCTGTTCGGCCTGGCCATGGGCGGCGAATGGGGCGTCGGTGCGTCGCTCACCATGGAAAGCATTCCTGCCGCCTGGCGTGGGCCGGTCAGCGGGCTCCTGCAGGCCGGGTATCCGAGCGGTTATCTCCTCGCCTCTCTCCTCTACCTCGCTTACCCGTGGCTACATTGGCGCGGCATGTTCATGGCCGGCGCGGCGCCCGCTCTTCTCGTGCTCTACATACGCAAGAACGTGCCGGAAAGTCCGGACTGGACGGAACGTGCGCGCTCCGGGCCGCAGCAAAGCCTTATGAGCGTAGTGCGGAGATATCTGCCGCTCACCATCTATGCTGCGTGCCTGATGGCCTGCTTCAACTTTTTCAGCCACGGCACGCAGGACATATACCCGCGCTACCTGCAGCGGCAGCGCCACATTGTCGGGCCGAGCCTGACGACGATCGTGGTCATCTACAATCTCGGCGCCATGATAGGCGGGATCGCGTTTGGCACGCTCTCGCAACGCATCGGCCGCCGCCGCGCGATCGGCCTTGCCGCGGCACTCTCCTTGCCGATGCTGCCGCTCTGGGCATTCTCTTCTACGCCTGTCTGGATCGCCTTGGGCGCCTTCCTCATGCAGGTTTGCGTGCAAGGCGCCTGGGGCGTCATTCCGGTCTATCTCAACGAGATCTCGCCGGCACCGATACGCGGCACTTTCCCCGGCCTCACCTACCAGCTTGGCAACTTCCTCGCCGCCCTGAATTTGCCACTGCAAAGCGGCATCGCCGACGCCATGGGTCATGATTATCGCTATGCGCTCATAGGCGTTGCCGGCACCGCTGCGGTGCTGATCATCGCGCTGATGCTGTTCGGCCGGGAGGCGAAGGACGTGCGCATGGGCGCCTTTGGCACCGTCGACGCGCGTGCAGATTGAAACCTACGAAAAAACCCTCTTTTCTGAAGAAAAGAAGCAAGACGTTCACTCGGCTGTCGCCGGACTCTCCTTGAGAGTCGCCGACAGGGAGAGAAAGCTTTGGTTCTCTCACGGAAAAGAACTGCTTCCTTACTGGCTAGCCCAGACAATACGGTGCATCCAGGCGACTGCCCTCAACTCGAACGCGTAATCTGGATGTTCCGGGTTTAGGCTGCGTAGCTCGATACGCCGCGCCGATTGACGCACCAGCTGCTTGGCCATCACCTCGCCGCGCGTCGTGCGCACCACTACCCGGTCCCCCCTGCGTATGGGCGCGGACGGCGAGACCACGACCATGTCTCCGTCGCGGAACACCGGTTCCATCGAGTCACCGGAAATCTCCAGCGCATAGGCGTGCGGGTCGCCCACCTCCGGTATGCTCACTTCGTCCCAGCTGCCGCCCACCGGGAAGCCGCCATCGTCGAAAAATCCGTCTCCGCCGGCCTGCGCCATCCCGATCAGCGGGATGCGCCGCGGCCCGCTGCGCCCTGACGCGATCGCGCGTTCGCCGGCCACCAAGTGAGAGAACACCTCCAAACTCGCGCCCGTGGCCTCCAGCACCTTTGCCAGGCTTTCCGTCCCCGGCCAGCGTGCCCGTCCGTCCGGCATTCTGCGTTTCGACAGGTTGAAGGTCGTGGGATCCAGTCCTGCCCGGCGCGCCAGGGCGGATGCTGACAGGCCGTTCTCGGCAGCAAGTGTGTCCAGCGCGCGCCAGATATCCTCATGCTTCATTGCAACCGGTTATGCTGGAAAATAATCCTTGTAACAAGCGGAAAACAGCTAACAAGGGTTGCCATGGTGTGATGATCGCCGTAGGTTGTTCGTGTTATGTTCCATGCACGCCAAGGTTGGTCTCACCTCTGTTCTGCCCTGGCTGAACCAGCCACTGGGGCCAAGGAAAAGGTATCCCTCCACCTAAATACAGCTTTTGAACATAGGAAAACTATCCTTGACGCTGTGCAAATGACTCCATTACGTGTCGCCTATGACAAACAGCCGCACACCTCATCCCAGCACCGCCGCTCCCGCACAGGGGGCGGCTATTTTTGTTTCTAAAAAGGATCGCCCGATGGCTTTCTCGCTGCGCAACCTCTCCGTCCTCGCCTACGCCAACGGCTTCACTCTCTGGCTCTACAAGACCGGCGCTGACGACCAGTCCTGCGTCGCGGCGCCCGGCTTCTTCGACGATGCGGGTGACATGCTTGCCGGCGGCGACATGCTCATGGTCTCCGCCCGTGACGGCGGTCGGATGTTCTGCGTCCTCGCCGACACAAACGGCGTACGCACGGCGCCAATGATGTGAACGCACGTCTCTTAGGCCACACCAGGCGCACACGCGGTTGACGCGGATGCGGGGCGATCTTCACTGTCCGGCCTTCCTTACGGAACCACTCCAAGGCTTTGGACATCTCCCGCGACCTGCCCCTTGACCAAATATTGCGCGGCGACTGTGTGGAGATGATGCGCATGCTCCCCACCGCGTCGGTCCACTGCGTCTTCGCCGATCCGCCCTACAATCTGCAGTTGCGCGGCGAGCTGCGCCGGCCGGACGACAGCCTCGTCGACGGCGTGGACGACGACTGGGACCAGTTCACCGATTTCGCCGCCTACGACGCCTTCACCCGCGGCTGGCTCACTGAAGTGCGCCGCCTGCTGCGCAAGGACGGCACGCTCTGGGTCATCGGCAGCTACCACAACATCTTCCGCATCGGCGCCATCCTGCAGGACCTCGGCTTCTGGATCCTCAACGACGTGATCTGGCGCAAATCCAACCCGATGCCGAACTTCCGTGGCCGCCGTTTCACCAACGCGCACGAAACGCTCATCTGGGCGGCCCGCCAGCAGGACAGCCGTTACCGCTTCAACTATGCGGCGATGAAGGCGCTGAACGACGACCTGCAGATGCGCAGCGACTGGCTGATCCCGCTCTGCACCGGCGAAGAGCGCCTGCGCAACGCGCACGGCCTCAAGCTCCATCCCACGCAAAAACCCGAAGCCCTGCTGCACCGCATCCTGCTCGCCAGCACCATGTCCGGCGACGTGATCCTGGACCCGTTCCTCGGCAGCGGCACCTCGGCCGCGGTGGCCAAGCGCCTGCATCGCCACTTTGTCGGCATCGAACGCCATCCGGCCTATGTGGAAGCCGCCTGGGGCCGCATACGCCGCATGAAGCCGGCGGCACCCGAGGCCATGGAAGCCACACCCAGCCGCCGAGACGCGCCGCGCATCTCCTTCGGCAGCCTCGTCGAGCGCGCGCTGATCACCCCCGGCACGATCCTCACCGATCGCCAGCGCCGTGTGGCCGCCACCGTCATGGCAGACGGCACACTGTCATGCGGCCCGCATCGCGGGTCCATCCACCAGGTGGGCTCCGCCGTGCAAAACGCGCCGAGCTGCAACGGCTGGACGTTCTGGCATTTCGAGCGGGACGGGATGCTTGTTGCGATCGACACCTTGCGGAGCCAGTAAGAAGCAAGCAGTTCTTTCTTGAAAAGAACCAAAAAACTTTTACGACTGTGCATTTGCTGCTGCTTCGGTGTTTCCGGAACCAGTCGGCTGCTGCGGATCCATGGGTTTTTTAGCGTTCGTTTGGATGTTTTCTAATGTTACGAGAGTTTATAGGTGACTTGATTTCGGTTTGTCGAGCGCGCGTTCAGCGCGGCCTTTTCGCACCACGTCCAAGCCCATCGCTCGATTTAGGCCGTAACGCTTGCATGGCAGCAAGCAAACAGCCCATTTTCAAACGGCCCAAAACTTCACTTCCCCCGCTTGTGGGCCAGCGGGCGCCTCCGGAAACATTGCAATGCTATAGCGTCGGAGACGCAACGTTGTCTCGCGTCATTCCTCAAAGAAGACCTTGCTTGCTCCCTTACGCCGCCGCAGAAGCAGCCCGGGCTTCTGCCGCCGCAGCTGCCTTCTGCTTGGAATACGTGCGGTAATAGGTCGGGAACGTAGCCACGATCTCGTCAGCCAGCGGCACGCGGCCGTTTGTCTGGATGAAGCTGGTCAGGAACGCGATGTAGACGCGCCCCAGCGTGAGCGTGAGGCTACCCGCAACGCTGGCGTTCATGATGCCGCCGATCACTGAGCCTGGTCCTGGGATCAGCTTAAGCGCGGAGCCCACCGCCCAGCGGCCAGCGACCGAGAGGGCGACGCAGCCAAGCACGGTGGTCAGCAACTGCAGGATCGCCTGGCGGTCCAGCTCCAGGCCGAACGCGCCGGAGACGCCCACGAGCATGCCGGTCTGGATCGGCGCAAGCGACAGCGCGTCGGCCAGCGGGATCGGGATGACGGCGGCCGCAGCCGCGGCCGCAGCGGCGGCCATGACGTATTCGTTCGCGGTCTGTTTGTTGAGGTCCAGGTTGACCTTTTGCGCGGCGGCGAAGGCGGCGCGGTGCGCGGTCGGCAGCGCCTGGAAAGAGGAGACCACCAAGTCCGACAGGCCGTAAGGCGGCCGGCGCGGCTTGGCGATGGCGCGCACCGGTATGATCGCGTGCCGCTTGATGCCGTGCGCGTCCAGGATGTTCTCGACAATCTCGAGGAACTCCTCATCGTCGTCATACTTCGTAAGGATAACGATTGCCGGGATGTTGTAAGCGTTGAGCACACGCAGCACGTCCAGTTCGGCTTCCTGCACGCGGCTGCTGGGTGCGGCGATGCAGAGCCAGCCGATGTGGAGCTGGTCCTTGGCATCTTTCATGGCGCGGCAGGCTTCGATTTCGGCGCGCAGGTCGGCCACCGTGCCGGCGTAGTCCTTCACCTCGAGTCCCTTGGTGTCGAGGATGCGCAGCGGGATCTTGGTGGACGAGAACCATTCCGCACGTTGCGTCACCGGCTCGCCGGCAGCCGTGCGCGCAAATTGCTCGCCGAAGACCGCGTTTATCAGCGAGCTTTTGCCGACGCCGGTCTGGCCGGCGACGACGATATTCACGTGGCCGATGCTGCGCAGATGCTTGGACGTCTCGCGCAATAGCGGCGTGAGCATGTCCTGCTCCTCGCCTTCCTGCGTGCCCTCTTCCTGCACCATCACCTCTTCGCCAGGCAGCAGGCGGAGCAGGCTGTTCATCGAGTTGGTCATCGACTGCGTGGAAGCCGGCCGGCCGCCGAGTTCGATACCTTCCACGAACGACAGCAGGCTGTGGTCAATACCGAGCGTGGGCGAGGTGCGGATCTTTTCGGACGACAGGTTCACGGTTGCGCTGGTGAGCGGCGCGATATGCGAGAGCGGTATGCCCGGCATTGCGTGCACCGTGGTTGGCACCAGAGGCGGCATGGTTTGCTGCGCGAAGCCGGCCGGCGCCGCGCGCGGTGCGAAGGGTATCAGGAACTCGTCGTCGTCATCCATCGGCGCACCGTTCGTTCCGCTCATCCGCGATATCCTGTCGGCAGGTTGTAATATGCCTGATCAAACTCCGTCTCTTTATATGTTAGAATTCTGCCACACGCCACATTTCGTTGACGATTCGAACTTGTGGTTGCAAATATTTCTTACACTGCGCTTTCCAGGGCCTCTTCCGCAGCCAGCCAATCCGCTTCGGCCGCTGCCGTCTCGCGTGCGATCGCGGCAAGCCGGGTGTTTGCAGCAGTGACTTCCGCCGTTCGCCCGGCCGCATACATGCTCGGGTCAGCCAGCTTCGTCTCGATCACGGCTCGTTCCGCAGCCAGTTTGGCCATCAGCGTCTCGGCCGCGCGGGCCTGACGGCGCAGGGGTGCCAGATTCTGTCGCGCTTCGGCGCGGTCCCGGCGATCGTCGCGTTTGGTGGGCGCCGCCTCCGCGCGCGCCGGCCGCGCGCGTTCGGCCAGCAGGGCGCGGTAATCGTCCATGTCGCCGTCGTAAGGGCGCACGGTGCCGTCGCCCACCAGCCACAGCCTGTCGGACACCAGCTCGACCAGATCGGGATCATGCGTGATCAGCAGCACCGCACCCTGATACTCGCCCAACGCGCGCACCAGCGCGTCGCGCGCATCGATGTCCAGGTGGTTGGTCGGCTCGTCCAGGATCAGCAGGCCAGGCGCCTCGCGCGTCGCCAGCGCCAAAAGCAGGCGCGCCCGCTCGCCACCGGAAAGATTTTGCGTCGGCGTCTCCGCGCGGTCCGCATCCAGGCCGAAGCGGGCGAGCTGGGCGCGCACCTGCGGCGGGGTGGCCTGCGGCAGCGCGCGCGCCATGTGGGCCACCGGCGTGTCGGTAGCCACCAGCTCGGCTTCCTGGTGCTGGGCAAAGTAGCCGACGCGCAGCTTGCCCGAACGGCGCATGTCGCCGCCCAGAGGCGCCAGACGGCCGGCGATCAGCTTGGCGAAGGTGGATTTGCCGTTGCCGTTGGCGCCCAGCAACGCGATGCGGTCTTCCATGTCTATCGACAGCGACAGCCCGCGCAGGACAGGAACGCCGTCGTAGCCGACGCTCACCCGTTCCAGCGCCAGCACCGGCGGGGCGATCTGCACCGGCTCGGGAAACGCAAAACGCGTGGGCGCCGCCTCGATCACCGTGTCGATCACCGGCAGGCGGGCCAGCGCTTTGATACGCGCCTGCGCCTGGCGCGCCTTGGTGGCGCTAGCCCGGAAACGGTCGACGAATTTCTGCATGTGCTCGCGCTGTGCCGCGATCCGTTCGGCGGCGCGGCCCAATTGCATCGCCTGCTCGGTGCGTATGCGCACGAACTCGGTGTAGCCGCCCGGCGTCAGGCCGATCTTCTGCCGGTCCAGATGGGCGATGCTGTCCACCGCGCGGTCCAGCAGCCCGCGATCATGGCTCACCACCAGCGCGGCGCCAGGAAACTTCGCCAGCCAGGTTTCCAGCCACAGCGTGGCCTCCAAATCCAAATGGTTGGTCGGCTCGTCCAGCAGCAGCAGGTCCGGGGCGGCGAACAGGGCGGTGGCCAGCGCCACACGCATGCGCCAGCCGCCGGAAAAGCTGTCCACCGGACGGGCCTGGGCAGCGGCGTCGAACCCCAGGCCAGCGAGAATGGCCCCTGCGCGCGCCGGCGCCGCGTCCGCGCCTATGGTGCGCAGGCGCTCGTGTATGTCGGCCACCCGGGATGGGTCGGGTGCTTCCAGTTCGCGCAGCAACGCCAGGCGTTCCGGGTCGCCCTCCAGCACAGTATCCAACAACGATTGCGGGCCGAAGGGGGCCGTCTGGCGGACCTGCGCCATGCGGGCGCGGGCGGAGAAGTGGATGTCGCCGCCATCCGCGCTCAGCTCCCCGGAGATGGCGCGCAGCAGCGTGGATTTGCCGGCGCCGTTGCGGCCGACCAGCCCGATACGACGGCCCGGGTCTATCGTCAGGTCAGCGCGGTCCAGCAGGGTGCGGCCGGCCATGCGCAGGGTCAGGCCGGTGATGGTCAGCAGGCTCATGCGGGGTGAGGTAATGCCCGCGCAGCTTGGAAGAAAGGAAGGCCTTCCTTTTTGAAAAAAGAAGCAAAAACTTTTGCTCCGCTGTCGCGCCGTGTTTCAGCAGCCGCCGACAGGGAGCAAAAGTTTTTTGGT
>CAXTVW010000151.1:0-8139 GCA_964247675.1 uncultured Acetobacteraceae bacterium
GCCGACCCCCAGGTCAGCCCGCCCCCCAGCGCCTCCATCAGCACCAGGTGCCCCGCCCGGATGCGCCCGTCACCCACCGCCTCGGCCAGCGCCAGCGGTATCGAGGCCGCCGACGTATTCGCATGGCGGTCCACCGTCACAACCACGCGCTCCGCCGGTAGCCCAAGCTTCTTGCCCATGCTGTCGATGATGCGCCGGTTCGCCTGGTGCGGCACCAGCCAGTCCACATCAGCGTGGCTCAGCCCGTTTGCAGCAAGCGCCTCATCCACCGTGCCCGCCAGCTTCGTCACCGCGTGGCGGAACACTTCTGAGCCTTTCATCACCAGGTGCCCCGAGCGTTCCGGCTGCCCCACCGCCCCGTCCACATACAAAATCCCCGCATGCGCCCCGTTCGCATGCAGATGGGTGGACAATATCCCAGGCGCGCCGGAATCGCCCTCGCCGGCCTGCAGCAATACGGCGCCGGCGCCGTCGCCGAACAGCACGCAGGTGCCGCGGTCCGTCCAGTCCAGTATGCGCGAATACACCTCGCTGCCGATCACCAGCGCCGTCCGGACCGTGCCCGCCTGCACGAACGCGTCCGCCATCGCCAGCCCATAGACGAACCCGCTGCACGCCGCGCTCACATCGAACGCAAACCCGGTGGCCGACCCCAGTGCCGCCTGCACCCGGATCGCGGTCGCCGGAAACGCCTCGTCCGGCGTGGCAGTGGCCAGGATGATCGCATCCACGTCACCCGCCGCCACGCCCGCCTGCGCCAGCGCGGCTTCCGCCGCCCGGGTCCCCATGTAGGCCGCCGTCTCGTCCTTGCCCGCGATATGCCGCTGCCGTATGCCGGTCCGCGCCGCGATCCATTCGTCGGACGTGTCCAGGCTCTGCGAGAGCTCGTCATTGGTGACGATCCGCCGGGGCAGATACCCGCCCACACCGGTGATACGCGCGCGGATCATTGGCTATCCTGCGGCCGCGAGAGCAGGTCCGGCGCCAGGCGGCTGGTCCGACAGCACGCCGCCCAATCGCCCGAGGCCCTCCCGGATGCGTTCGTTGAAGCGGTGCTCCACCATGTCCAGCGCCACGTCGAGCGCATGGGCGAACCCTTCGGCATCCGTGCCGCCATGGGATTTCACCACCACCCCGTTCAGCCCCAGCATCACCGCACCGTTATACCGCCGCGGGTCCAGCCACACCCGCATCTGCTCCAGCCCGGGCTTGGCCAGCAGGTAGCCCAGTTTCGTCGAAAGGCTGCTGTTGAACACCTGGCGCAGCAGGTCGCTCACCAGCTTCAGCGCCCCCTCGCCTGTCTTCAGCGCCACGTTGCCGGTGAACCCGTCCGTCACCACCACGTCCGTGGTCCCCGCCGCAATGTCGTGCCCCTCCACGAACCCGTGGAACTGTCCGCCAATGTGGCTCCGCCGGATGATCTCGGCGGCACCGCGCACCCGGTCGTCGCCTTTCACGTCCTCGCTGCCCACGTTCAGCACGCCGATTTTAGGCGCCGGCAGCCCCAGCACAGTGCGCGCGAACATGTCCCCCAGCAGCGCGAACTCCACCAGGTTGCGCGTGTCGCACGCGATGTTGGCGCCGAGATCCAGCATCACCACGTCGCCGCGCGCCGACGGCATGATCGCTGCCATCGCCGGCCGGTCGATCCCGGGCAGCGTCTTAAGAACGATCTTGGACAGCGCCAGCAGCGCCCCCGTGTTGCCGGCCGAGACCACCCCCTGCGCCTGCCCGCACGCCACGGCGTCGATCGCCAGCCGCATGCTCGCCTGCCGCAGCCGCAGCGCTACCGTAGGCTTGCAATCGGCCGCGATCGCGTCCGACGTATGCCGGACCACGCAGGCCTCGCGCGCCCGCTTGTTGGCCGTCAGCAACGGCGCCAGCCGCCCCTGGTCGCCAACCAGCAGGAAGCGCGCGGCAGGATGGCGCACCGACGCGATCCCGATGCCATCGACCACCACGTCCGGCGCCTTGTCGCCGCCCATCGCATCCACCGCCAGGCTGAACGGCTGGTCGCCGGCCGGCGCTGGCTCGCTGCTAGCTTGGGCCGCGTCCATCGTCACAACCTCTCCGGCAGACGCGGACACAGCGCCCTATCAGACGCGGACAGCACCCTTCAGGGCCTTGCCGGCCTGCACGACCTCGCGGCCGTCATAATGCCCGCAGGCCGAGCAGATGTGGTGCGGCCGCTTCAGCTCGCCGCAATTGCTGCAGTCGGCGTGCGCTTCGGTCGGCAGCGCCTGATGGCTGCGGCGCATGCCGCGGCGGCTGGGCGAGGTTTTCCGCTTCGGAACGGCCATGACGCGTAGTCTCCAAAATCCGGTATGGCCGCCGCGCCTGGAGGCGCAGATCGAACCATCGAGCCGCGCGGCTTAACAGAGGGGCAGGAGGTAAGGCAAGGCAACGCCTTCTTTTTTGATAGAAAGAAGCAAAAAACTTCTGCTCCCTGTCGGCGGCCAACCGCGAAGCCCGCGACGGTGCAGTCAAAAGTCTTTTTGCTGCTTTCAAAGAAGAAGACCTTTCTTCCCTACATTAGTGAGGCGGCAGTAAGCGGGACAAAGCCGAGAACGGATTCCCCTCATCCCCCAGCGCCACCTCCTCCATCTCCGCCCCCGGCTTGCGCGGAAACGGATCCAGCGCCAGCGCCAGCTGTTCGGCCGCCGCCTCGCCCAGATCCAGCACCCCGCCCGCGTACGTCACCTCGTCGGCCGACTCCAGATCCAGCTCATCGCTCTCCTGCCCCTCCGGCACGAAACGTATGGCAAAATCCTCCGCCAACTCCGCCTCGAACGGCTCAAGCGACACCACGCAGACCTGCCGAACCCGCGCCCGCAGCGCGCCGGAAGCCGACACGCTGTCGCTCTCGCCCCGCCGCAGGTCGAACCGGCAGCTCAGCCCCAGGATCGCCTCCAGCCCCATGCGCCGCGCCAGCGCCTGGCACTCCGCCGGCTTGGCATCCACCACGAAAACCGCGCCCGCCCCGATCCGCGTGGTGGGAAACAGGCGCGACATCTCCGGCGCCGGCCGGGGCTCGGGCGCCACGATCTCCTCCATCAGCCACGCGCCTCCGCCAGCGCCGCGTCCGCCGGCAGGAACCGCACGTCGCCCCGCAGCAGCGCCGCCAGGTCCTGTCCGGCCAGCGCGCGGTCCTGCGCCAGCGCCGCCCCCGCCAGCGCCTCCGCTCGCCCCGCCGGCGCCGCCCCGCGCCAGACGTTGCGCCCCAGCGCCTGTGCCAAGGCCGCCACGTCGCCCTGCGCCAGCGGCGTCTCGTAGGCCTGCGCCCGGCCGTGGAACGCCTCCCACATCACCCGTATCTTCTTCCCGACGGACATCTCGCCCACGCCGATCTCGCGCAGGTTGAAATCCATGTCGGCGAACATCGCGTCGAACACTGCCTGCGCCAGCGCGGCGCCTGGCGCCGGCGCCTGCCGCAGCCGCCGTATCATCAGGGCCGCGAACAGCCCGACCAGGTCGAACCGCCCATCCAGCGTGTCCGGCACGTCCAGCCGCTCGAAATACAACGGGTCCCGCGCCGCAGCCACGCTGGCGGTATAAAGGGCGAACCCGGCCCGCTCGTAGCGGCGCGAGGGCAGAAGACCAAAGAGCGGCATGAAGACAGAGCTACCGTTGCTGAAATACTATCGGGCGCCTCACGTATAGGCAGCGCCTGCGATCTCAACCCCAGACTAACGGCGGGCAAGGCAAGGCAAGCAGTCCTTTTTGAATAAAAAGACCAAAAAACCTTTACTCCCCCCGCATCTGCGCCAGCCGGGTGCCTCCGGAAACGCCGAAGCAGCGGAGCATCGCGGGAGCAAAAGTATTTTGCGTCTTTCTTTCGAAAAAGCAGGCCGTCCTTCCTCGCGCCACCGAAGATTGACACGCGCCGCCCCGGCGTGACACGCACGCCGCACATCCGAGGACCAGACACATAGTGCGCCTCCCCACTTTGCCGCGTGCCGCCCTCCGACTCACTTTCGCCCTGACCCTGGCCGCCGCCACCGGCGCCTGCGGGGTCTTACATGTCTTCGACCCCACGCTCCGCCAGCGCGGCTCCCTGGTGGACCCGGACGCCCTGAAGGAACTGATCCCCGGCACCTCCAGCCGCGCGGACGCCGTCGCCCTGATCGGCTCGCCCACCGCGCACGCCACCTTCGACGACAACACCTGGATCTACATAAGCCAGGTCACCAGCACCCGCATCGGCCGCACCCCCGGCGTGCACAAGCAGAAGGTCGTCGTCCTCAGCTTCGACCAGGCCGGCACGCTGCGCGGCATACGCGAGATCGACAAGGCCGAGGCCAAAACCGTGGACATGGCCGCCGGCGCCACCCCCTCGCCAGGCAGCGAGGCCTCGTTCTTCCAGCAGCTCTTCGGCAACGTCGGCAAGTTCACCCCCGCCGGCCTACCCGGCGGCCTGGGCTCCTCGACGGGCGCCAACGCGCCTGGCAACACCGGCAACTCGCTGCGGTAGGCTGGGCTAAGCAAGCGGTCCTTTTTCGAACAAAACAACCGGCAAACCTTTACGCCTTTCGCTGCCGCGGCGGCCTCGATCTATCCTGCGGCAGTCGGATCGGTTGGAGATCTGACGCTCGAGCGTCGCGTCATCGCGCAACGGTCGCCTGTTTCAATCCGGCACCTCGTCCGCCGTCGCCGGTTCCGTCTGCTTCTGATGATTCTGCGCATGGCGGTAGCTGGACAGCGCCTGATAGGTTTTCAGCCGCGCCCGCATCAGCGATCCCAGCGGCCGGTGCGCCGCCAGCGCATGCGCCGGCTGGAACGACAACACTTCGTCGAAATACGCCTGCCGCGCCACGCTATAGGCATCCTGCGCAGGGATGCTCACCCGGGCAACGGCCACATAGGGGCTCTGGTCCTCGGGCCAGGGCACCGACGCGTTCTCCACCGGCATCGCATCGAGATCGGTACACAGTTGCACGCGCAGTTCGAACGCCGCGCCGAGGACTCGCATGTGGTCGATCACGGCGTGACGGAACGCATCCGGATCGGCACCGGTATCGAGCGTCTGGTCCACCATCGCCACCAGCTCCGGCGAGACCGGATACAGGCCCATCTTCGCGATGTAATCGCCGTAGCGCAGCGCCGCCTGGCTGAAATACGCATCCGCCAACGGGTTGCGCTTGGTATGCCCGAAAAAGCCGAACGTGGGACTGTCGGCGCCCACGGCCTGCAAGGCGGCGTTGACCTTGCGTGATGCCGACGACACCGCCTGCTTGACCGCCTCCGGCAGGCCCGTCCCCTTCTGGATGCCCTTGATGGCGGTCAGGAACGTCGACGCCCCGGATTGCGGAAAGGCCGCGCCGGTTGCGAACACGAAATCCTGCGTGGCCGCGTCGTGCCCCGGCAGTTTCGGGCCGTCCACGCCCAACACCTTGAGGGCAACACCACGATGGGTGGAGACACTATCGGACAGCTTCTCGCCAGGCCCCTGCGCAAACCGCAGCAGCACGGGATAGCTGCGCGTGTCGGCAAACAGCCCCTGGCGCAGCGGCTCCGGCAGGCCAGGCAGCACCGCCAGCGTGCCCTTCAGAAGCCCGGTGCTCTTGGCGTGGGAGGCACGCACGGTCTGCCCGTCCCGCTCCGCCACCGTCCGGCTCTCGCGCGTCATCGTGGCGATGATGCCGTCGATCACCTCCGCCTCGCCGTCCGCCACAGTCTCGACGGACTCACCGTAGCGCACGTAGCTGGTCGGACTTCCCAAGATCGCTCTCCCTCAAACGCCGGCTGACAGCCTATGGAGCGCAAGCCTCAGGCTTAGGTTGTAAATTCAACCCGCCACGGAACGACCCCGTATAAGCGCAACCGTGCGCTTCAGAATGAAGCAGGGCGTTGCAAGCGCGGACGGAGCAAAAGTTTTTTGCTTCTTTTTTTCAAAAAAGAAGGCCTTCCTTCCTTCCCCCAGCCAAAACGGGAAAATTTCCTGCCCGGATCAGGAAACATCGCCCTCGTAACATCGGCGTCATCACGTGCATACGATCCCCAACGCCCAGCAAGGGGAACACACACGGATGCCGGCCCGCCACCGCCTGAAGCTGCTAGCCGCCGCCGCACCGGCACTCCTCGCCCACCAGGCGTCCGCGCAAACCGCCCCAGCCGCGCCCCCCGCCAGCCAGGTCGAGCAGATCACCGTGGTCGGCACCAGCCCCCTGCTGGGCAGCGGCGTGGACCGCAACGCCATCCCCGTCGACACCCAGGTGCTAAGCAGCGCCAGCATCGCCCGCGAAGGCGCGCCGGACGTCCTGCAAGCCCTCAACACCCAGGTCTCCGGCGTCAACCTCGACAGCGCGTCCGGCAATCCCTACCAGCCCTCGCTGTTCTACAACGGCTTCGAGGTCTCGCCCCTGCAAGGCACCTCCCAGGGCGTCGCCGTCTACCTCAACGGCATACGCTTCAACCAGCCCTTCGGCGACACGGTGAACTGGGACCTCATCCCGGACATCGCCATCAGCAAGATCAACGTCGAAGGCTCCAACCCCCTCTTCGGCCTGAACGCCCTGGGCGGCTCCTTCAACATCGCCCTGAAGGACGGCTTCTCCACCCAGGGCGGCCAGGCGGACCTCTCCGGCGGCGCGTTCGGCACCGTCCAGGGCGACATCGAATACGGCGTCCAAAGCGGCAACCAGGCCCTCTACATCGCTGGCAGCGTAATCCACCAGGACGGCTGGCGAGACCTGCAATCCACCGACATACAGAATTTCTTCGCCGATTACGGCCTCAAGCGCGACGGCGCCGAAATGCACTTCGACCTCAGCGCCGCCAATTCGGTGATCAACGGCCCAGGCACCGCGCCGATCGAACTCCTCGCCGTCGACTCGCGCGCCCAGTTCACCGCCCCCAACGGCATAGGCAACCGCACCATACAGGCCGCCTTCCGCAGCAACATCGATCTCAACGACGCGCTCTCCGTCCAGGCGCAAGCCTATTACGACTACTTCCAGCAACGCGTGGTGAACGGCAACACGGCCGACGACACACCCTGCGACGACGGCAGTAACCTTCTCTGCCAAGGCCCCGGCCAGCCCAGCACCACCCGCAACGGCGCCCCCATCCCCGCCTTCCTCGGCAACACCGCCGCCTACAGCGAGCTCGACGTCAACACCACCAACACCAACGCCTACGGCGCCGCCGCCCAGCTCACCGACACCGGCGACCTCTACGGCTTCAAAAACCACCTCGTCGCCGGCGCCTCCTTCGACGGCGCGCAGACCGAGTTCTCCGCCACTGCCTTCATCGGCGGCCTCACCCCATTCACCCGCGTCTATTCCGGCCCAGGCGTGGTCATCGACGAGCCAGGCAACAACGTCCCCGTACGCGTCGCCATCACCGATAGCTACGCCGGCGGCTTCGCGTCAGACACGCTGAACCTGACACAAGCCCTCGCCGCCACCATCTCCGGCCGCTTCAACTTCGCCGAAATCGACCTGGCAGACCAAGGCGGCGGCGACCTCACCGGAAACCACGCCTACGCCCGCTTCAACCCCGCGGCCGGCCTCACCTACGAACTCTCCCCCGCACTCACCGCCTACGCCGGCTACGCAGAAGCCAACCGCGCCCCCACGCCGGCCGAACTCTCCTGCGCCGGCCCGCAAAACTCCTGCAGCCTGGCCAACTTCTTCGTGGGCGACCCCGACCTCAAACAGGTCATCGCCCACACGATAGAAGCCGGCCTGCGCGGCCACACGAACATCCTGCCCACCGCGCGCCTCGGCTACGACCTGAGCCTGTTCCGCACCGACTCCGACGACGACATCGCCTTCATCAACAGCGTCACCCTCAACCGCGCCTATTTCGCCAATATCGGCCAGACCAGGCGCCAAGGCGCCTCCGCCCGCGCCGACCTCCATCTCGAGCGCATCTCCACCTACGTCTCCTACACCTTCACCGACGCCACGTACCAGTCCGGCTACGTCGAGTCTGGCGGCAGCAACCCCGCCCAGGACGCCAACGGCAACGTCACCATCCGCCCGGGCAACGAACTCCCCGGCATCCCCCGCAGCGTCATCAAGTTCGGCATCGACGCCACGCTCACCCAAGCCTGGCACGCCGGCATCGACGGCCAATACCAGTCCGGCCAATACCTGTTCGGCGACGAAGCAAACCTCACCCCCCGCCTGCCCGGCT
>CAXTVW010000152.1:0-8058 GCA_964247675.1 uncultured Acetobacteraceae bacterium
GCGGCCTTCTGAACGCTGTCCGAGCCCTGCTCGACCACGCCCATGATGTCGCTCTCCTTCATGATGAGCAGCTCCTGCCCATCAAGCTTCACTTCCGTGCCGGACCACTTGCCGAACAGAATGCGATCGCCGGCCTTCACGTCGAGGGCCACAATCTCGCCGGCCTCGTTACGGGCGCCAGCGCCGACAGCGATCACTTCGCCTTCCATCGGCTTCTCCTGGGCGGTGTCGGGAATGATGATCCCGCCGCGGGTCTTCTCTTCGGCCGTGATGCGCCGAACGACCACGCGGTCGTGCAGAGGACGAAACTTCATGTTCTTGCTTCCTGAACGGTTGACGAACGGGCGGCGGGACCCGAGGGGTAGCGCACCGGCCGGCGTTCTGCGCGGAGTGTTAGCACTCTCGATCAAGGAGTGCCAGACATTTTGAAACAGGCCAACCTGCGGAACATCCTCAGTGGCGGCACCCTAGCAGCCTGAAGAAAGCGCCACGATTCACCGCTTTCTCGCTCTTGGCGTCCCCGCTTTCACTCATCCCGGCAGGCCAGGACGAGGCGCCCCAAACCAGGCCCAACTCCGAACGCATAGCTGACCCGCCCCAAGGACCAGCCGTCCAGCCACGTCGTACAAAGGCGCGCTCGCAAGCAAGGCCTTGCTTCTTGAACGAAAGCAAAAAACTTTCGCTCTCCCGCATCGGCAACGTACGGGTTTTTCCCGGAAGCACCCCGGACGCCGCAAAAGCGTGGGGAACAAAAGTTTTTTGGTCCTTTTTTCCAAAAAAGGACTGCTTGCTTCCTTCCCTTACGCACCCCCCGCAATGCACGCCTACAGTTGACCCAGACGGAACGATCCCCACCATGTCGCCACGATAAGCGAGTAAGGGCCGGCAACACGAATGAGCGACACGAAGCCGGACGAAGGCCGGATATCCACCGGCAACACGGGCCTGGACGACATCCTCGGCGGCGGCCTCGATCCCGACCGCGTCTACCTCTACGAAGGCCGCCCGGGCACCGGCAAGACCACGCTGGCCATGCAGTTCCTCATGCAGGGCGCCCGCCAGGGCGAAGGCTCGCTCTACATCACGCTGTCCGAAAGCCGGCGCGAGCTGGAGCTGGTGGCCCAGCGCCACGGCTGGTCGCTGGAGGGGATCGACATACTCGAGCTCGTCTCGCCGGAGACCACGCTGGACCCTTCGCGCGAGCTTACCGTGCTGCACCCGGCCGAGATGGAGCTGAACGAGACCAGCCAGGTCGTCTTCGACCACGTGCGCGCCACCAATCCGGCCCGCGTGGTGTTCGACAGCCTGTCCGAGATGCGCCTGCTGGCCCAGAGCCCGCTGCGCTACCGCCGCCAGATCCTGGCGGTGAAGCACTTCTTCGCCGGAAGAAGCTGCACCGTGGTCCTGCTGGATGACCTCTCTTCCGCCCAGACCGACCTCCAGCTCCACTCGATCTCGCACGGCGTGGTCCTGCTGGAACAGCTCGCCATCGAATACGGCGCCGAACGCCGCCGCCTGCGCGTGGTCAAGATGCGCGGCCTGCAGTTCCGCGGCGGCTTCCACGATTTCACCATCGAGCCGGGCGGCCTGGCCATCTACCCGCGCCTGATCGCCGCCGAACACCACAAGCCGTTCACCGGCGGCTTCACGAATAGCGGCAACGCGGAGCTGGACAGCATGCTCGGCGGCGGGCTGGAGCGCGGCACCAACGCGCTGCTGATCGGCGGCGCCGGCGTGGGCAAATCCTCCCTGGCGCTCACCTACGCCCTGGCCGCCGCTTCACGCGGCGAGCACGCGGTCATCTTCGCTTTCGACGAAGGGCTGGGCACGATCGAATTGCGGGCACGCGCGATGGGCCTGAAGCTGGACGAAGCCCTGAAGAGCGGCCTGGTCAGGATACAGCAGATCGATCCGGCCGAGGTCTCGCCAGGCGGCTTCGCCCACCTGGTGCGCCAGGCGGTGGAGACCGACCACGCGCGTGTCGTGGTGATAGACAGCCTGAACGGCTACCTCAACGCCATGCCGGAAGGCCGCTTCCTCATCCTGCAGATGCACGAGCTGCTGAGCTACCTCAGCCAGCTCGGCGTGCTGACCATCCTGGTCCTGGCGCAGCACGGCCTGGTCGGCCCGATGGAGACGCCGCTGGACATCAGCTACCTCAGTGACGCCGTCGTCATGCTGCGCTACTTCGAGGCGGACGGAATCGTGCGCCGCGCCATGTCGGTCGTGAAGAAGCGCAGCGGCAACCACGAACACACGATACGCGAGTTCCGGCTCTCGCAGCACGGCCTGGACGTGGGGCCGCCGCTCACGCAGTTCACCGGCATATTCTCCGGCACGCCGCGTTACGTGGGCGAGAAGACACCGCTTCTCACCGAGAGGAGCGATGACCAACCTGACGCAAGCTGAGATCCGCATCCTCGTCCTGGCCCCGATCGGCCGGGACGCCCCGGCGATCGCCGACCTGCTCGGCCGCGTGGACCAGCCCAGCCACATCTGCCGCGATGCCGCCTGCCTGATCGCCGCTCTGGACGAAGGCGCCAGCGGCGCGATGATCGTCGAGGAAGCGCTGTTCGGCGCGCCCGGCCGGCTGCTGACCGCCTGGGCGGAGAACCAGCCGCCCTGGTCGGACATGGGCTTCATCATACTCACCAGCCGCGCCGCACGCGCCGAGGTGATGCGCTGGCGGCAGGAGCTCCTGGCCGGCCTGCGCGGCGCCTCGCTGCTGGAGCGCCCGCTGGACGCGCTCACCCTCACCAGCGCCGCGCGCGCCGCCGTGCGCAGCCGCCAGCGCCAATACGAGCTGCGCGCCTACGTGACAGCCGCTGCAGCCGCCGCGGAGACGCTGGAGCGCCAGGTGGCGCTGCGCACCGCCGAACTGGAATCGGCGCTGGCCGCCCTGCGCGTGCAGATGGCCGAGCGCGAACGCGTGGAAGACGCGCTGCGCCAGTCCCAGAAGATGGAAGCGGTGGGCCAGCTCACCGGCGGCCTCGCGCATGATTTCAACAACATGCTGACCGGCATCTCCGGCAGCCTGGAGCTGATGCAGACCCGCATCGGCCAGGGCCGAACGGCCGATCTCGGCCGCTACATCTCCGCCGCCGCGGTGTCCGCCGAACGCGCCGCCGCACTCACCCACCGGCTGCTCGCCTTCTCGCGCCGTCAGACGCTCAACCCCAAGCCCACCGATGTCGGCGCGCTGATCGACGGCATGGCCGAGCTGATACACGGCACCGTCGGCCCCGCGATCACCGTCCACCGCCGGCACGGCCCCGGCCTGTGGACCATGCTGTGCGATCCGCACCAGCTCGAGAGCGCCCTGCTGAACCTCGTCATCAACGCGCGTGACGCGATGCCGGACGGCGGCACCCTGATCGTGCAGGCCGCCAACGGCACCGACGACGATACATACGCACGCGACCTCCCGCACGCCGACCGCCTCCAGTTCGGCGTGCTGAGCGTGACCGATACCGGCACCGGCATGAGCCCGGACGTGGTCGCCCGCGTGTTCGATCCTTTCTTCACCACCAAGCCGATCGGCGAAGGCACCGGCCTCGGCCTCTCGATGGTGTACGGCTTCGTCAAGCAGTCCGCCGGCCACGTGCGCATCGCCAGCGCGCCCGGCCAGGGCACGACCATCCGCCTCTATCTCCCGCGCAGCCACACCCAGGCAGCGATCCCCGATACCGCCGGCCGGCCGGACCCCCTGCCCCCCGCGCGCGCCGGCGAGACCGTGCTGGTGGTCGATGACGAGCCAGCCGTGCGCATGCTGGTCTGCGAGGTGCTCGACGAACTCGGCTACGCGTTCGCCGAAGCCGCCGACGCACGCGAGGGCATGAACGTGCTGCGCTCCCTCCGCCCGATCGACCTGCTGATCACCGACGTGGGCCTGCCAAACGGCATGAACGGCCGCCAGCTCGCCGACGCGGCACGGCGCGAACGCCCGGACCTGCGCGTGCTGTTCATCACCGGCTACGCGGAAAAGGCCGCGCTTGGGCCCGGTGGGCTGGGCGAGGGCATGGAGGTGATCACCAAGCCGTTCGGGCTGCACATGCTGGCGAGCAAGATTCGCGAGATGATGCCGGCCTGAAGCAGGCAAGGCCTTCTTTCTTGAGATAAAGAAGCAAAGATTTTGTCCGCCGCCTCGCTCACTCCGGATGCGCCCGACTGTTGCAGGTGCGGGGAAGCAAAAGTTTTTTGGTCCTTTTTTTCAAAAAAGGACTGCTTGCTTTCTCATATTGCCGAGACCGCCCATCCGCGCCAAAGTTGCGCCGTCGAAACGCGGGATTTGCGCAAATGCCAGAGCGGGCTTCGCCCTCCGGAATGCTGTTCCGATTGCGGACACAAGCGTGGCCGGACGCGCGCCTGTTCCAGATCGTCACGCTCTGCGCCCTGCTCGCGGTAGCGATCCTGGCCTACGACACCGGTGCCACCCTGGCGCAGCTCGCCATCACGCTGGCGGCCGCGCTGGCCACCCAGGCGGCCGCCACTGCCGGCCGGCCCCTGGACTGGCGCAGCCCGGCCATCACCGCCCTGTCGCTCACGTTGCTGCTGCGCACGCATGACCCGCTCGCCTGGGCGGCGGCCGGCGCGCTCGGCATCGCGTCGAAGTTCGTATTGCGTGTCGACGGCAAGCACCTGTTCAACCCGGCCTGTTTCGCCATCGTGGCCCTGCTGCTCACCACGCGGCTGGCCTGGGTCTCGCCGGGCCAATGGGGCGCACTCGCCTGGGGCCTCGCGGCACTGGGCTGCGCCGCCGGGCTGGTCCTGTCGCGCGCCAGGCGGCTGGACACCGCACTCGCCTTCCTGGGCGCCTGGGCCGTGCTGCTGGCGGCGCGCTGCGTCTCGCTGGGCGACCCCTGGACCATCCCGCTGCACCAGATGCAGTCCGGCGCGCTGCTGGTGTTCGCGTTCTTCATGGTCACCGACCCGCGCTCCACGCCGGACAGCCGGGCCGGCCGCATCCTGTTCGCGTGCGCCGTCGCCGCGGTCGCGCACCTGCTGATGTTCCGCTGGCAGCTACGCGCGGGCATGTTCTACGCGCTTGTCGCCGCCGCACCGCTCACCCCGCTGCTCGACAGGGCGGCGCCGTCGCGGCGCTTCACCTGGTCGCCCACCCCACAGGAGGCCTGATGCGTATCCTTTGCCTTGCCATGGCCGCGATGATCGGCCTGTCGCAGACCGCCCAGGCGTTCTGCGGCTTCTACGTCGCCACGTCCGACGAACCGCTCACCAACAAGGCGTCGCGCGTGGTCCTCGTCCACCAGGGCGGCCACACGCTGGTGACGATGGCCAGCGACGTGCACGGCGATCCCAAGGAGTTCGCGCTGGTGATCCCGGTGCCGACGGTAATCCGGCGCGAGCAGGTGCGCATCGTGAAGCCCGAGACGGTGGAGCACCTGGCCGATTACACCAAGCCGCGCCTGGTGCAGTATTTCGATCCCGATCCGTGTCCGCCGCACTACCGCGGTGTGGTAGTGCCAGTTCCAGCGGCAGTGGCGTTCGCGCCTCAGATGATGGTGCGGAAAAGCGCTGTGCGCATCGAGGCCGCGTTCAGCGTCGAGGAATACGACATCAAGGTGCTGGCCGCCGCCGACAGCAACGGATTGATAGACTGGCTGAACCACAACGGCTACCGCATGCCGCAGGAAGCCGCCCCGGTGATCACCAGCTACCTGCGCCAGGGCATGCATTTCTTCGTCGCCAAGGTGAACCTCGCCCGCATGCAGAACAACACCAGCGGCTTCCTGCGCCCGATACGCGTGGCCTACGACACCGACAAGTTCATGTTGCCGATACGCCTGGGCACGGTGAACGCGGACGGCGCCCAGGACATGATCGTGCTCGCATTGACGCAGACCGGCCGCGTGGACGTCACCAACTACCGCACCGTGCGCATGCCGAACGACGCCCACATCCCCGAATACGTCGCCGACAAGTTCGGCGCGTTCTACGACAGCGTGTTCGACCGCCAGGTACAGGCCGCGGACCGTTCGGCGGTGTTCCTGGAATACGCCTGGCCGATCGCCAGTGGCATGGGGCTGTGCGACCCATGCTCGTCATCGCCGGTCAGCCAGGCGGAGATGGACGAACTCGGCGTCGCACCCAACACCGGCGGCGGCTTCGCCCCGCGCGGGTTCGTAACCCGCCTGCACGTGCGCTATGACCGCGCGCACTTCCCCGAGGACCTGCAATTCCAGGAAACGCCCGATACGCAGAACTTCCAGGCCCGCTTCGTCATCCAGGTCGCCTCCAAACGCCGCTCGATGAGCACCTGCGCGGCCGGCAACGTTTACCGGAAGGAACTGCACGAACGCTGGAAACAGGAGAACGCAACGCTGGCCGAGCTGACCGGGTGGAACCCCAAAGACATCCGCCACGACATGGTGGAGCATTGGGAGCGGACGAGGGAGAACTGAAGAAAGCAAGGCAACACTCTACCATCTGTTCCGTCGAACAGCCGGCAGTGTGTTACAACGACCTTTTCCAAGCGCGGTAAGGTATATGATCCCCCTTACTGCAATGAGTTGGAATTGAGGAAAGAGGCAAGCACTTCGCGCATCGTTCGGGGTGGACGGCCAAGCAGTGCCTCAAGAGTCGTATCCGTTGCGGCAAAATCGCCGCGCCTGGCGGCGTGGTAAAAACCGAGCAGCATCTCAGCCATACGCGCGGGCACGCCCTGAGCGATTTTCGCCGCGCGCCATTCCTCGTCGGATATGATCACACGCTTGATCTCGCGCCCGGTCAGCTCGGACCCTATTGCAGCCAGATCCGCCATGGTCACCGCCTCCAGAGCAGTCAGCGGCGGCGTGATGCCGTGCAGCCGCCCGTCTTCAGCGAGTATGACAGCGTCTGCCTCTGCAAGGTCGGCCCGCGTGGTCCAGCTCACCGGCCCATCCTCGGGCGCACGGATTTCTCCCGCTATCAGATCATGCCCAATCATGTGCAACGCGCTCTCGGCATAGAAGCCGTGGCGCAGCGATGTGAACGCCCCGCCACCCTCGGCCAGAAACCCTTCCGTTGCGGCGTGATCGGGTGCAGGCGCAAACGGCGAATCCGCCCGTGCGCCCATGTGGCTGGTGTAGAGCACGCGTGCCCCAGTTTCACGGGCGGCGACGATGGCGGCGCGATGCATGCGAAGCGCCTCCTCACCAAGCTTGTTGACGGAAACAACGAGAACTTGTGCGGCGCCCGAGAACGCCGCAGTTAACGCGTCGGGCTTGTCGAAATCCCCCGCGCGAACGTCTACGCCCCGTTCAACAAGTGTCGTGGCCTCATCAAGATCACGCACGCTGGCGCCAATCCGACTAGCATCAAGACGAGCGAGTAACCCTTCGACAACAGCTCGCCCGAGTTGGCCGTTTGCTCCAGTAACGACAATCATGCGGTCTCCTTACTGGTGAATTGATCCGCCATTCCACAACCAACTATTCGGACTGGAGCCAGCCTCACGCGTTGGCAGTCGTAGAACGTGTATCATGCCGGTCCCAGTCGCCGCGACGTCCAGTCGGCTCCAGCGAACCCGGCCCCAAACCCACCGCACCCGCGTCCGGCCACGCACAATCAACGCAACCACCAGCCTATCGCACGCCACTACAAGAGCGCGCCACCGAACAGGACGCCTTTGCGTTCGCCTCCGGTTATGGATAAAGGGCAGATGCGTAACATCTCACCGTCGCCGCAAACCAGGCGAGGCCCCGCTCTCGCGCGTATCACGATCGCACCGGTCTTTGTCGTCGTCGGCATCGTGCATCTGACGCGGCCGGGATTGTTCGCCCCGCTTATGCCCCCGATCGTGCCGCACCCGATCATCGCGATCGTGCTGACCGGTTGCGCCGAAATTGCCGGCGCCATCTTCCTGTTCGTACCGCGAACACGCGCGCTCGCGGGCATCATGCTTGCGCTCTACGCCGTGTGCGTGTTCCCGGTGAACATCAACCACGCAGTTCACGATCTCTCCACCGGAACCGGCCTTGGATGGGCGTATCACTACCCCCGTCTGTTCATCCAGCCGCTCATCTGCTGGTGGGCGCTCGTCGCCGGCGCGGTGCCATGGGC
>CAXTVW010000153.1:0-7891 GCA_964247675.1 uncultured Acetobacteraceae bacterium
CAGCATGCTGACGCAGTCCGGCCAGGGCGAGGTCTCGCTCCGCGCCATACTGGAAACCGAACTCGCCCCCTACGACCGCGGCGACGGCAACGTGGTGGTCGAAGGGCCCGACGTGGCGCTCACCCCGCGCGCCGGCCTGGCTTTAGCGATGGCACTGCACGAACTCGTTAGCAACGCGGTTAAGTATGGCGCGCTCTCCGTTGGTTCAGGCACTCTGTCCATACAGTCTGAAGTTGCACCGTCCGTGGACGGGACAACCTTAAGTCTGATCTGGGCGGAGTCGGGAGGGCCTGCGGTGTCAACGCCGACGCGACGAGGGTTCGGGACGACGCTGATCGAGCGCACCCTGGCGCACGAGCTGGATGCCACGGTCGACCGGGAGTTCGCGGCCGGCGGCCTGCGCTGCAGCATAGCTATTCCTATCACCGATGAGATCGGCCGGCTGATCCAGAGCGACGATGTGGGAGAACGCGCATGACGACCCTGGCGAACCTGGCTGGCTGCCGCATCCTCGTCGTCGAGGATGACATGATGATCGCCGTGATCGTCGAGGAAGTGCTGCAGAACCTCGGCTGCATCGTGATCGGCCCGGTGGGCAAGCTGGATGCCGCACTCCGGCTGGCGAACGAGGAGGACCTGGACGCCGCCATCCTGGACGTGACGATCCGCGGCGGCGAGACGTTCCCGGTGGCCGAATGCCTGCAGGCCCGCGGCGTGCCGTTCGCGCTGGCGAGCGGCTACGGCGACTGGGCGCTGCCGGACGCCTTCCAGAACCAGCCCCGCCTGACCAAGCCGTTCACTGTCCAGGATCTCGAGACCCGGGTGCGGGCCCTGACGTCCGGCTGTTCTTCCACCGCGCGCGCACGGGCCGCCTCGCCGTTACCCGCCTGAGGGCGCCAGCGGCGTAACGTCGCCGGGGTGCGTCCACTCCTCGCCCAGCAACGCCCGCATCGCGCCTGTCCTCTCCTTGGCTTCCCGCATCGCCTCCGTCCAGCGTCCTGCCAGGCCGGGTTCGTCGGCCTGACTGCTCTTGTCCGCCATCTGCCGGCAGAGCTCGCCGCGTTCACTCAGCGCGCGCATCGCGGCTTCCAGGGCCCATTCCATGGAAGCGAACTGCGCGGCCACCATCACCTCGGCGGTGTAGACGTGGCCGATATGGCAGCGGAACTGGGTGAGGGTCCCCAGTTCGGTCTTGCGCAACGCGCCGCCGCAATCCGGGCACGTCACCGCGACCGGATCGTCGAGCTTGTATTCCGCCGTCATCTTCTCCCCCTCCCGCTCCTTCAGGATAGCGTCCGTCACGACGATATCGGCTGACTGCCGCTTAACCAGGTTCTCGATCAGCGCGGGCATCTGCCGGACCGGCAGGCAGTGGTCCACGAGGACGTGCCGCAGCGCGCTCAGCGGCATGCTGGAGTCGGCTGCGTCCTCCGGGTCCTGCACGATGGTGGTCCCGCCACGCTGCTTGACCTCGAACAGGCCGGCGGTGCCGTCGTTCAGCCCGCCGGTCAGGATGATGCCCGTCACGGCGGCGCCGTAGGCCCTGGCGGCGCTGCGGAACAGGGGGTCCACCGCGGGCCGTGCCCAGTTCTCGCGCGGTCCCCGCGTCAGCCGGATCACGCCGGACTCGAGCACCATGTGGTGGTCGGGCGGCGCCACGTAGATGTGGCCGCGCCGGATCGCTTCGCCATTGGCGGGATGGCTGCCTTTCAGCTTGCCCCATTGGTTCAGCAGCTGCGGCAGCTCGCTCTTATGCGCGCCGATGTGCAGGACGATGAACAGCGCCGCATCGAGGTCCGCCGGCAGCGTGGCGACCAGGGACCGGATCGCCTCCACACCGCCCGCGGAGGCACCGATCACGATGATCGAGGTTCTTTCACCCATGAGCAATCAACGGTGCAGCGGAAGGAAGTTGCGCACGCCGCCTGCCGGCGCGCGGTGTTTGGCGGGATTTGGCTCGTTCGTTCCAGACATTCCTGGAGGCTGGCTGCCGGTCAGCGCGCGCATTCTGCCCGCCATCGTCGACCAGCAGAATCGTTTCGCGCATGAACCGGCTGCGTGGGCGCAGCCGTGTCAGCAGGACGAGCGCAGTCCCGACATGCGGTCGTAGGCAGATATTCGCCGTTACGTTCGATGCCTGTGTGGCACACGATCTTATCATGTGCATCACTGGAACGACCCGACTTCGCGGACCTTAGCAATTTCTGGTTAGGACGGGAGGATATGTTGGTAGTCGGAACTTACCGCCTGGTGATCATCGGCGGTGGACCGGCCGGGTTAGCCCCGCTTCTCGCTGCGCACAGGAACGGCCTGCTCGGTTCCGTGCTGTCCGGCGGCGTCGCGATCGTCGAAGCTTCGGATGACCTCGGCGGTGGCGGCATCGGCCGCTACGCGATCAACTCCGACAGCACAGGCACCACGTTCGTGGACTGCCTTCGCAGCCCAGAGAGGACGGCGTTGACCGCCCTCCAGTCCCACCCGTTGGCGCGCGACGTTGCGGCAGCGGGCGACGGGCCGGTGCCGTTGCGGCTGGCGGGACAGTTCCTCTCGCTCGTCGGGCAAACCTTGTCCGCCATGGTTGCCGCGCATCCTGCCTGCGGCGTGTTCACGGCCCACCGCGCCTGTGCAACGACACGGACCGGGTCCGGTTGGGCGACGAGCATCGAGGACAGATCGGGTAGTTCGCACACGCTCGCCTCGCGCTTCGTGGTGTTTGCAACCGGCGCTACACAGCCGCCCGAAAGACTGGCCGCCGAGCAAGCCGCGGGCGTGAACCTTGTTGCGCGCTACAGGCACAAGCTGTTGCAATCCGGCGATGTGTTCGTCTCGGGCGGAATGGAGGACGTGGCCGGGCGCCTCGCGGCCTGCGCGGAGCCGCGCGTGGCGATCGTCGGCGGCTCCACCAGCGCTGCGGCAATCGCCAACGCTCTTCTGCAATGTTCGCGAATCCCGTTTGGTGCTCGCGGCGTCACAATCCTGCATCGCAGGCCGCTGCGTATCTACTACCCGAGCGTGCAGGATGCGCATGACGACGGCTACACGGAGTTTGACGAGAACGACATCTGCCCGATCAGCAAACGGGTTTTCCGTTTTGCCGGTTTCAGGCTGGACTCCCGCGAGCTCATCATGCGCGCGCGTGGCATCGGCGGGCGGCCGGCCGAAGAGCGCCTGGCGTTGCACCAGCTCCTGCCGAATGATGCCGATGCGGTCGCGATCATGGACCGTGCCGACCTGGTAATTGCGGCCCTCGGCTATCGGCCACAGGCTCTGCCCGTGTTCGAGAACGATGGAGCGCCGATTGCCCTGCACACGCAGACCGGCCCGTCCGCGCCGATGGTGGACGAGTTCTGCCGGGTGATCGATGCGCAAGGCCGGCCGATCCCGGGGCTGCTGGGCATCGGCCTTGCTGCCGGCTTCGTTCCGCGCGGGAAACTCGGCGGCGAGCCGAGCTTCTCCGGCCAGGCCAACGGTCTGTGGCTGTGGCAGAACGACGTGGGCATGCTGATCGTGGAGGCGGTGATCGACGAGGCGGCCGCCAGCCTGCCCGCAGCACCCGCGAAGCAATTGGCAACCAGCGGTGCGGAGGCGGTATCGTGATCCCGCTCCTGCGGCCTGATCCGCCGCGCCTCAGCCGGAACGCCGGCTTGCTGGCCGGTATCGAGGATAGCGGCACCTTCAGCAACTTCGGACCTGTGAACACCAAGTTCGAGAGCGATCTGTGCGACCGGCTGTTCGGCGGGACCGGGGCCTGCATGACGGTGTGCAACGCCACGATCGGCCTGATGCTGGCGCTCCAGGAGGCGATGAAGGACCGCACCGCGCGGCAGCGTTACGCGCTGATGCCGTCGTTCACCTTCGCGGCCACCGCGCAGGCTGCGCTCTGGTGCGGCCTGACGCCCCTGCTGTGCGACATCGACCGCACGACGTGGGCGCCCTGCGCGAAAGCCGAGGCCGCGTTGCTTCGCAAATACGAGGGCGAAGTCGCCGTGGTGCTGCCCTACGCCACGTTCGGCTATGACATCGACCTGCAGCGCTACACGCGGCTCTGGCAGAACGAGGGCGTGCCTGTCGTGATCGATGCGGCGGCGTCGCTCGGCACGATCTCCACTGGCGGGATCGGTTTTGGCGCCGGCTTTCCCGGCAGCGTGGTGTTTTCCATGCACGCGACGAAATCCTTTGCGGTGGGCGAAGGCGGGGTGATCCACAGCGCGGACACGGATTTGATCGCCCGCCTGCGTGCCATGGCCAATTTCGGTTTTGGCCAGCCCCGCACGGCAACGATGCTCGGCATCAACGCCAAGCTCAGCGAGGTGGCTGCACTGACGGCGCATTTGCGCCTGCAGGAATACGACGAGATCGTTCGCCGGCGCGCCGCGCTGTCCCAACAATACAGGTCCCGCCTGGGCTGGATGCGGTTCCAGGCCGCCTCCCCGCGCCTGCAGGCCCACCAGTTCGTGCCGGCGATGCTGCCCCGCCTGGCCGCGCCGTTACGATCGCAGATACAAAAGCTGCTGCGGGAAGCGGGTATCGGCACCGCCACCTACTTCGATCCGCATCTGGCCGAACAGCCGTATATCGCGGCGAACAGTGTCGCCGGCGACCTGCGCGTCACCAGGGACGTGGCTTCCCGCATGATCAGCCTGCCGCTATATGACGGCATGGGCGCCGAGGAGGTGGACGAGGTGTGCGACCGGCTGACCGAGGTTGTGGGTGCGTCCTTGCGCTCGCTGCCCGAAATGGCTGGTCCCGCCGACAGCGAGCCCGCGCTGGTCCGCATGCTTGCTGCCCGGAACACCCGGGCTGCCGCTGCCTCCGTGCTGGGCGCGGACTGAAATGGACGGACACGCCACGCCTGTGCTGCGACCGGACCACGCGGGCGGCTTGCTGACCGGTCGCCAGACACATCGTGTGGCCGCGCTGGACGGGCTGCGCGGCCTCGCGGCGCTGGTGGTGGTCGTGCATCACTGCCTGCTGACGCAACCCGCTTTCAGCGACTACTTCTTTTCGAACTGGGCGACGCAGCCGCACACCGTCTTGCAGACGGTATTGTTCGACACGCCGGCGCGCATCGTCTGGGCGGGCTACGAGGCGGTGATCCTGTTCTACGTGCTCAGCGGCCTGGTGCTTGCGATGCCGTGGCTGGAGGGGCGCGCGCCGGGCTACCAGGTATTCCTCATCAAGCGCGTCTGCCGGATCTACCTGCCCTACATCGTGGCGGTCGGCGCCGCCGCACTGCTCAGCCGGGTGTTCACGTTGCACGCATCGCTGGCCGGCTTCAGCGACTGGGTCAACACGATGAACTGGTCCAACCCGGTCACGCCAGGCGTGCTGCTGAACCATGTGTTCCTGACCGGGCACCACAACGTGCTGAACGGCCCGATACACTCTCTGGTCTGGGAGATGCGGGTGTCCGCACTGTTCCCGCTCATCATCGTGCCTGTGGTGATCTGGGGCGTGCGGGGCGCTGCCGGGGTGGCGGCCATCCTGCTCGGACTGATCGGGCTGGCGCAATGGCGTTTCGCGGGAGAGACGGGCTTCCTGCGCCTGCTCACCGTGAACCCCGGGCTCGGCACGAGCGGCAAGCTGACGCTCGAAGTCGAGTGGACCGCCTTTTTCGCCCTGTTCTTCGTCTTCGGCAGCCTGATCGCCAGGCATCTGCGTCCGCAGGGCGGCAGCTTCGACAGGATGCCTGCGTGGTCTGCGTGGGCCTGCGTGCTGGCTGGGCTGCTGGCGATACAGGCGCATTGGTCCCATTTCGAGCTGATCCAGGACACGCTGGTGGGCGGCGGCTCCTGCCTGGTGATCATCGGCGTGCTGGCGCCCGGGCCGATACGCCGGGCGCTGTCCTCGCCGGCCTGCGCCTGGCTTGGGGCGATCTCCTACAGCCTGTATCTCGTGCATGTGCCGCTCATCCTGGCGGCGCTGATCCTGCTGCATGCCGTGATGCCGGCTTGGGTGATACTGGCTGGCGCGGTCCCGGCCTCCATCCTGTTGGCCTGGGTGTTCGACCGGGTGGTGGCCAGACCGTCCGTCAGGCTGGGGCAGCGTCTGGCGGGGTTCCGCAGCGGAGGTTCGCGTAAGCGTGCCGTCCAGCCCGTCTGACCTGGACGCCCCGCTGCCGGAGACAGGCACCCGCGACGACACGGCCGGCCGCTTGCCGCGTTTCGCGGTCATCATCCGCACCTACCAGTGGGACGCCTTCATCGAACGGCAGGTTGCCCGCTACCGCCTGGTGAGCGAAGGCGGGGACCTGTTCATCTCCGCCGACACCACGAACGGGCCGATCGGTCCGATCGCGCACGACCAGGTCTTCAGCACCACGAATGACGACCTGCTACGGCTCGGCCTGGCCAATCGTTTCGAAAAGGGATCGCTGATCTGGTGGAACGCGGATTACCCGGCTTATGCCTTCCGTGAAGCGTTTCCCGATTACGACTATTACGTGTTTGTCGAGTACGACAGCCTGGTCAGGAAACCGCTGGCACCCATGGTGCAGGAGGTAGCCCGGCGCCGGCTCGATTTCGTGGCGGCGCCGATCGCACGACCTTTGGCGACATGGTTCTGGTGGCCCTATGCGCGGCAGGCCTACGGCGCCGGCGAGCTGCGCGCCTCGCTCAACTGCATCGCCTTCTACTCCAACCGGGCGCTGGCCATGCTGTTCCAGCGCAGGCTGGCCATGGGGCGCGACCCCCAGATCAGGGTCTGGCCGATCAGCGAGGCGTTCGTGGCGACCGAGATCGAGCGCGCCGGATACGCGGCTGCTCCGCTCAGCATGCTGGGTGACGACGGCGCCTATGACTGGTTCCCGCCGGTGCTGGAGGACGACGTCGACGGGCTGGATGCGGGTGTGTTCGTCCACCCGGTGCTCGACGAGGCGCGCTACATCAAGTCCATCCTGACCAATGGCGGCCACTGGCGGGACTACTTCGTCGCCTCCAGCCCGCTCCGCCAGCGGTTGAGCCGGCTGCCCAGGGAACGCTACGCGCCGCTGCTCGCCCGGGCAGCGTGGCGGCGCTTCAAGGCGCATCAGAAGGAACGGCTGGAGATGCGGCTTCTGAAAATGCGCCTCACCTGGCAATCCTAGCGCGGGAGGCGATGGAAGTATCGGCTGCGTGCGAAGCGATATTCCAACGCAGCAGGATCACGGCTACGCTGCGGGGGCATGTTCGGGATCGTGTCAGGCAGGTTGGCGGGCCTCAGGTCCCGCTACGCGGAGGCGCATCGCGCCTATCATGGCCAGTCGCATGTGGACGCGATGCTGCGTGGGCTGGCCGTCGAGGCTTCCCGGATCGCCGCCCCGGGCGTGGTTGAGCTCGCGGTCTGGTACCACGACGCAATCTACGATCCCGCCGCATCGGACAACGAGGACCGAAGCGCCGACCTGCTTGCCTCGGAGATGGCGGGGGTCATCGATGCAGCGGCGCTCCTGGCAGCCGGCGTCATGATCCGTGCGACGGCCGACCACGTGCTGCCGCCGGGGCTGAGCGAACCGCTTCGCAGCGACGTTGCCACGTTCCTCGATCTGGATACGGCGATCCTGGGTGCTGGCCGGGATGAATACGATGCCTACGAGGCGGGGATCCGGGCGGAGTACGAGCCTGTCCACGGTGCAGCGGCCTTTCGGCTTGGCCGGTCGGCGTTTCTCGCAGGCATGCTGGCCCGCGAGAGGCTATTCCACACCGATCGCTTCCACACGGCATTGGACGCGGCGTCCAGGCTGAACATGCGTCGTGCCCGCGACGGCCTGCTCGCCGAAGGTGAGGCGGTCGGAGCAGGTGGTGCAGGAAATACCGGCTGACAGAGCCGAAGCGATTGGCGCGATTTTGCGATCCACCCGGCGCCTCACCAACCCGGTTTGCCTACGCTGACGGCATCAGTTCGACCTTCATCC
>CAXTVW010000154.1:0-7873 GCA_964247675.1 uncultured Acetobacteraceae bacterium
AAATCAAACCGGCTCTTGGAAAAGTTCGGGTTGAAGTAGGGATCATTTTCCATGTAGCGCGCCCAGCGCGCCACAAAGCGCCGACGCTCGTCCGAGTTCTGCGTCACCCGCTTGGCGGACGCGCCCTCGAAATGGAACAGCGAGCAGTACGGCGTGTAGACGATACGGTAGCCGCTCTCGATCACCTTCAGGCACAGATCGGTATCGTTGAAGTCGATGGCGAAGCTTTCGTCCAGGCCGCCGACTTGGCTCATCACGCTTTTCCGGGTGGCGAAGCAGGCGCCGGTGACGGCGGAGTAGTTGCGTATCAGGTGGGTGAAGCCGTTGTAGCCGACAAAGTCGCCTGGGAAGGAGTGGTAGACGTGGGCGGCGCCATTGTTCACGCCGATGACGCAACCGACATGCTGTATGGTGCCGTCGGCGTGCAGCAGGCGGCCGCCGACGGCGCCCACTTCCGGGTCCTGGCTGAGTTCCAGCAAAGACGTCAGCCAGTCCTCGTTTATCACCTCCATGTCGTCGTTGAGCATGACGAGGTGTTCGGTGCGGCAGACGCGCAGGGCGAAGTTCGCCTTTGCCGCGTAGTTGAACGGCACCACGGTGGCGGTGTAGTTCTCCACGCGTACGCCTAAGCCCCGGAAGCGGGCGAGCTGTTCGGAGGAGAGTTTGCTGTTGTCGACGACAACGATTTCGTAGTTGCGGTAGCTGGTGCGGCGCAGGATGGAATCCACCAGGTTATCGACCATGTGGAAACGGCCACGGCCGGGCAGTTCCAGATCCGCGTTGTTGGTGAGGATCAGAAGCGAGACGCGCGGGCGGCCGAGTATCTTGCGGCGCACGCGGAACGTGCCCGGCAGCAGGCCGTCCTCCACCCAGGCGCGGTTGCCGTGCTTGGCGGACACGTGGTCTTCCAGCGCGCGGAAGCCGGCGCGCAACGCGTAAGGTTTGGCGTCCACCACCGCGGCGGACGAGCCTTCCACCGCGCGCCAATGATATAGTGCGCGCGCGATGTGGTGCACGCGCTGCGTGCGGCGGGAGAGGCGCAGCATCAGGTCGTAATCCTGCGCGCCGGAATAGGCATCGCGGAAGCCGCCGAGTTCCAGGAACAGCCGCTTGCGCACCACGAGCATATGCAGGACGTACATGACGGATTCGAGGTGTTCGGGTGACCAGTCCGGCTTGTGGTACGTGTCGATGAGGTGTCCGTGTTCGTCGATCTTGTCTTCGTCCGTGTAGATTACGTCGATGTCCGGATCGGCGAACAAGGCGCGCGCCACTTCCAGCAGCGCGTCCATGTGCAGCGTGTCGTCGTTGTCCAGCATGGCGACGAACTCGCCGGTGGCCATTTCGGCCGACAGGTTGGAGGCGCCGGCGATGCCGAGGTTGCGCGGGGCGCGGCGGATTTTTATGCGCGGGTCTATGCCTTGCAGGCGGGCCAGCACGGCGAGCGTGCCGGGGTCGGTGCTGCAATCGTCGCAAATGCACAGCTCCCAGAACGGATAGCTCTGCTGCACCACGGACACCACGCAGGCTTCCAGCCAGGCGGCGGCCACGTTGTAGACCGGGACCACCAGGCTGATCACCGGGCGGCGCATTCCAAGGGCGGCTACCGCCTGGCGCTGCAGCGCGTCCAGGGCGGCCACCGGCGTGGAGCCCACCATGCCGCGCGTGCGGCCAACCCAGCCCAGGAAGGGCGGCAGCTCGGCGGACAGGCCGATCGCGTGCAGGCGCCGGCGTATCTCGTGGCCGATCTGCGCCGCGCTGAACTGCTCGCGCATGCGCGCCTGGCCCAGCGCGCCGCGAGCCCAGGCGCCCGGCTGGTCCTCGTAGACCGCGCGGAACTGTTCGATCAGCGATTCCCGCTTCGGGTCCGCCCAGACGTAGAACGGCATGTAGGGGCCGGCAGCGGCCTGCACTTCGGTCAGGGTGTAGTCGATGGGAAAACCGACGCCGGAATCGAAGAACTCCAGGTTGCCGGAGTAATTCGTGGCGATCACCGGTTTACCCAGCGCCATGAACTCCGCGATGTTCAGGCCAAAGCCTTCGCTGCGATGCGCGCTGACCAGCACGTCACACGCCGCGCGCAGCAGCGCCATTTCGTGCTCCGGCAGCATGTCCGCCATCACCAGCACGTTTTCCGCACCGCGCAGCGCGCGGGTGAGCTGGCGGGTGATCGCCGGCTCGATGGCCGTGGAATGGAATTTGATGACGAGGAATACGTTCTCGTCCGCGGCAAAGGCTTCGCGGAACGCGTCGATCACCATGCCGGGGTTCTTGCGCGCGCTGGTGCTGCCGACGTCGAAGGCCACCAGGAACACCAGCCGGTCGCGCGGGATGCCGAACATCTCGCGGCCTTCCTCGGCGGAGGCCTGCACCACTTCGACGGGCAGGCGTATCTTGTGCACCGGCACGGGGGCCACCGCGCCTATGCTGTCGATCTCGAAATCGCTGTTGGTCCAGACCTCGTCCAGCGGGGCGAAGCTGGTGTGCCAGTCCGGGCGGAAGGCCGCGAGTTCCCAAGCCCAGACGGCGATGTTGTAGGCGTCGTCGAAATGGCCGGCGGGGTAGAGCGCGGTCAGGCGGGCGATCTGGTCCGCGTTGGCCATCAGCAGGTTGCAGCGATAGGTGGGCGTGCGGTCGCGCTCGGCGGGCGTGATGCGCGGGGCGGCGCGGCTCACATCGAACGGGTGCAGCTCGGTGGCGATGCCTACGCTCTGGATCGCGCGCAGCAGGCCGCGCGCCGCGGTACCCAGGCCGGAGGTGGCGGCGAAGGGCCCGAACACGTTTATCCCAAACGGCTTGGCCAGCACCTCGGCCGGGCGGGCCTGCCAGGTGTGATAGGGCGCGATGCCGGTGCCGACCCGGCCCTCGAAGCGGCCGTGATGTATCCAGTGGTGGCGCGCGGCTTCGGGGTCGCTGCCCAAGGCGGTGCGGACGTCGGGGTAGAGCAGGAAGTAGCTCTCCGCGTCGAAATTGTCGGTCTCCACCTCGCAGCCGGTGCCTGGCGGCACCGCCTCGGTGTAGAGCGAATCCTCGGTTATGCTGGGGCGCAGGCCGGCCTGCTCCTCGTCCGCGCCCATGGCCAGCCAATGCGCGCGGCCGCTGGCGAACTCGCCGCTTTCCACCATGATCGCCACGTCGGGGTTGAGCGCCAGGTAGAGGTCCTCGTTGAACCGTTCGTCCGGGCCGGCGCCGGCGCCGGGCTGCGGCGGCAGATAAGGCAGGGCGGCATCGGAGGCGGCCATGGGCACCGGCACGGGAGAGGCGGGCACCGGGTTCTCATCGGGCGGCGGCAGCACGGAGCGATCGAGTCCAGGCGGGCCACCCTCGAAAGGTGAGTGCCTGATCCCGGCCTCTATCTCCGCCCGCCCGTAGGACTGGTAGTGCTGGAAGCCGCTTTCGAAGGCGCCGGCGACGACCGCCATGCGCACGTCACCAAACGCGATCAGGTAGGCTTCTTCCGGGAAGTTTTCTGCGTCGAACGCGTCTTCCGGCATAGATGGTAGCTCTCCACGCAAACGCTGCTGCAACCAGGACCGGGTTGCTCAGCTTTGAGTTGTAGCATGCTTGGCGTATTGCCGTAACGATGAGCTTGGCGGGACCAAATTTGGAGCACAGCGCCTACCAGGAGGCCGCGCGGCAGGCAGAGGGCCTGGCGGTCCTGCCGCCGCCGGCGGCTGGGCGCAGGCTGCTTGTGGCACTCCGGCGGAAGCACACGCCACACGGGCATGGCCGGGTGGTGTGCATTACCGGAGGGTCTTCCGGCATCGGCCGCTGCACGGCGGCGCTGTTCGCGCGGCGCGGCTGGAACGTCGGGCTGATCGCGCGCGGCCAGGCGGGCCTGGCGGAGGCGGCGCGGGACGTGCGCGGCGCCGGCGCGCTGGCCGTCACCGCCACGGCGGACGTGTCGGACGCCGCCGCCCTGCTGTCCGCCGCCGAGTCGGTGGCCTCCACGCTGGGCGTGCCGGATGTGTGGATCAACTGCGCCGGCAACGGCGTGTACGGCCGGTTCGAGCAGGTGCCGGACGACCAGTTCGACCGGGTGACCGCCGTCACCTACACCGGCACGGTGAATGGCTGCCGGGTGGCGCTGGCGCTGATGGCGCCGCGCGGCCATGGCACGATCGTCAACGTCTGCTCGGCGGCGGCCTTCCACGGCCTGCCGATGATGACCTCCTATGCCGGAGCCAAGGCCGCGGTGCGCGGCTTCGCCCAGGCGCTGCGGGCGGAACTGCGCATCGCGCGCAGCCGCGTGCGCGTCACCACCGTGTTCCCGCCCGCGGTCAACACGCCGTTCTTCTCGCACGCGGTCTCCCACATGGATTGGCCGGCGCGCCCTGCCCCGCCGGTGTATCAGCCCGAAGTGGTGGCGGCCGGCATCTACCATGCGGCCACCAAGGGCGGCGCCGAGGTGACCGTCAGCGGCACGGCGCACGCTTTCCTGCTGGCCACGCGCGCGGCCCCTGGCCTGATCGCCTGGTGCATGACGCAGCTCGGCTTCGAGAGCCAGCTCTCGCGCGATCCGGAGCCGGAGCGGCTGTCGGACCCGACCCTGTTCGCGCCGTCCGACGACGCCTCCCGGGTGCGCGGCCCGTTCAACAGCCACGCGCGCGCCAGCAGCCTGCATCTGGCTGCCACGCGGGCGCTGGCCGTGCTGTCTAGGGACCGGTCAGAAGCTCCGTAGCCGCCCACACGCGGGCGGCCAGCGCCGCATCCAGCGCAAGCGGGTTGGGCGGCACGGCACGGCGGCGCTTGACGTAGGCGCCGGTGATGGTGGCGAAGGCCGGTGACCCTGCCACGTGAAGGGGTGTGTCCGCACCCTGTTCCTCGGTGAGCAGGAAAGGCGCCATGCAGCGCCAGGCGAGGCCGATCGGGCCGCCTGCACGCACCAGGCCGCTGGCCACGGCGCCCGGGTGCACCGTATTGGCCACCACGCCGGACCCGGCCAGGCGCTCGGCCCAGCCGCGCGTGGCGATCAGCAAGGCGAGCTTCGATTGCCCGTACGTGTGCACCAGCCCCCAGCGGCGGCGGCCTTCCAGATCGTCCGGATAGATGCGCGCTTTGTCCGAGGTGGACGAGCCTACGTTGACGATGCGCGCGCCGGCCGGCGCCGCGCGCAAAGCCGGCAGCAAAGCGCGCGTCAGCACGAAAGGAGCGAGGTGGTTCACCGCCAGCACGCGCTCGTGGCCCTCTGCCGTTTCCTCGCGCCTGGCGCAGAACACGCCGGCGTTGTTCACCAGCACGTCCACCGGGCGGCCGAGCGCCAGGATTTCGATGGCGGCACGCCTGACGTCCGCCAGGAGCGAGAGGTCCGCGGTGATCGTGTGGATGGTGGCCTGCGGGGCCTGCGCCGCGATCCAGCTTTGCGCGGCTTTGCCGGTTGCGGGGCTGCGGCTGATGAGGGCGAGGTCATGGCCGGCTTTGGCCAGTCCGAGGGCTATCCAGCGTCCGAGTCCGCTGGTGGCGCCGGTGATTGCGGTTAGGGGCATGAAGGAAGGAAGGCCTTCTTTTTTGAAAAAAAGAAGCAAAAAACTTTTGACTCCCGCATTTGCGGCCGCTCGGAACGCCTTGGCCACACACCACTTTTCAGAAAATAAAGCGGCATCATCCGCAACCGCGCGACAGCCGAGTCAAAAGTTTTTTGGTTCTTTTTTTCAAAAAAGAACTGCTTGCCTTGCTTCCCTACTTCCCGCCAACCGCACGCCGATCATTGCTCCTATCAGCATCCGGCAAAGAATGATCAGGATCGATAACGACATCGCGCACCGGCTTGCCCGTCACGAACGTCAGAACGGCCGTGCTGTTCTTGAAGAACGCTTCCACCGGCACGGTCTCGCGCTGCGTGGTGCCGTCAAGGTAATGTATTTCGAGTTTGGCCGGCAGCACGAGTGGCTGCTGCGCGGTTATCGCGACGGTCAGATGCTGGTCTTTGATGGCGTAGGAGGCGCTGGTTAGTGCCAGGTCCAGCGTGTCGTTGGCGAAGTACCAGCCGCGCCACCACCAGGAGAGGTCTTCGCCGGCTTCGGACGCCATGAAGCGGAAAAAGTCCGAGGGCGACGGGTGCTTGTAGGCCCAGGCGGCGATGTAGGCGCGGAACGCGGGATCGAAGCGCTGCGGGCCGAGTATCTGCTCGCGCAGGAGCACCAGGCCGAACGCAGGTTTGAAATAGCTTATGGCGTGGCGGTATTTTTCGCTGATCAGGTCGGCCGGCGCCATGATTGTTGGGGCGTGCGGGTCGGCCAGGATGGGGAGGATTTCTTCGGCCGGATTGCCGCCGTGCTCGGCGTATTCGGAATCACGCTTGGGGGCGTATTCGCCGTGGTTGAAGGCGTCCGATGCATAGACGTCGATGAAGGTGTTGAAGCCTTCGTCCATCCAGGCGTCGCGGCGTTCGTTGCTGCCGACGATCATCGGGAACCAGCTATGGCCGACCTCGTGGGTGGTGATCCAGAACAGGTCTCGGCCGGCATCCAGCTTGTCGTCGAAGACGATGCCGGGATATTCCATGCCGGCGCCGTGGCCGCCGAGATTGACCATGACCGGCCAGGGATAAGTGAACCAGCGGGCGGAAAAATGCTCGATGGCGAACTTCACGTATTCGGTGGAGCGGCTCCATTTGCCGGCGCCTGTGGATTCCGGTGGATAGACCGACATGGCCAGCGCATGGCCGCCGCCGGGCAGGTTTATGCGGGCGGCGTCCCATACGAAGGCGGGCGAGGCGGTGAAGGCCACGTCTCGCGTGTGGTCCATGTGGAAGCGCCAGGTCTGCTCGCCGGCTTGGGTGGGACGGCTGTCGGGCGAGCCTACCTCCTGCGGGGTGCGCACCATCACCGTGGCGTCACTGCCGGCGGCCTGGGCCAGGCGGGCGCGCTGCGTGGCGGTCAGCACCTGGTCCGGGTTCTGCAGGGCGCCCGAGCCGGCCACGATGTAATCCCAGGGGACCGTCACGGCGTAATCGATGTCACCGTAATCGAGGTAGAACTCGCTGCCGAGATAGGGGGCGGTGTCCCAGCCGCGCAGGTCGTCGTACACGGCCATGCGGGGGAACCACTGGGCGATTTCGTAGATGTCGCCGTGCGGCGTGGTGGTGACCGCGGTGCGGCCGCCCCACTCGCCGGGCACGGTGTAGCTGTAGGCCACGTGTATGCGGGCGGTGGCGCCGTGGCCGGGCAACGGCTTGTCCAGGCGCAGTTGCAGGCGGGTGTCGGTGACCAGGCGCTGCGGCGTGGTGGTCTGGCCGTCCTGCTCGATGGTGATGGCGCCCAGGCGGTAGCCGTCTGTGTAGTCGGCATCGGTGCGGCCGGGACGCGCCTGCATGGCGGCGGCGCGGGCGTCCCGGCGGTAGATGTTCTGGTCGAGCTGCACCCAGAGCACGTCCAGGCGGTCCGGGCTGTTGTTGGTGTAGGTGATGGTCTCGGTGGCCGTCACGGTGTGGGTGGCCGGGTCTATGCGGGCGGCGATGCTGTAATCGGTGCGGTTCTGCCAATAGGCGGGGCCGGGCATGCCGCCGGCGGAGCGGGTGGCGCCTGGGGGGTTGGGCAGCGTGAGGGGTGCGAAGGCTGTCAGCGGGTTGAACGGCGTGGCGCCGGCTGGTGGCGCGGCGGCGGCGAGCGCTGCCGGGAGGGCCAGGCGCAGGAGGGTGGGTGTGACGTTCATGCGAAAGGCGGCTCCTGCGGTGCCGTGTATCCTACCAAAGGCGGCGTGGGCGGTGGAAGGCGTGTTGGCGTTGCTTTCTGTGGGGGTGGCCGGTCCGGCCCCGCTCCGGTTGCCAGGACCGATCGAGGCGTGTTACCCCGACCGCCGCGCAACGGCCCAGGCTGTTGGGGGATAGTTTAGCGGTAGAACTTCCGACTCTGACTCGGAAAGCCTTGGTTCG
>CAXTVW010000155.1:0-7823 GCA_964247675.1 uncultured Acetobacteraceae bacterium
GCCGCCTTCTTCCCCGGTGCCGCTTTCTTCGCCGGCGCCGCCTTGCCGTTCTTGCCCTTCGGCTTGAGCACCTTGCCGCGCTCCGCCAGCAGGGCCAGCGCCTGGTCCAGCGTGATGTCGTCCATCATCACGTCGCGCGGCAGGTTGGCCACCGTCTGGCCGTGCTGCGCATACGGGCCGAACCGGCCCTTGCGTATCTGGATGTCCTGGCGGTCCTTCGGGTGCTGGCCCACGATGCGCACGCTGGCCAGCTTGCGGCCGATCACGTCCACGGCGCGGTTCACGCCTATGGAGAGGATGTCGTCATCCTTGTCGAGCGAGGCGAAGATGCTGCCCATCTTGATGTAGGGGCCGAAGCGGCCGAGGCCCGCCTCCATGTCCTGGCCCGTTTCGGGATGCTTGCCCACCAGGCGCGGCAGGGACAGCAGGCCCAGCGCCTGCTCCAGCGTGATCGCCTCGCCATCCATGCCTTTCGGCAGCGAAGTGCGGCGCGGCCTGGATTTCTTGTCGGCGGGGTCCGCCTCGCCCTGCTGGGTGTAGAGTCCGTAGGGACCACGGCGCACCGTCACGTCCTCGCCGGTCTCAGGGTGCCGGCCAAGGGTGCGCATGCCCTCCTTCAGCACCTCGGCCTCGCCTTCGCCGCCTTCCATGGCCAGGCGGCGGGTGAACTGGCAGGTCGGGTAGTTGGAGCAGCCGATGAAGCTGCCGTGCCGGCCGAGCTTCAGGCCCAGACGCCCGTTATGGCAGGCGGGGCACAGACGCGGGTCCGTCCCATCGGCACGCGGCGGGAAGAAATGCGGGCCGAGATCGTGGTCGAGCGCGTCGATTACGTCGGAGATCTTCAGCTCGCGCGTCTGCTCGATGGCTTTTGAGAACTCGTCCCAGAACTTGCGCATCAAAGCGCGCCAGTCCATCCGGCCGTCGCTGACGTCGTCGAGCTGGGCTTCCAGGCCGGAGGTGAAGCCGGTGTCCACGTAGCGCTCGAAGAAGCTGGTCAGGAACGCGGTGACCAGCCGGCCGCGATCCTCCGGCACGAAGCGCTTGTTCTCCATGCGCACGTAGTTGCGGTCGCGCAGCACGGACAGGATGGAGGCGTATGTGGAGGGCCGGCCGATGCCCAGCTCCTCCATCTTCTTGACGAGGCTGGCCTCCGAATAGCGCGGCGGCGGCTGGGTGAAATGCTGGTCGGCGGAGACGGCGCCGCGCGTCAGCGGGTCGCGCTCCGCCATCGGCGGCAGCATGCGGCTCGCCTCGTCCTCGTCGTCCTCGTCGGAGCCTTCCTTGTAGAGTTTCAGAAACCCGTCGAAGGCGACGATGGAGCCGTTGGCGCGCAGCTTGGTGCCGCCATGCGCCACGTCGACCGCCACCTGGTCCAGCTCGGCGGATTGCATCTGGCTGGCCACCGCGCGTTTCCAGACCAGCTCATACAAACGGCGCTGCTCGTCATTAAGGTAACGGGCCACCTGCTCCGGCGTGCGCGCCACGTCGGTGGGACGGCACGCCTCGTGGGCCTCCTGGGCGTTCTTCGCCTTGCTCGTGTACTCGCGGGCGGCAGCCGGCACGTAGGCGGCGCCGAACTCGCCGCCCACGAAACCGCGTATGCTGTCGATCGCCTCGCGCGCCATCTGCACGCCGTCGGTCCGCATGTAGGTGATCAGGCCGACCGTCTCGCCGCCGACATCCACACCCTCGTAGAGCTGCTGCGCCGTCCGCATCGCCGCCTGGGCGCCCATGCCGAGCTTGCGGCTGGCCTCCTGCTGCAACGTGCTCGTGGTGAACGGCGCCGGCGGATTGCGCTTGACGCGACGCCGCTCGACGGATGCCACGGTGAACACGCCGGCCTCTACCGCGGCCTTGGCACGCGCCGCCTTTTCGGCGTTGTTGAGGTCGAACTGGTCCAGCCGCTTGCCGTCCAGGTGGGACAGCTTTGCGGTGAACGGCGCGCCGGCCGGCGTCTGGAAATGGCCCTCGATGGTCCAGTATTCGCGCGGCTTGAATGCCTCGATTTCGGCTTCCCGGTTGCAGATCAGGCGCAGCGAGACGGATTGCACGCGGCCGGCGCTGCGGCTGCCCGGCAGCTTGCGCCACAGTACGGGCGAGAGGGTGAAGCCTACCAGGTAATCCAGCGCGCGGCGGGCCATGTAGGCCTCGATCAGCGGCATATCCAGGTCACGCGGCTGCTTCATCGCCCGCTGCACGGCGGTCTTGGTGATCTCGTTGAAGGTGATGCGCTGGACGTCCACGCCCTTCAGCGCGCGCTTCTCCTCCAGCATGGCGCGCACGTGCCAGCTTATTGCCTCGCCCTCGCGGTCCGGGTCGGTGGCCAGATAGAGTGTCTTGGCGCCCTTCAGCGCGCGCACGATGGCGGCTACCTGCTTCTGGCCGCGCTCGTCGCTCTCCCAGTCCATGGCGAAGTTCTCGTCCGGCCGCACGGAGCCGTCTTTCGGCGGCAAATCACGCACATGTCCGAAGCTGGCCAGCACGGTGAAGTGGTCGCCCAGGTATTTGTTGATTGTCTTCGCTTTGGCGGGCGATTCTACGACGACGACGTCTGTCATGGTTTTCCTGGAGGAATACGACCCTGGGTTGCGCTTACGGAGGCGGCGCTACGGAAGTCAAGGTTTGGGACACAAACCGCAAGAGAAAGGCGGAAGGAAGGCAGGCACTTCTTTTGTCAGCATAAAGCGGCCTGGGCCGCCGCCGAGCCTCGGGCTACTGCGCCAGGCCGTATCGCGGCGAACATGGAAAGCCAGTGGCTCTCTCGCAAGCGCGCGTCAGCCCTTGTCCACCCGGCGCTTCCTGCGCTCCGGCTGCGCTGGGGGCCGGGTCTCGTCCGCTTGTGGCAGGTTGCCGATACCGGTGGCCGCCGCCGCCCAGGCTGGCGCCCGCTCGTCTCCGGCCTCCCACATGTCCGGTGTGGTCCAAGGCTGCCAGTATTTCAGGGTAAGTGCCCTGGCAAGCAATCCGGGAGCAGGCAACACAATAAGCAGGAAAACCAGGCCGGTCGTGGCGGCATGGGCTTGACGAGGGTCGCCAGGTGGCGAGAGGGCGAGCTTGCAGGCGAGGCCCGCCAGAAGCACCGAGAGGTAGCAGGCAACAAGGCTGCAGCCCGCGACGAAGAAGTAGCAGACGCCCCAATATTTGCGGCTGACCAGGGCCGCGACGAGCGGGATGAACAGGAGCATGCTGAACGCGCCGCCCGCCAGGACAGACCAGCCGACCACGTCCGTGGCATGCGACAGAAAGGGTGACACGACGCTTGCCAACGAAGGCGGTATCGCCGCGCTGGTGAGCAGGAACCCGACGATGCCGAGCGACGTCCCTTTCGGCGCGTAGGTCCGCGGCCGTGCGAGGCCACTCATGGCGCCCCGCTACGTGTGATGCCGCTTACGCGCATCTCGAGGCGGGCATCCTTCGGCATCCCGCCTTTCGGCGCGAGAAGCGCCGTCACCTTGTCATCCTTCTCCCGCTGTTCGGGCGAGAGCATCATCGAGGGAGGCGAAGCCGCAAACAGCCCGGCTCCCACGGGCGTCGCGACAAAGCTCGCATTCACGTCGCGCAGCGCCAACAGACGGATCCTCGCATGGGCCCGTGCTGCCTCCTCCATTTGTTCAGCCGCCTCTTTCGCCAGTTTGCGCGCCCGGTTGACGTGATGCTGGACAGGCCCGGGATGGCGGTCCGGGTTGTGTATCTTCTGGACTCGCAGGCGTTGCGCCTCGGATTGCGTCGTCAGGCTCTTCGAGAGCACCTCCGCGTCGCGGGACTCCTGTGAAAGCACGCCGATTTCGCGAAGAGCGCGCACACCGCCCACGGCAATGTCGGGCAGCGTCATGACGGTGCCTACAACCCGTATCCACTGCGTCGATCGCGAGTCCTCTATCTCGGCCGCGCTTTTGGCGTCGCCGGACAGCTCGGCACCGAACACCCGGCCATCAGCGTATAACAGCATGAACGATCCGACCGTGGCCGAACCACCTGTTATCAGCCCGATCGTGCCGATCACGGCGGCACCGCCCAGAAGTTCCGGCGTGGCAGCAATAATGAACGCCACGCCGGCGACGACACCCACGACGTCAACTGCCACGCCGAGGCCATCGGCGATCAGCTTGTGATGCAACAGGAACGTATGCGTTGGCTGCCAGACATGGGCGTCGACAGCGTCCACTATCTTCTGGCCGATCATCGCCTGAGCCTGGGTTGTTGCCAGATCGCTCTCGTATTGCGCACGCAAACCTTCCTCGAAGAACTCCCCGATAGCCGAATACCAGTGCCTTACGGGCGGCGGCGGCGGCGGTGGTGGCGCTGCGACGTGATGTGTCAGCACGTTCAGCCAGAGGGCGTGCTCCGCGCCGGCCTGCCGTACCACGGAAATGCTCTGGCCATCGGAGAAGCTGATGCCGCTATTTGCACCGACACTCGCATCCGCGAAGCGGCACAGGCAAAGTTGAGCCTCGCCGAAATCGGCGTAAGGATACCAGAAACCCGTCATGGCCTGCTTCCCACTGACTGTGTTTTACCTGCGAGGTGTTCGCGGAACGTTCGGAAACGCACCGGCTGCGGAATCGTTTCGCTTCACTTATAGACGTACGACGCGATTTCCCGGAACGAACTCCACCTCCAGAGCCAGCTCCAAATTCATCAGTGCGGCCATAACCTGCGGCGCCGGCAACTGGGCACGCCGTACCAGCTCGTCAAGCTCGGTGGGTGACGGGCTGAGCAGGCCGAGCAGGCGGGTCTGGGCGAGTTTCAGGTCGAAGTCCGGGTCGGGCGGTTCGTCCCACAGCTCCAGTTCTTCGGCGAAACCATCCGCCACGTCCCGCGCGAACAGCGGGTTGCGGGCGACGCCCATGCGGCGCGGGTCGTCCGGCAGGTTTGCCAGCACGTCCTCGGCGGATTCGGTCAGGTGGGCGCCCTGGCGTATGAGTTCGTTGGTGCCGCGGCAGCGCGGGTCCAGGGGCGAGCCGGGGACGGCGAAGATCTCGCGGTGCGCGTCCTGGGCAAGACGGGCGGTGATCAGGCTGCCGGATTTCAGCGCGGCTTCGATCACCACCAGGCCGAGCGAGAGGCCGGCGATGATGCGGTTGCGCCTGGGGAAATGGCGGCTCTGCGGCGCGGTGCCGAACGGCGCCTCGGTGACCACACAGCCGCGCTCGGCGATGCGCGCCTGCAGGTCCGCGTGCTCGGGCGGGTAGGGCTGGTCCAGCCCGCCGGCTATGGCCGCCACGGTCAGCCCGACATGGAGTGCGCCGGCATGGGCGGCCGCGTCGATGCCGCGCGCCATGCCGGAGACCACCACCAGGCGCTGTGCCGCGAGGTCGGCCGCCAGCGCCTCGGCCATGCGGCAGCCGTTGGCGGACGCGTTGCGCGCGCCGACCACGCCCACGGCGCGGCCGTGCAGCGCGGTGACGTCGCCCAGTATGGACAGGACAGGCGGCGGGTCCGGCAGCAGCGCCATCATCGGCGGGTAGTCCTCCCCGCCGATGAACACCATCTGGCCGCCCAGCTTGGCCACACGCTCCAGCTCGCGGCTGGCGTCGCGCTCGGTGGGGATGGCGGGTGCGGCGGCGCGGCCGGCCGTGCGCGTGAGGTCCGGCAGGCCGGCGATGGCTTCCGCGGCGGTGCGGAACTGGGCCATCAGGCGGCGGTAGGTGACGGGGCCTACGCCTTCGGTGCGGGCCAGGCGTAGGCGGTCTAGGTCGCTCATGCGGGGAGGAAGAAAGGCCTTCTTTTTTGAAAAAAAGAAGCAAAAAACTTTTGTCTGCGCTGTCGCGGGGCGCTGAGGCGTACGTCTCCACAATGCGCAGCCGACGGAGATAAAAGTTTTTTGGTTCTTTTTTTCAAAAAAGAACTGCTTGCTTCACTTGCTTCGCCCAAAGCGAGGCTCGGTCCCTGACAGCAAGCGCGCAATGTTGGCCGAATGCCGCCACCAGACGAGCGCCGCGATGAAGAGCGGGGCCACGAACCAATACGGCGGCGTGAGTGCGCCGGCCAGCAGGGGTGCCGCAGCGAACGCGGCGAGCGCAGAAGCCGAGCTGATGCGCGTGACCGCGAACACCGCCAGCCAGATCGCGCAGCAGGCAACGCCCATGCGCCAGTCCAGCGCCAGCAGGGCGCCCAGGCCGGTGGCCACGCCCTTGCCGCCGCGGAACCGCAGCCAGACCGGAAAGCAATGCCCGACCACGACGCAGATCGCGGCGAGCGGCATCCAGACAACGCCGGCGGCAAAGCCGGCCAGCCCAACCGCCAGGGCGCCTTTGGCGCCGTCCAGAAGCAGCGTGCCGGCGGCCAGGCCGCGCCGCCCCGTGCGCAGGACGTTGGTGGCGCCGATGTTGCCGGAGCCGATCTTGCGTATGTCGCCGGCGCCGGCCGCGCGGGTGAGCAACAGGCCGAACGGGACGGTGCCGATCAGATAGGCCAGCGCGGCGATGCCGAAGCTGAGCGCTTCCAAATGCAGCCAGATGCTCATGCTTGCCCGGCTGCGAAGACGCGCTGCCCGGCTTTCCAGGTGCCCAGGACGCGGCCTTCTAGCGCCCGCCCGTCGAACGGCGTGTTCTGCGCCTTGCCCGGCAGCCGGCCGGCCTGCACCTGCCAGATGCGGTCGGGATAAAACAGGCAGAAATCCGCCGGCGCGCCGCGGGCCAGCGTGCCGGCGGACGAGCCCAGGAGGCGGGCAGGGCGGCTGGTCAGCAAGGCGATGGCGTGCGGCAGAGGGAGGTTGCCGCCGTGGTGTTGGGCCAGCGTGATGCCGAGCAGGGTGGCGAGGCCGGCGCCGCCCGCCGAGGCCTGCGCGAAGGGCAGGCGCTTGTCGTCGGCGTCGCGCGGCTGGTGGTCGGACGCCACGGCGTCGATGGTGCCGTCGACGAGCGCCTCGGCGATCGCGCGGCGGTCGGCTTCCGGGCGAAGCGGTGGCGAGAGCTTGGCGTAGGTGCGGTAGTCGCCGATGGCGGTCTCGTTCAGGTCGAAATAGGGCGGGGCGGTGTCGCAGGTGACGTCCAGGCCCTCGTCCTTCGCGCGCCGTATCAGGGTGATCGTCTCGGCGGTGCTGACATGGGCGAAGTGCAGCGCGCCGCCGGTGAGGCGCGCCAGGCGTATGTCGCGCGCCACGATGATGGATTCCGCGACCAGCGGAATGCCCGGCAGGCCGAGGCGGGTGGCGAGCTCGCCCTCGGTGGCGACCCCGCCTTCGGCCAATGACGGGTCTTCCGGGTGCTGGACGATGCGGCCGCCAAAGGCGCGCGCGTAGCTCAGCACGCGCCGCATGAGCTGGGCGCTGGCGATGGCGCGCCGGCCGTCGGTGAACGCCGCCGCACCCGCCTCGCGCAGCAGGCCGAACTCGGCCATCTCCTCGCCGCGGCAGCCGCGGGTGATGGCGGCATAAGGCAGGATGGTCAGGCTGCCGGTGGCGTCCCCCCGGCTGCGCAGGAGGAAGACGAGGGCCGGGTCGTCGATCGCCGGGGCGCTGTCCGGCAGCGCGGCCAAGGTGGTTATGCCGCCGGCGGCTGCGGCGAGCGCGGCGGACGCGATCGTCTCGCGATACTCAAAGCCCGGCTCGCCCAGGGCCACGCGCATGTCCACCAGGCCGGGGCAGAGGATGGCGCCCCCTGCGTCGATGATCTCGGCGTCGTCCGGGCGGCCGAGATTGGCGCCATGGTCGGCGATCTGGCCGTTGCGGATGAGCAGCGCGCCGTTTCGGTCCATGCCGTTTGCCGGGTCCAGCAGGCGGGCGTCTTCGATCAGGACGTCACGCATGGCGGGGCATTTCGAAGAAAGAAAGGAAGGCCTTCTTTTTCGAGAAAAAGAAGCAAAAAGCTTTTATCTGCGCT
>CAXTVW010000156.1:0-7782 GCA_964247675.1 uncultured Acetobacteraceae bacterium
TCGGCATCATACGCAACCACTATGTCGGCCGCACCTTCATCGAGCCGACCGACCACATCCGCAACCTTGGCGTGAAACTCAAGCACTCCGCCAACAGGGCCACGCTGGAAGGCAAGCGCGTCATCCTGGTGGACGACAGCATCGTGCGCGGCACAACCAGCAAGAAGATCGTCGAGATGGTGCGCGCCGCCGGCGCCCGCGAAGTGCACATGCGCATCTCCTCGCCGCCCACCACGCATTCCTGCTTCTACGGCATAGACACGCCGGAACGCAGCAAGCTGCTCGCCGCCCGACACAACGTCGAAGAAATGGCCGCCCTCATCGGCGCCGACAGCCTGGCGTTCATCTCCATAGACGGCCTCTACCGCGCGCTGGGCCGCCGCGGGCGTGATGCCGCCGCCCCGCATTACTGCGACGCCTGCTTCACCGGCGAATACCCCGTCCCCCTGCCGGACATGGACGAGCGCGCCAGCAAGCAGCTCAGCCTGGCGATGGGATGACCGCTCCGCTCGCCGGCCGGGTGGCGCTGGTCACCGGCGCCAGCCGGGGCATCGGGCGCGCCACGGCCAGGCAGCTTTCCGCCCAAGGCGCCCACGTCGTGCTGACGGCGCGCACGCAAGGCGCGCTGGAAGAGCTGGACGACGAGATACGCACCGCCGGCGGCACCGCGACCCTGCTCCCGCTGGATCTGCGCCAGGCCGACAGCATAGACCCGCTCGGCCCCTCGCTGAACGCCCGCTTCGGCCGGCTGGACATCCTGGTTCACAACGCCGGCGCGCTCGGCAAACTCACCCCCGCCGGCCACATCCGCCCGCAGGACTTCGCCGAGTGCGTGGCGGTCAACCTGGCCGCCACCTACCGCCTGATACGCACCTGCGCCCCCCTGCTCGCCGCCTCGGATGCCGGCCGCGCCGTCTTCGTCACCAGCAGCGTGGCGCGCACCCCGCGCGCATTCTGGGGTGCCTACGGCGCCACGAAAGCCGGGATGGAAAACCTGGTGCTGAGCTGGGCCGACGAAGTCGAGAACACCCCCTTGCGGGTGAACCTGTTCGACCCCGGCCGCACCGCCACCCGCATGCGCGCGCAGGCGTTCCCCGGCGAAGACCCCAACACGCTGCCGACGCCCGATCACGTGGCGGCGGCGCTGGTGGCGTTGTGCCTGCCTGAGGTGACGGCGCATGCGTCGCTGGTGCGGGCTAGGGCAGCGTAAGCAAGCAAGGCCTTCTTTTTGAGAAAAAGAAGCAAAAAACTTTTGTCTATCCGCCGCTGAGGCCGGTCGGTTTTTGCCTGCGGCGCCCAATGGTTGGTGCAGGCGACAGGAGCAAAAGTTTTTTGGTCTTTTTTTTCAAAAAAGGGCTGCTTGCTTGCCTTGAGTAACTTACCCGTGCCCGCCGGTTATATTACCCCCCGCCATCGCCATCCAGCCTAATGCACGCACTGGCACGGAGCTGACGATGGACTCGCAAACCTGGCTTTGGCTCGACACCATTCTGATGACCCTGGGCGGATTGGCGCTCCTGGCGATCGGCAAGCAGCGCACCACAGGCGAGCAGTCCCACACCATCTATCACGGCATCGTTCCAATAATAGCCGCGTGCTCCTACTTCGCCATGGCCGTCGGCCAGGGTTCCTTCCTGCTACACACCGGCCCCGCCGATGCCGGCACCACCCGGGTGTTCTACTTCGCCCGCTACCTGGACTGGACGTTCACCACCCCGCTGCTCCTGCTGAGCCTGGCGCACACGGCAATGCATTCCGGCATGCGCCGCAGCGGCATGGTGGCCGGCCTGCTGATCTCCGACGTGCTGATGATCGTCACCGCCTTCTTCTTCGGCGCCAGCACGGTCGAATGGGTGAAGTGGACGTGGTTCCTCGTCTCCTGCGTGGCCTTCCTCGGCGTGTTCTACGTCATGTGGGTCCCCATGCTGCGGGAGAACGCGCTGGAGTCCGCGGAGGCACAGTCCAGCTACCGCCGCAACGCGGCGATATTGTCCGTCCTCTGGCTGGTATATCCGCTGGTCCTCGCCGTAAGCACGGACGGTCTCGGCGTGATCAGCAGCACGCAGGGCGTGGCGGCCATCGCGATAATCGATTTCGTCTCCAAGCTCGTCTACGGCCTGCTGACGGTGATGAGCACCACCCGCCTGGTCACCTCGGACCTGTCCAAGGAGACCAAGCCAACCCTGCGCCGCGTGATGGCCTGACTGCGCCGCCGGACCCAACTCAAGGGACGCAGCAAGAAGCTGGTTGCGCCTTCGAAAGGCCGGCCTCCGAGACCATCCGCCCAGGCCTCCGGGTCACGCCTTATCCCGGTTTCGTATTTCCCATGTCCGGACCTCGCCTCGCCGGCGAGGTCCTCTACGAACATGAGTTCTTCGGGACTTAGCCTCTACAGCGCCCGCCTCCGCTTCGTCGTCGGGGCGGGCCGTATCCTCTGGACCCGCTCAGTAATGCCGGTGGCTGAACAGCAGGAACAGCACGACGATGATCAGGATAATCCCCAGGCCGCCACCGCCAAAGCCGGCAGACGGCGGCGGCGCGTAGTACGGGTCGCGCCCATACCAGCCACGCTGGTAGCCACTATGGCCGAAGCCGCCAAACGCGATCACGGCCAAAACGATCAGGATGATCAGGAACAAAACTGGCTACTCCGAACAGAAAATAACGGGTGATGCTGACTCACACAGCAAGGCAAGCAGTCCTTTTTCAAAAAAAGGACCGAAAACTAGTGCTTCCCACCCTGCTGCAACGTCCATGCGCCGCAAGATAGATCAAGGCGCCTGACAAAGCGCCGTAGCAAAAGTTTTTTGCTTCTTTTTTTCAAAAAAGAAGGCCTTCCTTCCTTCCTTCCCAAGCGACCCTCAAAAAGGGCCGGCGTCACTCACAGGCAGACATCCTTACGTTAAGGCAAGATCTGCTTCGCCGCCAGCCATTCGCCCAGTGCAGCGTTCACCCGGTCAGGCGCCTCCTGCTGCACCCAATGCGAGACGCCAGGCAGGCGCCGCAGCGTAAAATCAGCGACGTACGGCGCATAGCCTTCCGTCAGCTCAAGCCCCAGCGCCGTGTCCTGCTCGCCCCAAACCATCAGCGTCGGCGTCCGCAGCACAGGCGTCTCGGCGCGCGTGCCCAGGGACGCCAGGTTGGCGCGGTAGTAGTTGATCATCGCCGTCAACGCGCCGGGCTCGCTGGCGGCCTGCCGGTAATGCGCAAGCACCTCTGGCGGAAACGCCGCCTTGTCCACCGCCATCTCGGAGAACGCCCGCCCCACCGCACGCGCGCCGGCGGCGCCGAGCATCAGCTCGGGCAGCACCGGCAACTGAAAGAAGAACACATACCAGGAACGCGCCACCTGCCGCGGCGAGCTGCGCAGCACGCGCCGGAAGACGGCCGGGTGCGGCACATTCATCACGATCAGCCCGTCCAGCTTGCGCGTCTGCTCGATGGCGAACTGCCAAGCGATCAGCGCCCCCCAATCATGCGCCACAAGCAGCCTGCGCCGGGCACCAAGGGCGTCGAAGATGGCCGCTACGTCGGATACCAGATGCGGCATGCGATACGCCTTGCGCCCTGACGGCCGCGTTGTGCCGCCATAGCCGCGCAAATCCGGCGCCACCGCGTGCCAGCCCAGCCCGGCCAGGAACGGCAACTGGTGGCGCCAGGAATACCGGTTCTCCGGGAAGCCGTGCAGGCAAAGTGCGATGTCAGGTCCCTCGCCAGCCTCGTCGATGGCGAAATCCAGCGTCTGCGTGGGCAACGTCCGCGTAATAATGTCCGTCATGGCGCCTCAGGTCCGATCAGCGCCAGGCACACGATCCCCACCAGCAGGCAGGCGCGCGCCACGCCCGGCAGGCGCATGCGAAGGAACAGCCAGACCTGGGTGCTGGGCGGCGCCCCCGCGGCCGCCGCGGCGCGCAGCACGCCATCCGGCAACCAGGACCAGGCAGCTTCGAGCAGGCACGCCATCAGCGGCATCGTCAGCAGGCTCGCACGCGCCACCACGCTCCCCGCAGAATGCGGAGCCGGCAGCAAGGCCCAGCTCAGGCCGCCCAGCACCGGCGACAGACACAGCGGCGCCAACCAGAAGAAGCCGCCGCCCTGTGCCGCCGGCGCAATGGCCAGCGCCAGGCTGGCCAGGGTGGCGCAGGCGGCCAGGGGAACGGCGTGCATCGCCCAGGCCAATGCGGCCCGTGGCGCGATAAGCGCCGCGCCGCCGATACAAGCCACCACCAGCGCCAGGCACAGCGCCACCAGCGGCAGGAACAGGTAAAGCGGCGTGACAGGGCGTCTGCCGACCGCACCAGGACCTGCGGCCGCCCTCACTTGCCGGCCCATTCCACGAAGCGCGCTTCAAGCTTGTCCGCGTTCTCCGCCCAGAAACCGTCATCCACGGCGAGTGCGCCCTGCTGGTTGGCCGGCAGGCTGGGGTTCTGCGCGCGCACGTCCGCCGGCAGCAATGCGATCGCGGCTTTCGTGGCCGGCCCCAGCCCGGTCGCGCGCGCCAGGCTCGCGAGCCTGGCCGGGTCCGTCGCCACGTCCAGCGCGGCCGCCACCCCCTGGTCATGCGGCGCGCCCGCCAGCCGCGCCCAATACATGATCTCGGTCAGGCTCCCGCCCCACTGTGTGCCGACATGCGACTTGGCGCCGCCAGGCAGGCTCGAGGACGGCGCCGATGTCAGCAACACCTTGGCCTGCGCCAGCAATTGCGCCGGCTGCTCCGGCTTGTCCCACCAGAGTATATAGGGCTTCAGCTGGTCCAGCTTGCGAAACGCCCGGTCCACGCCGTCCTTCGAGCGCAGCGTGCGATACACGTCGCCGGCCGAGACGCCGTCTGCCAGCAGCGCCAGCTCCAGGTTGCCGCGCGCCCCACGATGCAGCCCGCGCCGGCCCGGGTGCTTGGCGATGTCCCAGAAATCCATCCACCCCGGCGTGCCAGCCAGCTTGTCACGGTCCCACGCAAGCACGGTGGCCGAGGTGTAGGCGCCGGCGCCGCAATCGGTCGTGGCGTTTGCCACGAACCTGTCCCGGCCGAGCGCCGCCCAGTCCAGCCTGTCCAGCACCTGCGCCTTGCACAGCGTGGCGAGCGTGGCGCCATCCAGCAACGCCAGGTCGGCCGCATGCCCCGCCTGCAGCTTGCGCAACGCATCGGCCGAGCCGTCCCATGCCGGGGCGCCCAGCTCGGTCGCCGTGGCCTCGGCATAGGGCTTCAGGAGAAGGCGGCTGATTGCGTCCTGGGCGGGCCCCGGCGCGATGGCGGCGGTGATCGGCTGGGGGAGGGAGTCGTCCGGGGCGGCGGCCAGGAGGAAGAAGGCAAGCAGTTCTTTTTTGAAAAAAAGAACCAAAAAACTTTTGCTCCTGGCGCCTGCACCACGGCCCGCGTTCGTTCTGCCGGCGTGCGCATTTGCAGAACCGGACCTGCCGTTGATGCAGCCGCCAGGAGCAAAAGTTTTTTGCTTCTTTTTTTCAAAAAAGAAGGCCTTCCTTCCTTCCGCCACCCTCAATGCAACCGAGGCGCACGAAGAAAACTGCTACGCGCCGCAGAGTGCACCGTCACGTGCAGCAGCTCGTCGTCACGCCCCACGGACATCCGCACCCGCGCCCCCGCCGTCCCAGCACTCCACACCCGGCGCCACAACCCACCCAGCTCCGTCACCTCGTCGCCATCCACCGCCACCACCCGGTCGCCCGCCCGCAGGCCCGCCTTGTCCGCCGGCCCGCCATCGGTCACGCCGCCCACCACCACCGTGTCCTCGCTCTCCATCGCATACAGCCCAAGCCAGGGCCGCGGCGGCCGCCGCACATGGCCATGCTGCACCAGCTCGTCGAGGATCGGCGTCAGCAGCGCGGTCGGCACCACCATGTTCATGTCCACGCGCCGGCCGCGCTCGTCTGTCTGCTGCAGGATCAGCGAGCCCGTGCCAAGCAGCTTGCCGTCCTGCCCGATCAGCCCGGCCCCGCCCCAGAAAGGATGCGCCGGCGCGGTGAACATCGCGTCGTCGATCAGGTACTCCCAGTAACCCGCAAACTCCTGCCGGCCCACCACCTGCGTCTCGATCGTCCGGTGCCGCCCGCCGGCAGCCGCGAGCAGCACGGGGTTGCCGACCTGCACGGCGTTGCTGTCGCCGATCTGCATCTCCGGCACGCCCAGCTTGCCCAGCGGCTGCACCAAGCCGAAGCCGGTCTCGAAATCCACCGCGAGCGCATGGCCGGGCACCGCCCAGCCGTCGCCGGTGGTCAGCCAGATGCTTTCGGCCTCCATGATCAGGTAGCCCATGGTCAACACCAGCCCGCCCGGGATGCACACCCCGTTGCCCGCCCGCTCCGTGCCCAGCGTTCCCGCGGTAAAAGCGTCGCCCGGAACGTCGGCGCGCAGCGCCACCACGCTGCGCAGGCTCGCCTCCAGGTCGAAGCTGTAATCCGCGGCGCGCGGCTGCAGGTTGGCGGGGATGTCACGGTCGGGTTTGGCCATAGGAGGAAAATGCGTCTGCCAGGGAGGCTGGCGCAAGGGGAGGGCAGGGAAAGAAGTCGCGCCCCCGCCGCAGAGTCCCCCGACACGGAGCAAAAGTTTTTCGCTTCTTTTTTCCAAAAAAGAAGTGCTTCCTTCCTTCATCTCGCCCCCGTAAAGAGTGTATCCGTGCCGGAGGACCGCGCCTCGACTTACATCCCGGCCCTCGACGGCCTGCGCGCGATTGCCATCCTCCTGGTCGTAGCCGCCCATGCCGGGCTGGACCACGTATTGCCCGGCGCTTTCGGCGTAACCCTGTTCTTCTTCATCAGCGGATACCTGATCACCAGGCAATTGCTCGCCGGGCTGGCGCAGACCGGGCGTATCGGCTTCGGCGGCTTCTATCTGCGGCGCGTGCTGCGCCTGTTGCCGGCCGGGGTGGCGTACGTCGCCCTGTCCGGCGCCCTCTACATCGCCCTCGGCGGCCACATCTCGGCGCTGGGCTGGCTGAGCGCGGTGTTCTACGGCGCCAACATCTTCGATCTGTGGGTAGGCTACCGATCCACGCTGGCCGGCACCCGCCACCCGTTCAACATACTGTGGTCGCTCGCCATCGAGGAGCATTTCTACGCCGTCTGGCCGCCGGTGCTGGCCGCCCTGTGGCGATTGCGCTTCCTGGCGTTCGGCCTGGTGGCACTGTGCGTCGCCGTGCTGTGCTGGCGCGCCTGGCTGTTCCAGCATTGCACATGGCATTTCTCGGCATTCTGCGGCCGGCTGCAGACCAACCCGGCCTGGCGCTACAACCGGCTGTACCAGGGCACGGACACGCGTTTCGACTCGATCGCCTGGGGCGCCGTGCTGGCCGTCATCGAGCAGCGGCGGCCAGCCCTCGTCCACGCGGCCTCATCGCTCTGGCCCGGCGGCCTGCTCGCGCTCGCCTTCAGCTTCCTCCTAAAAGATGACTTCACGCGGCAGGTACTGCGCACGTCGATCCAGGGCATGGGTCTGCTTTTGCTGTTCCCGGCACTGCTGTACAAGCCTGGCCTTATCCGCAAATCCCTGTCGCTGCCTGCCATGTTGCTGATCGGCCGGCTCAGCTACTCGCTATATCTGTGGCATTGGGGCGCCTTCATGGTGGCCGATCGCGTGGCAGGGCCAAACCGCGCGCTGTGGCTGGCGATCGGGCTGCCGCTCTCTGCGGTCATGGCGGCCGCCTCCTACCGGTTGGTGGAGCAGCCCATGCTTCTGCTGCGCCGCCGCGCGGGAAGTCACGCAAGGTAAGCAAGCAGTCCTTTTTTGAAAAAAAGGACCAAAAAACTTTTGCTCCGCTGTCGCGGACT
>CAXTVW010000157.1:0-7691 GCA_964247675.1 uncultured Acetobacteraceae bacterium
GGGAATCATAATCCCTTGGTCGGGTGTTCAAGTCACCCCGTCGCTACCATCCGGACATGTTGATTGCGGTGGCGGGGTCGCACGCGGCCGCGGCCATACCATTCGGGTATCCTCTCTCACGTTTGCGCCCGGATTATCGGGTCTCGGCTACGCTGGCCTGGGCGGTGGTCACTGCAATGCGCGGGCGCTTAGAGTCAGGTGATAGTCCCCTGTCACAGATACTCTGGCTTATTTCGCTCCGAGACTTTGAAAGTTCGCGCGAACATACTCGATCACCGGCAGGGGAAGCTTACTGCGCCATCAATCTAGCAAACCTGATCGGTAGTTTGACTGCGTATCGACCGCGCCGGCAAGACGCCCGTCCGACATTCGAGAGAAACTTGACTCTCCCAAATCTGAGAAAATCCACATAATGCGAAAAGAAGAAGTTTATCACGAGATACCCAAGCGAATGCCTTGAGTATGTTCGTCGTCGGATGACCACGTTCTAAGCGCCCTCAAAGGTCCACAAGTCACGGTATAGAACTCGTCTCTTTTTAGAAAAGAAACGGTCAGGCACATTGCTTCAAAATCTTGGCATTCACAAGAGGCCGGCGTTAACCGTCCAAGCTGTGTGTCGGGCGATGAGAGTAGTAGGTCGACACGACGATAGCGAGCAAGTCGAGGATCACTCGACAGAACACCAAAGAAACGAACGTCGAGCCGCAATTATGATTCGTCATCACCAGCATGCGGTGTGATTCCTTCGACTGCCGCTTCAGGCTCGATTGGGATTTCGTTTCCAGCAGCACCAGTGCGATCCCTCGTTCCTCGCCCGATACGCTGCCCAAAACGGGGACGCTAATTGCATCAAACGTGACTTGCGTTGCAGCACCCTGACACATTCGGAATGCCATACTGCTCGACCCCTCAAGCAAGTTCGCGAAACACAAACTTCTGCTGCCGGACATTGCAATGACCCGAACCTGAACGACTTATGCATGCGCCGGATCCCTCGACCGCGTCGCTGCACCAGACACTCCAGTCCGGCCGTGATCCGCCTGCGTCACGCTAGTCGCCGCAGTGCGCCCGCTGAACCCGGACGGCCCGACGGCGTTTGCGCCTCGCACAGAACCGCGCGTCACGGCCAACCCGGCCTGGCTGGAGCCGACATGGCCGATCACGACATTCCACCCGACCTCTCCCCGGAGGTGACGCAATGGCAGTGCATCGATGCGCTCCGGGAAGGCGTGTACGTGGTCGACCGCGGCGGCAACTGCCTGTTCATCAACAAATCGGCGCTCAGCACCCTCGGCTACGACCGGCCGGCCGACCTGCTTGGCCGCAACATGCATGCAGCCATTCACCACACGCGACCAGACGGCTCGCCGTTTCCGCAAGCCGAATGTCCGTTGCTGCACACCACCACCAGCGGTCTGCCGGTAAGGCTGGACAACGAGATGCTCTGGCGCCGGGACGGCACGCCGTTTTTTGCCGAATATTCTTCCTCCCCGGTGATGGAGGGCCAATCGATCGTCGGCAGCATCATCACCTTCAGCGACGTCAGCGTGCGCCAGGACGCGCAGAAACGGCTGGCGGTGCAATACGCGGTGAGCCAGGTGCTGTCCGGCACCGGCCTGGCTGATGCGATGCCCGCCCGCCTGCTCGAGGCGATCGGCACCGGCCTCGCGTGGGACGTGGGCGCTTTCTGGCAACGCGAGGAATCGTCGCCCGGCCATGACGTGCTCCACTGCACGGCGGAGTGGCGCGCCCGCGACGCTGGCCGCGCCGCCGAGTTTGCCCGCGACAGGGTGGGCTCCCTGCTGGAGCTGGGCGCCGGCCTGCCCGGCATGGTCTGGGCCACCGAGGCCGCCATGCACGTGGCCGACCTGTCCTCCGCCACCGACAGTCTGCGCAGCGTGGACGCCGCAAGGCTCGGCCTGGCCAGCGCCCTGGCTTTTCCGCTGATGGACGGCGCCACCGTCGTAGGTGCCGTCGAGTTCTACAGCCGCCGCGCCATAGGGCTGGACGAAAGCCTGCTCGAATCCGTATCCATGCTCGGCCACCAGATTGGCCTCACCATCGAGCGCAAGCGCGTGGCCAGTGCGCTGGGCGAAAGCGAGCGCCTGAAAGGCGCCATCCTGGCCGCCTCCCCGGACGGCGTGATCACGCTGGACGGGCACGGCATCATCCTGGAATTCAACGCCGCCGCGGAACGCGTCTTCGGCCGGGCCGCCGCGTCCGTCATCGGCCAGGAACTCGGTCCGCTGATCTTCCCTGCCGAGACACTGGAAGGCCATCGCCGTTCCTTCGCCCGCGCGGCCGCCGGCGCCGACGATGCCATGCTGGGCGGGCGGGTCGAAATTGATGCGTTGGACAGCACGGGCAGGCTGTTCCCCATGGAGCTGTCGGTGACCCGGGTGGCGCGCGAGCCACGCCCGCTGTTCACGGTGCATCTGCGCGACATCTCCAAGCGCCGGTCCGAGCAGCAACGCCTGCGCGAGAGCGAGGCGCGATTCCGCACCATCGCCGACGTGATCCCGCAGATGATCTGGGTGACCGATTCCGCCGGGGCGATCACCTGGTATAACCGCCGCTGGTATGACTACACCGGCACCACTTTCGCCGACATGTCAGGCTGGGGCTGGCGCCGCGTGCATCATCCCGATCATCTGGAGCGGGTGGAGAAGCGGCTGCGCGAAAGCTTCGCCGCCAGGACCGATTGGGAGGACACCTTCCCGCTGCGCGGCCGCGACGGACAATACCGCTGGTTCCTCTCGCGCGCCTTGCCGATACGCGAGGAGCCCGATGCCGCCTGTCCGACCGGGCGCATACTGGGCTGGTTCGGCACCAACACCGACGTCACCGACATGCGCGAGGCGGAAGAGACCCTGCTGACAGCGCGCGACGAGGCGGAAGCGGCAAATCGGGCGAAGAGCACGTTCATCGCCAACATGAGCCACGAGCTGCGCACGCCGCTCTCCGCCATCATCGGATATGCGGAGATGCTGGGCGAGGAGATCGAGGACGGCACGCCGCCGGACGATCTGGCGCGCGACGTGCAGAAGATCGAGAGCAATGCGCGCCACCTGCTCGGCCTGATCAACGACGTGCTCGATCTCTCCAAGATCGAGAGCGGTAAGATGGACGCCTACGCCGAGACTTTCGATGTGGCGGGGATGGTGCGTGACGTGGCGACCACGGTCAGCGCGCTGATGGAGAAAAAGGCCAACGCGCTGGTGCTCCAGATCGGCGCCGGGCTCGGCACCATGCATTCCGACGTCACCCGGGTACGCCAGATCCTGCTGAACCTGCTGAGCAACGCCGCCAAGTTCACCGAGCACGGCCAGATCACGCTCGCGGTCTCCCGCGAGGCCATGCCCGGCCAGGTGGACCGCATGCGCCTCTCGGTGTCGGACACCGGCATCGGCATGTCGGAGGAACAGGTCGCCCGCCTGTTCCAGCGCTTCCAGCAGGCCGATGCCTCCACCACGCGGCAGTTCGGCGGCACGGGGTTGGGCCTGGCGTTGACAAAGGCGTTCGCCGCCATGCTCGGGGGCAACGTGCAGGTGCTGAGCACACCCGGAAGCGGCAGCACGTTCATCGTGAGCCTGCCCGTGATACTGCCCGTGGCGGAAGCCGTGGCGCAGGAGGTGCAAACCCCCGAGGACGACGAGAATGTCGCCTCCGGCGAGGTCGTCCTGGTTGTCGATGACGACGAGACGCAGCTCTATCTGATGAGCCGTTTCCTGTCGCGCGAGGGTTTCGTCGCACGCACCGCGTCCGACGGGTCAACCGGCCTGGCCCAGGCGCGCCGCCTCCGGCCACGGGCCATCCTGCTGGACGTGACCATGCCCGGCATGGACGGCTGGTCGGTGCTGAGCGCGCTGAAGGCCGATCCGGAGCTGGCCGGCATTCCCGTTGTTATGGTGACGTTCGTTGCCGAGCGCGCGCTGGCTACGTCGCTCGGCGCTGCGGACTACGTCGTCAAGCCCGTCGATTGGGAGCGGCTGCGCGCGGTGATGGAGCGTTTCCGCGAGACCGGCTGCAGCGTGCTGGTGGTGGATGATGACGCCGATACGCGCGACCGCATGCGCCAGGGGTTGGAGAAAAGCGGCTGGCGCGTCAGCGAGGCGGTCAATGGCGAGGAAGCGCTGCGCAAAGTGGCGCAGGCTATCCCGCATGTTGTCCTGCTGGATCTGAACATGCCGGTGATGGACGGTTTCGATTTCCTGACTGCCTTCCGCGAGCGCCCCGATTGCGCGGAGGTGCCCGTTGTTGTGCTGACCGCGCGCGACCTGACGAACGAGGATAGGCGCCGGTTGCGCGGCGCCAACCAGGTGCTGAGCAAGGGGGATATCAGGATGCAGGAACTGGCGGAGAAGCTGCGGCAGATACAGCCTGGCAACGCGGATCGTTGAGCAAAAGGCCCGCGACAGCACGGATAAAGCTTTTTGCTTCTTTTTCTCGAAAAAGAAAGCCTTGCTTCCTCCTTTCCCTCAGTGGTGCCCAAGCGGCCAGAACAACGTCAGAAGCGGCAGCCCCACCGCCACGACCAGCAGCGACAGCGGCGCCCCCAGCCGCGCATAATCGCCGAAGCGATACCCGCCGGGCCCCATCACCAGCGTGTTGCACTGGTGGCCGATCGGCGTCAGGAAATCGCAGCCGGCCCCAAGCGCCACGGCCATCAGGAAGCTGTCCACGCTGAAGCCGAGCTTGGCCGCCAGGCTGGCGGCGATCGGCCCCATGATCAGCACGGTGGGCGCGTTGTGCAGGAAAGGCGTCACGATCAGCGTCAGCACGAGCACCACACCCAACGCCCAGATACCCGGGATCCCCTGCACCAGCGGCAGCAGCAGCCCGGCAATCAGGTTGGTACCGCCGCTGTCACGCACCGCGTGGCTGATGGGGATCAGCGCGCCGATCAGGATCAGCACGTGCCACTCCACCGCGCCATACGCCTCGTGCATGGTCAGCACGCGCAGCAGCAGCAGCGCCACAGCAGCGCCGAAGAACGCGATGGCCACGGGCAGCGCATGCACCAGCACCAGCAGCATCGCGGCGGCAAGCACCAAAGCGGGCACGTAGCCGCGGTCGTTGCGGCCGAGCGAGATGGTGCGCTCGGCCAGCGGAAGCACGCGCAGTTCGCCCATCGTCTCCGGCAGCGTGGGCGCGGTGCTGCGCAACACCATCACGTCGCCAGCGCGCAGGCGCACGCTGGCCAGGCGCTGGCCGATCCGCTTGCCGCTGCGGCTGACGGCCACCACGCCTATGCCGAAACGTTCCTCAAGCTGGGCGTGGCCCAGGGTCTGGCCCACCAGCGTGCTGTCTGCGGTCACCACGCCTTCCACCAGCCGCGCCTCGCCATCGCCGCCGCCGGAGAGCTTCAGCCTGGCGCGCGCGACCAGGCGTTCGAGGTTGGTGGGCTCGCCGCGCAGCAGGACCACGTCGTCGTGGCGGAGGATGAGGTCGGGGTGGGCGGGCAGGCGGCGGAAGCGCTCGCGCACCACCATGGCCACCTGCACGTCACCTTCCGCCATCGCCTCCACATCGGCCACGCGCCGGCCGGAAGCAGGCGATCCCTCCTCCACCCGCGCCTCGGCGGTGTAGTCCTCCAGGTTGAAGGCGGCTTCCATGGACGAGGCCGCGCGGCGGTTGATGGGCAGCAGCCGCCAGCCGAAGGAGAGGAAGACGAATCCGACCAGCGCCACCGAAAGACCCACCGGGGTGTAGTCGAACATGCCGAACGGTTTGCCCACTATGTCCGCACGCACCTTGGCAATCAGGATGTTCGGGCTGGTGCCGATCAGCGTGACCAAGCCGCCAAGCATGGAGGCGAATGCCATCGGCATAAGCAGCGCGCTGGGCGAGGTTCGGGTGCGTCGCGCAAGCTGTAGCGCCACCGGCATGAAAATGGCGAGTGCTCCCACATTCTTCGTCACCATCGACAGCACCAGCACGGCGCCCACCAGCACCGGAACCTGCACGCCGACCGTGCGCAGGCGCGGCGTGATGGGCCGCATCGCCGCCTCCACGATGCCGGAGCGGGCGATGCCGGCGCTGACGACCAGAGCGGCGGCGATGATGATCACCACCTCGTCGGAGAACCCCTCAAACGCGCTGCGGGCAGGCACCACGCCGATCACCACGCCGACGAACAGCGCGGTGACGGCGACCAGGTCATAGGGGAGCCGCCCCCAGACGAAACATCCCACGGTCGCGGCGATCAGCGCGAAGGAGAGGCCCTGGGCGAGAGTCATGCGGTGTAACTTTCCGGCAGGGTGGCACTCCGTGTCAGGGGCGGTGGACCGCGCTGTATCCTGCCGGTGCGCAGAGCTGGGCGCAGACGGGTCAGCGGCAGCGTAGCGCACGGACGGCCCGGCGACGGGACGCGCCGCTCACGTCTGCGCTTGGCTGCAATACCGGCCGCATCTTTCGAAGCCAAGGGCGCAGTGCGGCGTTGCAGCACCGAGCCACCCCTGGGAATCCGTCATGAGCCGCATCCTCCTCGTAGAAGACCACCAGGAAATATGGGATTTCCTCTCCCGCCGCCTGAAGCGGCGCGGCCATGACGTGCTGGTGGCCACGGACGGCCAGCAGGGCCTGGACCGGGCGCTGGCCGAGACCCCGGAGATCATCCTGCTGGACATGAACCTGCCCGTGCTGGATGGCTGGACGGTCGCCAGCCGCCTGAAGGCCAGCAGCCAGGCCGCACATATACCGATCATCGCGCTGACCGCGCATGCCATGTCGGGCGACAGGGAAAAGGCGATCGCGGCGGGCTGCGACGACTATCACCCCAAGCCGGTCGATTTCTCCCGGCTGCTCGAGCAGATCGAGACGCTCGTCGGCCACGGCGCGGTGCACGCCGCCACTTGAGCCTGTTCGAGCGCCTGTTCGCCGGCCGGCCCAGAGACGGCGCCGCGCCGGCGCTGGAGGCGGTGGCCACGGGCATCACCCCGGCGCTCATGGCGGCTGCGGAAGCGGAGCTTCAACCGAGCACCCGCCTGGCCGCGGTGCCGCAGGCGGGGTGGACAGTGCTCGACGAGACCCTGATGGCCAAGGTTCTGCATGGCTGGTTGCAGAACCGCCACCAGACGCTGTTCCCCCTGGCGGTGAACCTGAAGACGCTGTCGGCAGCGCAGCGCCAGGCGCTCGCGGCATTCGCGGCGGTGGCGCTGCTGGCAGATGATGCCGCGCGTGCGCGGGAGGCGCAGGTCCGTGGATGGTTCACGGCCAGCGGCGCCGAAGCGGATACGATGGAGGGGTTGGCGGCCGCGTTGGCCGATCCGCCCGCCATGAGCCGCGCAGTCGCTGCGGTGATCGCGGGCGACCTGGCGGCTTACGCCTACGTGGTGGCCGTTGTGGCGCTGCAGGCGCGCGGCAGCTTGCTGGAGTATTTCGCGGCGCGGTTGAACCTGCCGCCTACCTTGGTCCGTAGTGCGCAGAGACGGTACGGCGGCTGACTGGCTAGAAAGCAAGCAAGGCCTTCTTTTTTGAAAAAAAGAAGCAAAAAAACTTCTACTACCTTGCACTTGGTGCGTGCGTGCTTGTCCTGTGATGTGCGATCGCTGCAAATGCGGGGGAGTAAAAGTTTTTTGCTTCTTTTTTTCAAAAAAGAAGGCCTTGCTTGCTTCTACGGGTTAGCGCCTGCGCAGCATCAGAATATCCGCCGTGCAGCCTGTTCAATCTTGTAGAGAAGCAGCGAAAGC
>CAXTVW010000158.1:0-7630 GCA_964247675.1 uncultured Acetobacteraceae bacterium
GGTGTGCGGCGGCCTGTAACGCGCGTTCGTGGGGGCCGGCCGGCGCGCCCGCGCGGGTAACGGGCGCGTCGCGGCGGGCGGCAGGCCGGGCGGCGGACACGGGCGGGCGGCCGGGTGCCGCGGGAGTGGGGGCGGCCGGGCGGGGGACCATAGAGCTCGGGAGATGGACGGCAGGGCCATCGCCCTGGTTCCCTGCCGGGCCGCCCATCTGGCCGGGACGGGCACCCGGGATACGCACGCCGCCTTGCTGGCGGAGGCCGGGCTGCGGGGCGGCCTGTATGGGCTTGGGGGCGGGTGCTGCCGGGCGCGGCGGCGGGGCGTCTTTCTTGGTGCCGGCGACGGCGGCCGGGGTGAGCGCCAGCATGGCCACGCAAAGTGCGGCGGCACGTGGCCAGCGCGTGGCTGGCGGGGACGTGGCGAGTTTCATTACGGGAAGGTTCGGCCGGGTGGTGCAATGAAGGCAAACAACAAGAGCGTGACAATGAGGAAGAAAGGCCCTCTATTTTGAAAAAAGAAGCAAGAAACTTTTCCTTCTGGCGGCTGCACGGGAGTGTGCATCGATTTCGCAACCGTGCGCACTGGCAGACCCGGCGCGTGCGCCCATGCAGCCGCCAAGGAGTACAACTTTGCTTCTTTTAGAAAAAAGGCCTTACTTTCTGGCTCCGCAGGTCAAGGTTGCGAACGACCTAGCGGCGCGGTTGTGATGCTCGCTACGCGCGGCGGCCATGATGGCGCGATACGCAGGTAGAACGATTCCGCGCCGCGCGAGCCGGCGTTGCGGGGCGCGCTGTGCAGCACGTAGTCGATGATGCCGAAGGCGGTGCATTGGCCGGCGCTGCAGGTGACGGCTAGCGTATCGGGGCGGATGACGAAACTGCGCTCCGGCCAGCGTTTCAGGTAGGCGATCTGCTCTGCGGCGACGACGCGGCGCGGTAGCGGGCGGCCGTAGAACTGCACCGGGTCCTGCAATGATTGCTCGAGGAAGGCTTCGACCGGCTGGGCCGGACCGGACAGGGTGGCGTAATAGAGCTGCACGAAGCTGCGGGTGCGGGCCTCGGGGCCGGCTTGCGGCGGCTGGGGGGGCGGTGCTGGCGCGGGTGTTGGCGCTAGGGTCGGGGCTGGAGAGGGTGCGGGGGAGGTGGCTTCAGGTTCGGCCTCGCTGCCGGCGAGGGTGTCGTGCCAGGCGTGCAGCTGTGTCTGGAAGTGCCAGGCGGTGGCCGCGCCCGTCAGCACCAGCAGGAGCGCCAGCGACCAGATGAGGCCGCTGGCTAGGCGGCGCCTTTGGGCCAGGCGGCGCAGATGCAGCGCGGTGGCCTCTGCCGTGTCGAGCGTGGTGGACAGGCTGCGCGCGAGGCGGTCCATGGCGCCCTCGAAATCGCTCGACAGGTCGAGGCGCTGGGCGCTGGTGGCCTGGTAGCTGAGCGCGCCGGTGACCTCGGAGCCGTCGATGAGCACGGGCACGATCGCGCGGTCGTGCCGGCTCGCGATGGAGGTCTCCTTGGGCATCTCCTTCGAGGTCACGGCATTGCGCGACAGCACCAGCAGCATGACCGGTGCTGCTTCGATTGCGGCGACGATATGGGCCTGGTAGTCGGCGCCAGGCGGGATGTCGCGCGCAGAGATCCAGCAGGTCAGGCGGCGGCGCTCGAGCGCGGCGACGAGGCGATGGGCGGTTTCTGCGTCACGCGAGGCGTAGCTGATGAAGACGGCGTGGGCCTTCCGGGCCGAATTTGGGGAGGGTGGGGTGGGCGCCATGCGCGGCCTGAGCTCCGCTCAGAGTTCGATAGGGTGCAGCCGGCGGACCGGCTCGGGGAAGAAGCGGGAGGGGAAGGCGTAATCGTCGGGAACGCCGTGCGCCCACCAGGCCGCGGCTTCGGGCGGGGCGCCGGGGGCGAGGATGAGGATGTTCGCGCGCGAGACGATGTAAGCGTGGGCCAGCTCGTACTGGCGGCGGCGGCGGTCGAGGTTGGCGGGGTCGGGCGGCTGCGGGTTGCGGGTCATGGCGCTGGCGCGGCTGAAGCGCATGGGCAGGTCGATGCGCTGTTCGGCCGCGGCAGCCAGACGGTGGAAGGTTGCGAGGTCGTGCGGCGGGGCGGCGGTGACGGGCTCGGCCGGCGGGGGGAAGTCCTCGCGCATGATCTCGTAGGGTAGCGGCAGGATGGCGCGGACGGGGATGCCGAGGCTGGCGGCCTGTATGGCGGCGTCGCATCCGGCGCCTGGCGTGAGCGCGGTCAGCACCAGCGGTGCGGTGCCCGGGTAGGCCCTCAGGAGCTCGGTCAGGTGCGGCGTGTAATCGGGTTGGGCGAGGGCCGGGGCCGTCGAAGGGTCGATGGTCCGGGCACCGGGTTGGGCCGTCGCGGGGCCGCTTGGCAGGGCGCCGATGATGCCGATGACGAGCGCGGTTGCGAGATGCTGGCCGGCGGCGTGGGCGACCTTGGGCATGGCTTCGACCTGCGCCGCGTCGAGCGTCCTTTCGTGTGGGTCGAGGCTTTCCCAGGCAACGAGGTCGGGGTGAACGGCCACCGCATCGAGCCGGTGTGCGGCGTAGCGCCAACCATTGGCGAGGCGCTCGGCCTTATAGCGCGCATGTTCCAGCCGGCAGAGGTCGGCGGCGTGGGCGTGCAGGGCAGAGATGTCGGGCGGTGCCACGGCGCGGCCGGTCACCAGGCGGCAGCCGGCGGCGCGCGCCTTGATGGCGAGGTGGTCGTAGGCGCGGACATTGGATTCGCGCATTTGCGGCGAGAGGGTCTGCCACGACTCTTGCGCGGTGCGCGCTGCCGCCGGGCCGCCGCTGTAGGGGACGGCCGTGCGGCGGTCGAGATAGGCCTGGTGGATGGCGGCAGCGCCGTTCTCGCTGGCCTCGTCGAGCACCTGGCCGGGGCGGGGCAGGGCGCCGGCGGGGCCGAAGATGGCTTCCAAGGCGCCGAAGTCTGACAGTCCGTCGGGCGGCGGGGTGGGGCGAGGCTGCGGGGCGCCGGCGCGGCTTGGGCTACCGGCCGGCTTGGATGCCTCGGGCCTGGGTGTGTCGAACAGGCGGCCGATGCCGGCGCGGCTGGTGAGGCGGACGAAGATGGGGGCGGCGTGGGTGCCGGCGCGGGCGGCGGCGTGTGTATCGGCCGCGTCCGCGGCGTGTGTATCGGCCGCGTCTGCGGCGGGGGCAGGCGGCTCGAGCAGCCAGCGGCGAAGCGAGAGCGCCAGGTTGAAGCAGTGTGCCGGGTCGTCGAAGGCCACGATATGAGCGGTGGCGTCGGGTGGCAGGAGCGCCACTTGGTCGGCTAGGAGGCCGCCGGAGGCGATGTGCGCGGCGTGGACACTCAGCGTGATCACTTGGCCGATCCCGGGATCCTCGGCATGCAGGGCGGCGATCGCCGCCTCGCCGCGCTGATCGATGATGGTGATGCGGAGCAGGGGCGGCGGGGTCGCGAGCGCCGGGCGGGTGACGTAGAGCTGGGCGGCCTCCTTGACGATGGCGCGGCCGGCCTGGCCCAGGCCGAAGACGACCAGGTGGATCTGCTCCTGGCCGAACGCGTCGGCCAGAACGTCGAATTGATGGGATAGCAGGAGCTGGCGGGCGGCCAGCATGTGGCGGGTGAGCAGGCGCAGGCGCAGGGGCCCGCGCAGGCGGTGCAGCTGGTCGAGGCGTTGGGACAGGCCGCGGTCTTCCAGAAGCAGCACGGCGCGGGTGGTGGTAGGGGGGTGGCTGGGCCAGTCCTGCAGCTCGGCCAAAAAGTCGAGCTGGGAGGCGGCGTCGGGCAGGAAGGAGATGATATGCGGCGCGTGCCGGATGAGGCCGCGCGGCGGCTGACCTGGGGCGGGGCGGCGGCGGCGGAAGGTGGCGATGCCGGCGTGCCGGCAGGAAACCGCCAGGCGGCCGGTGCGGGTGTCGGTGAAGATCAGGGGCAGGTAGGTGACGGGCTTCTCGCCGGACTGCGCCGTGCTGCGCGACAGGGCGCGGGCGGCGGCCAGGCTGCTGTCGGTGAGGCCGATGAGGGCCACGGCGCGGCGGTGGCGGGCATGCAGCAGGTAGAGGGCGCGCAGCTGCAGCAGGGCGGGGCGCAGGCGGTCGGTGATGAGATAGATGGCGCTGGTGGCGACGAAGAGCGGCGCCACGATGGCGAGCAGGCGGAAAAGGAGACTGTCGGTTCCGGCGTTCTTACCGAACGCCCAGTCGCTGTCGTGGGCAAGCAGGCCGAGGCTGCGGTAGGCGACCTCGGAGGGGCTCGCGTGCGGTCCCGACACGTAGAGGCAGGTGGCGCCCAGGCCCACGATCGCGGCGAAGACGACGAGGATGGAGGCAGGGAGGAAGCTGCGCGCGGCGGGGGGTGGGTCGGCGTCTTCGCCGGGGGGCTTGGCTGCGGTGTCTGGCACTGTCATTCCCGAGCAGGACGCGGTAGATGACGTACGGTTAATACTTTGGCAAGCCTCGCCGGTGATGGTGTCGGGCAGAGCGAACCGGGCTCGGCTCGCGGCGGGTCTGCGGGAGTTTCCGGTACGTCTTTTCAGGTGGGGTTTGCTGTCCTGCTCAGGCCGCCACGACCATCCGGGGCGCATGCAGCCGCGCCAGCAGCACGCGCACCTCCGAAAACGGCACCGGCCGGCTGAAATAGTGATCCTGCACGCAGGTGCAGCCATCCGCCTCGATTTCGGCGAGTTGCTGGGCGGTCTTGATGCCTTTGGCGGTGGTGGGATGCCGAGGCTGAGGCCCCAGCGCCGCGATGGAGCGGACGATGGCGCTGTCCACCGACGTGTCAATCGGGCTGACGAAAAAGCGGTCGATCTTGATCTTGTCGAAGCGGAAGCGGCTGAGCTGGCTGAGCAAGGCGTAGCCGCTGCCGAAATCGTCCGGTACCAGGCGCACGCCATGGCGTGTAGGGCGGCGAGCGTGCCCAGTACGGCGCCGGTGTCGCGCAGGAGGAGGCTCTCGGTGATCTCGATCTCGAGGCGGGTGGCGTCCAGCCCGGTATCGGCCAGCGCCGGGGCCACGTGGCGGGCAAAATGACCAGTTTCGAAGTGCAGCGGCGAGGCGTTGACGGCGATGGTGACGCTGTCGGGCCAGGTGGCGGCCTGAGGGCAGGCTTCGCGCAGCACCCAAGTGGCGATATCGTCGATGAGCCGGTCTGTTGGGCCAGCGACACGAACTCGCCGGGCGGGACCATGCCGTGCGGCGGGCTGGCCCAGCGGAAGAACGCCTCCAGCCCGGTGACGCGGCCGGCATGGATGTCGACTTGCGGCTGATACGATCTCCTACGGCAACGCCCAGCATTTCCTGGCCACCCTGCAAGGCCCGGTCGCGCCGGCAGGCTGGCGCGGCGCCCTGCCCATCACGCGTGGGCCCAGGCACCGTCCCGGTCCACCTCGCCGTAAAGTCCGACTGGAGCTAGCACCCCATCTTCGACGTGATCGCCACCATCCGCGGCGCCGAGGCCCCGGAAGAATGGATCGTGCGCGGCACCACCATGACGGCTGGGTCTTCGGCGCCAGCGACCCGCTGAGCGGCCAGGCCGCCCTGCTAGCCGAGGCGCACGCGATCGGCGGCATGGTGCGCGCCGGCTACAAGGCATGCCGCACCATCGTGTACGCGAGCTGGGATGGCGAGGAGCCCAGCCTGATCGGCTCGACCGAGTGGGCCGAGACCCATGCGGACGATCTGCGCAGCCACGCGATGATCTACATCAACCCCAACGAGAACGGCCGCGGCCAGCTCGATGGCGCAGCAGCCCCGATTTCCGCCACTTCGTAAGCGGCGTCGCGGCCGACATCACCGATCCGGAGACCGGCGTGCCGGTCGACGCCCGCCTGCGCGCCTCGCTGCGCGTGCGGGCCGCCGAGCCCGGCGCCACCGCCGCCGAGCAGGCCCACGATCGCATCGCCGCTGACCAGCGCGCGACATCCCCGTCTCGCCCCTGGGCTCCGGCTCGATTTTTCGAGCTACCTCCAGCATCTAGGCCTACCAGGATGACCGCGGTGCCGGTCTGCGGCAGGCTGGCCACGGCGCCGCTTTCGGCCTGGTAGGCGGTGCAGGAGGCGACCATCGCCGACACGCCGGCTAGGACAGCGAGATCCTTGGCGATTATCGATGCTGACTCACTTTTTCGCGGGCTTGATCGCGCACTCGTCGACGCCGGCCCAGTTGTCCTGCGTCTGCCAGGCCGCCGCGGTGAACGCGGCTGGCTGGACTGGTGACGCATGGCCGATCTGGGCGTCTGCGAACGCCTGAGCTTCGGCCAGGTCGGGCGGCGCGGGAGCGAAGGATTGTGCATCGATCTGGCGTAACTGCTGGCCGAGGTGAGGATGGTCGTAACGCGGCGGATGGGAGAGGGCGAAGTCGCGGAGGCGGGTGACGTAGGCCATCGTGTCCAGGTGCCCGAGGTAGGTGACGACACCCGGCTTGGCCTCGAACGCCAGAGAGCCCTTGTTCAGGCACATGAACCAGAGGGGGTAGAGGGCGATGCCCTGGATGGCATAGGTGCCGGGCCGGACGGCGACTGAGCGGAAGCCGGCATTGAGTGGGCTCGAGATGTCGAAGCGGGCGATAGGTGCGTCCGTCCGAACGCCGTCCTGCGGGTCGTAGCCGACGATGTTGAGGTTGCCCTGCGTCGTCACGGTTCTGTTGCTGGTGAAAAACGGAAAGGTGTCTGCACCCACATACAGGAGGAGCACCGCGCTGCCAGGTGCGGGCGCCTGCATGGTCTTGTCGGCCACCGGTGCGCTGCTGCAGGACGCAAGCAGAGAGAGGGCGAGAATGGGTGGAGCGATCCTGGGCATGGACTGGTCTCTTGACGGGATGGTGGGCAGCAGGGGTGGCGCAGCCGCGCCGGTGATTGGCGGCGCACCGCATTTTGATCGGTTACGGAACAATGTTCTCTGGGAGCAGGAATCGCGTCAAGCTGTGTTGCCTCGCGCACGCTGCGCGGTGATCCAGTTGTCCAGGGCTCCCTGGCACGGATGTCATAGCCGGATGGCTGCCGTCATGGATCCTGTCGCGTGCGCGTGGCATGATGGTGCGTGTGCAACGACTACGGCAATCGCATCGCCTACCAAGATTACGTCGAGGAGTTCGCGCACCTGGCATTCCCCTGGCGTTCCCGCTGCCGGAGGCGACGCCGAACCTGGAGCCGCGCGACAAGACCTGGCCGACCGAGACCGCCCGGTGATCCGCGCCACCGAGGGCGGCACCGCCCTGCTGCAACAGTCGTGGGGTCTGGCACCAAGTCGGCCCGGTGGCCGCGCCGTCATCAACATGCGGACCGAGGGCCGGGCGTTCGCGCGCGCCGCTGCTTGGCAGCCCGCCACCTACCATTATGAGTTCACCGGGACCAGAAGCCCGAAGACTCGTTGGCGCTTCACCCGCGCCGGCCAGGGCTGGTTCTGGTTCGCCGGCCTGATCGGCCGCGGTTCCGGCGACGCGGAGGCGTTCGCGCTGCCCACCGCCGATGGCGGACCCGACGTGACGCCGTATGACGACAGGCAGCCCGTCGTGTTGGAGAGCGGGGCCTGGGCTGGTTGGTTGGTTGGCTCCGCATCGGCGCCCGCGCTGCTGCTCCCGTCGGGCGCGGGCACGTTCGACATAGTCGAGGCGCCACGGACTGCGAGCAGCGACTGATCAGGATGGTCCGGACCATCCTGCTTT
>CAXTVW010000159.1:0-7567 GCA_964247675.1 uncultured Acetobacteraceae bacterium
ACCAGGTCGCTATCGAAATGCCGGCCGTCGGTCAGATGCAGACGTTTGCATCCGTCATCGCGCAGTTCGAGGCTGTGCAGCAACACGCTCGGGTGCAGCTTGATGCCTTGCGCCTCCAACGACTCGACCAGCGCCTCACGTATGTCACGATCGAACCCGCGCAGCGGCATGCGCTGCCGGAAAAGCAGGTCAACCTCGGCCCCCAGGCCGCGGAAGATGCCCGCAAACTCCACGCCGATATAGCCGCCACCGACCAGCGTCACGCGCTTCGGGCACTCAGGCAGGAAGAACGCCTGGTCCGACACGATCCCGTGCTCGGCTCCTTCGATCTCCGGCCAGTTCGGATGCCCGCCGACCGCGATGACGATACGCTCCGCCGTCACCACCCGGTCACCAACCTGCAGGCTGTGCGCATCGATGAACGTCGCGCGTTCGAAGAACCAATCGACGCCGCCATTCTCCAGCAGCTTCACGTATATCCCGTTCAGCCGGTGTATCTCCGCGTCCTTGGCCGCCATCAGCGCCGCCCAGTCATGCTCGCCGGGTTGCGTGTTCCAGCCAAAGCCGTGGCTGTCCTGCGTCCAGGCCCCATACTCCGCCGCCTGCACCATCAGCTTCTTCGGCACGCACCCCACGTTCACGCAGGTGCCGCCCCAGTGGCGCTCTTCCGCGATCGCCACGCGCGCGCCGTGGCTGGCCGCGATGCGCGCGCAGCGGACGCCGCCTGAGCCGCCGCCTATTACGAAGAGGTCGTAGTCCATGGCTGAGGTCCTAAAGAAGGAAACAGTTCTTTTTTGAAAAAAAGAATCAAAAAACCTTCACGACTGACACGGCTGATGCAGTCGCGCCTGTCCAACATACACCACGAACGTTTCCGCCAGCGAACAGGAGCAAAAGTTTTTTGGTTCTTTTTTACAAAAAAGAACCGCTTTCTTGCTTACTGAAATCCACCCACAAAACGCTCGATCCGTGTCAACGCCTCATCCAGCACCGCCTCGCTCGCCGCAGTGCTGATACGCACATAAGGGCTGGCGCCAAACGCGCCACCATGAACCGTGGCCACGCCCTCTTCCATCAGGAGCGCCTCGCAGAACGTGGCGTCGTCGCTGATCAGCGTGCCAGCGCGTGTCCTGCATCCGATCAGGCCTGCCACGCCAGGATAGGCGTAGAAGGCGCCGCCTGGCTGGTGGCAGGTGATGCCAGGAATGGACCGCAATGCCGCAGTCACCCGTGCGCTGCGCGCCGCGTAAGCCGCCCGCATCACCGCCACCTGATCCTGCGGGCCGTCCAGGGCCGCCACCGCCGCCGCCTGCGCGATGGGGGACACGCCACCCGTCGATTGCCCCTGCACGTTCGCCATGGCCGAGATGAGCCTGGCCGGCCCACCTGCAAAACCCACGCGCCAGCCCGTCATGGCGTAAGTCTTGGAGACCCCTGTCAGCGTCAACACACGGCCTGCGAGATCGGGCGCGACCGCAGCCAATGTCGGGTTCGGCGTGCCGTCATGCACCAAATGCTCGTACATGTCGTCCGACATCACCCAAACCCACGGCGCCCGGCGCAACACCTCAGCCAACGCGAGCAGTTCGGTCGCGCGCAGCACGGCGCCCGTCGGATTATTGGGGAAGTTCAGCACCACCCATTTTGTCCTGGGGGAAATCGCCTGCGCCAACGCGTCCGGAAGCGGCCGAAACCCGTCAGCTTCCCGGCACGCAAGATACACCGGCGCCGCGCCGGCCATGCGCGCAATCAACGGATAAGCGTTCCAATACGGCGCCGGCACCACCACCTCGTCACCGGGATCCAGCGTCGCCGTCAGGGCATCGTAGATGATCTGCCGTCCGCCATGGCCAACCAGTATCTGGTCCGCGCCGAACGACAGTCCCGAATCGCGGAAGAACTTGGCGGCGACCGCAGCCTTCAACGCCGGCGTGCCTGTCAGCGGCGGGTACTTCGTCTCGCCGCGCAAAGCGGCCGCATGCGCCGCTTCCACCGCATGTGCGGGCGTAGGAAAGTCCGGCTCGCCCAACGTTAGGGAGATAATGTCCCGGCCGGAGGCGCGCAGGGCGCGCGCACGCTCGGCGGCGGCCATGGTGGCGGCGCGCGGGATGTCCGCAAGTCTGGCGCCTAGGCCTGGGCCAGCAGCCTCAAGCAAGCAGGCAGTCCTTTTCTGAAGAAAAGGACCAAGAAACTCTGTCTACGTTCGCTGCCGAAGTCACGCGTGCACGCAAAACAGCATCAGCGTCAGGGACAAAAGTTTTTTGCTTCTTTTTTCAAAAAAGAAGGCCTTACTTTCCTTCACGTCATCCCCGCGCAAAACGCCGAAATCCGCGCACACGCCTCGCGCAGACTGGCGGTATCCGTAGCGTAGCTAACCCGGAAATGCCCTGGATACATGAACGCGCTGCCATGCACGGTCGCCACGCCCTGCTCGTCCAGCAGCGCCAGCGCAAACGCCTCGTCATCGGCGATTTTCTTGCCGCCAGCGGTCGTCTTGCCGATGCAGCCATGCATGCCGGGAAACACGTAGAATGCGCCTTCCGGACGATGGCAACTCAGGCCTGGCACCGCGTTCAGCGCGTCCACCACCAGGTCCCGGCGCGCGCGGTACACCTCGCACATGGCGCCGATCGTGTCCTGCGGTCCGTTCAGCGCTTCCACGGCCGCCGCCTGGCTGACCGAACTCGTGTTCGATGTAGATTGGCTCTGCAGCTTGTCCATCGCGCGTATCAGGGCTACCGGCGCACCGGCGTAGCCGATGCGCCAGCCGGTCATCGCGTAGGCCTTGCTGCAGCCGTTCATCGTCACCGTTCGGTCGCGCAGGCGCGGTTCCACTTCCACCACGGTCGCCGGTTGAAAGCCGTCATAGGTCAGCTTCTCGTAGATGTCGTCGGTGAAAACCCAGACGTCCGGGTGGCGCAGCAGCACGTCACAGATAGGGCGCAGCTCCTCGGCGGAATACGCCGCACCTGTCGGGTTGCAGGGTGAGTTTAGGAAGAACCACTTGGTGCGCGGCGTGATTGCTGTTTCCAAATCCTCCGCGCGCAGCTTGAAACCGTTATTCTGCCCGCATGGCACGATGACCGGCGTGCCCTCCGCCAACGCGACGATGTCCGGATAGCTTACCCAGCAGGGGCTCGGGATAATCACTTCGTCGCCCGGGTTCAGCGTGGCGACCATCGCATTGTAGATCACCTGCTTGCCGCCGGTGGAGACGATTATCTCCTCTGGCGCGTAGTCGATGCCGCTATCGCGCTTGAATTTGGCCGAGATAGCCCGGCGCAGCGCGGGCGTGCCTGACACGTCGGTGTATTTCGTATCGCCCTGCTCGATCGCCTGGATGGCAGCGCGCTTGATGTTGTCAGGCGTGTCGAAATCCGGCTCGCCGGCGGACAGGCTGATAACGTTACGGCCGGCGGCTTTCATCGCCCGCGCCTTGGACGTGATTGCTATCGTCTGGCTGGGGCTGATCTTGGCAAGCCGGTCAGCGATGAACATCGGGTCCTCCGAAAAGACGGCGGAACCTACGAGAGGGGTGGCAAGAAAGGAAGCGGCCCTTTTAGAAGAAGGACCAAAAACTTTTGCCCAAAGTAACGAGACGCCGCGTCATCTCAGGACGACGCGGCGTCCTGGATCATTTACTGAGGCGAGCTGCCGCTGGTGCTGCCCGTGGAGCTGGACGTGCCGCCGCTGCTGCCCATGCCCGTACCGCCCTGAGCGCCCGCCGCGCCCATGTGGGAACCAGTGCCGGTCGTGCCGGTGCTGCTGCCCATGCCGCCGCCCATGTTACCGCTCTGGGTGCTGGAACCGCCGCTGCTGCTCGGGGCGGAGCTGCCCGTCCCCATGCCGCTGCTGCCCGTGCCCATACCGCCGCTCATGCCACCGGTGCTGCCGGCGCCGGCACCACCCGCCGCACCGGCGCCGCCGGCCGAACCCGCGCCGCCAGCAGCACCGCCACCGCCAGCCCCGCCGGCGGCCTGCGCCAGCGCCGTGCCGCCAGTCAGTGCCACGACGCAGGCAACGATGGCCAAGTTCTTCAAAATCCGCATGGGAATAATCCTCCGATTGTTGAGGCGGTTAAACGCACCGCCCTCAGTCCCCGACAACGCTATTGGCGCCGCTGGTTTCCCGCACGCTGGCGTGTGCCGTCCAGGACCTATCGGCAGCTCCTGCCCGGCAAGAACTGCCGCCCGGCCCGGCGCCCGCCCTGTTCCGCCTGGGCTTTTGCCTGGCACGCGCCTTGCGATCACCACCGCAGAGCACAGCAGCCGGATCAGCGAGACCTCATGGACAACATCACAAACATCGCGCTCTCCCGCCTTTCCGCCCAGACGCGCGCGATGGACGTGGTGGCGAACAACCTGGCCAATGCGTCCACCCCCGGCTACCGGGCGGAACGCATGGTGTTCGCCGACTGGCTGCTGCGCGAGCCCGCCGGCGCCGAGCCGCAGGGTGGCCGCTCGGTCGCCTTCACCCAGACGCGCGCCACCTATCGCGAACAGACCGAAGGCTCGCTGACCCAGACCGGCAACCCGCTGGATCTGGCGCTGTCAGGCAACGGCTGGTTCAGCGTGCAGACCGATGCCGGCCCGCGCCTGACCCGCGCCGGCCGCTTCACCCTGCAAAAGGACGGCAGCATCACCGACGCGGCCGGCCACAATCTGCTCGACACCAACGGGCAGAAATTCACCCTCTCCCCGGCCGACACCGACCTGACAGTGAAGGCTGACGGCTCATTGCGTAGCCAGAACGGCCCGCTCGGCCAGATCGGCATCGTGGTGCCGAACGATCCGAACCGCCTCACCGCGGAAGGCGGCCGCCTGTTCCGCGCGGACGTGGCCACCACGCCCGTCACCAAGCCGAAAGTCCTGCAGGGCGCGGTGGAGGAAAGCAACGTGCAACCGATCGCCGAGATCACCCGCATGATGACCACCGAGCGGGATTTCCAGTTCGTGACACAGATGGTGGAGGCCGAAGGCACGCGCCGCCAATCCGCCATCGACAAGATCGCCGCCCCCGCCAGCTAACAGCGCCCGCCAGGAGAGACAAGCACATGCGTTCCCTAGACATCGCCGGCACGGGCATGCAGGCCCAGCAGACCAACGTGGAAGTCATATCCAACAACATCGCCAACATGAGCACTACCGGCTTCAAGCGCCGCCGCGCCGAGTTCCAGGATCTGATCTACCAGAACATGCGCAGCGTGGGTTCCAACAGCTCGGACAACGGCACCGTCGTTCCTTCCGGCGCGCAGATCGGCCTGGGCGTCAAGACGGCGGCGATCTACCGCATCACCGAGCAGGGAACGCTGGCGCAGACCGGCAACACGCTGGATCTGGCCATTCAGGGCAACGGGTATTTCCAGGTGACGCTGCCTTCGGGAGAGACCGCCTACACGCGTGACGGCACGTTCGCGCTGGCGCCTGACGGCACCATCGTCACGGCGGACGGCTATCCGGTCATCCCCGCGATAACAGTCCCCACGAATGCGGTCAGCGTCACCGTCAACGCAGCCGGACAGGTGCAGGCCACCATCAGCGGGCAGACGAACCCGCAAACGCTGGGCCAGATGCAACTGGCCTCGTTTCCAAACGAAGCAGGCCTGGACGCGCAGGGTGACAACCTCTTCCTGCAGACCGGCGCCAGCGGCACGGCGACGACAGGCACGCCCGGCGCGCCAGGGTTTGGAAACATCCAGCAGGGATACGTGGAGAACAGCAACGTCAACGTGGTGACCGAGATCACCAGCCTCATCACCGCGCAGCGCGCCTACGAGATGAACAGCAAGGTCATCACGTCCTCGAACGAAATGCTGCAGACCCTCTCGAACCTGAGGTAAGTGAAATGCGACGCGCAAATCTCCGACAGGGAGCAGAAGTTCTCCGGTCCTTTTTTTCAAGACAGGACTTCTTGCTTGCCTGCCTGCTGACGCTCACCACCCCCACCCAGGCCGCTATCCTGCGCCCCTTCACGCAGATCACCGCCGGCACCGTCCGCCTGGCGGATCTGTTCGACAATCTCGGCAGCACGCCCGACCGCGTCCTGGGCGCCGCCCCCGCACCGGGCGCGCGCATAACCGTCGCCTCGCCGCAGCTTGCCGCCATAGCCCGCGACTTCAACGTGGACTGGCGCCCGCAGACCGGCGGCGAACGTGCCGTCGTCGAACGCCGCGGAGACATATTGCCGCAGGCCCGCATAACCGAGGCGCTCCGCCAGGCGCTTGCCGCAAACGGGGCGCCGGAGATCTTCGATGTCGCCTCGCCAGACATCCAGCCCGTGCTGCTGCCGGCCGGAAGCATCGCGGACCCCGCGGTCAGCCAGCTCAGCTACGATCCGTCGGGATCCCGCTTCACCGCGCTCGTCACCATAGCCATGCCCGATGCGGAGGCGGTGCAGATACGCGTCTCCGGCCAGGTGTTGGCGATGGCCGTCACGGCCGTTGCGACCACACGCCTGCCGCCTGGCCATCTGGTGACGGCGGCGGACCTGCGCCCCGGCCGTGTGCGCACCGCCCTGCTGCGTGGCGCTTCGGCCATCAACCCGCGCGATGCGCTCGGCATGGCGGTGCGCCATGACGTGCCGCCGGGGCAGATACTCACTTTGGCGGACCTCACACGCCCTGCACTGGTGCAGCGCGGTGCTCTGGTGCGCATGCTGCTGGACAGCGATGGCCTGTCCTTGAGCGCCCAGGGCATCGCCGCGGAGGCCGGTGCGCGCGGCGACCACATACGCGTGGAGAACCCGTTGTCGCACCGCGTCGTGGTCGCCGAGATTACAGGACCGGACGAGGTCCGCGTGGCGCCGCGTGAAGCCACCGTTACGCTCGTGAGCGCGCCATGAACGGCCCCCTCGCCCGCTTCGGCTATCTTGCGGCCATGCTTGCCGTCGCAGGCTGCGACACCTTCACCAAGCTTTCCGAAATCGGCCGCCCGCCGGTGATGACGGCCACCGCCGACCCGACGCGGGACCCGCACTGGCGTCCGGTGACCATGCCGATGCCGCGCGCCGAAACCATACCGAGCGAACCCGCAAGCCTATGGCGCAGCGGCAGCCGCGCGTTCTTCAAGGACCAGCGCGCGGCCCAGGTGGGCGACATCGTCACGATCCTGGTCAACACCGCGGACGCGGCGAACGTGCAGAACGCCACCGGCGCCACACGGACAGGAACAGAGACTGAGGGGCTGCCGAACCTGTTCGGCCTGGAGGCGGCGCTGCCGCGAATCCTCGGCAAGGCGGTCAGCGCCTCCACGCTGGTGAACGCCAGCAGCACCAATTCGAACGTGGGCACGGGCACAATCAAGCGGAACGAGACGGTGACACTGCGCCTCGCCGGGGTCGTCACCCAAGTGCTGCCAAACGGCAACCTTGTTGTGGCTGCTACGCAGGAAATGCGGGTGAACAGCGAGCTACGCGTGCTGCAGGTCAGCGGCGTGATCCGTCCGCAAGATATCGCCAGCGACAACACGGTGCCGCATGACCGGATGGCGGAGGCGCGCATTTCCTACGGCGGGCGTGGGACGCTTACGGACCTGCAGACGCCGCGGTATGGACAGCAGGCTTTGGATAT
>CAXTVW010000160.1:0-7523 GCA_964247675.1 uncultured Acetobacteraceae bacterium
AAAAGTTTTTTGCTTCTTTTTTTCAAAAAAGAAGGCCTTGCTTGCTTCCTAGCTAAGCCTCAGCCCGCAACTGCGGATTATCAAAAACCGGATTCTTCAACCGGTGCACAGCCTCGGACAAAGCAGCCGCCAGGTCCCGCTTCTCCGGCTCCCCAAGCGCCGCGCCAACCTCGACATGCTGCCCGCGTGACGTCAGGAACAGTCCCGGCACCCGGCCAGGCCGCTCCTGCAGGATCACGTTCAGCCAGCCTGGCGAGAGCCGGCTTTCGCTGTCCCGCCCCTTGGCATCCGTCCGCACGATACGCAAAGACTGGTTGCTCAACAGCAGAACCTCGCGCTGCCGCCGGGACCGCGCATGCGCGCGCAGCAACACCATCGCGAGCAGTATTTCGCCGCCGTTGAAGCCGGCGATCGGCCAGGCGCCGATATACCAGAACACCGAAGTGGTACACAGGCTGACCACGGCGACAAACCCGATGACCCGTCGCAAGCCGCGTGCGGACAGGCTGCGATGCGGCGTGACTTCGGCTTCGAAGACGACAGGATCAAGCTCGGATGTCATGAGCACAGTGGCCGCGCCGCGCGCCGGCCAGACAGCCTGCCGACAGCGAGCAAAAGTTTTTTGCTTCTTTTTTTCAAAAAAGAAGGCCTTCCTTGCCTAGCCGGCCCCAGCCCGCATCGCACCATACTATGGGGCACACCCGCCCTGTTGCCAGATGCCGGAATCCTCCATGCCCAAAGCCGAGCCGCGCCCAGCCACACGCATGCCACGCGCCGACGTAGGCCCGTTCCTGCAAGCCATCGCTGCCACCCGCCCTGACGCACAGAGCGAGCTGGCCTTCACCGACCCTTACACATTGCTGGTAGCCGTCGTGCTTTCCGCCCAGGCCACCGACGCGTCGGTCAACAAGGCGACGGTCGGCCTGTTCGCCGAGGCGCCAGGCCCCGCGGAGATGGTCCGCCTCGGCGTGGAAGGCGTGAGCCGGCACATACGTTCGATCGGGCTGTGGCAGGGAAAAGCCCGCAATGTGGTCGCCCTGTCGGAAATCCTGCTGCACGACCATGACGGCGATGTGCCGCATGACCGCGCGGCCCTCGAAGCCCTGCCCGGCGTGGGCCGCAAGACAGCCAATGTGGTGCTGAACGTGGCGTTCGGCGAAGCGACGATGGCTGTGGACACCCACATCTTCCGCCTGGGCAACCGCACCGGCATCGCGCCGGGCAAGACCGTGCGGGAGGTGGAAGACCGCCTGGTGGCGCGTATCCCGCCGGAGATGCTTCGCCCGGCGCATCACTGGCTGATCCTGCACGGACGTTACGTGTGCAAGGCGCGTCGCCCGGAATGCTGGCGGTGCGCGGCGGTGGCTTGGTGCCGGTTCAAGTTTAAGGAAGTGAAGTGAGGAAGTCCTTCTTTTTTGAAAAAAAGAAGCAGAAAACTTTCGCTACCTCGACGCTGGAACGTGTCGGTTGTGTCCTGCCGCACTTGGCTGGTGCGGGTCTCCTTCAGGATAAAACTGCTTCTTTTCTTCTTGCTTTTTCCCGCCCGGAAAACGCCCGAAGCAGCCCAGCCACCCCGCCATGCGGCACCGGCTCCGCGTAATGATACCCCTGCCCGAACCTGCAGCCCAGTTCTGCCAGCAGCACCTCCGTCTTAGCGCTCTCCACGCCCTCGGCCACCATCGGTATGCCCAGGCTGCCGCACAGCGCCAGCATGGCCCGCACGCAGGCTTGCGCCCGCGGGTCGGACGCGATGTCCATGATGAAGCTGCGATCGATCTTGATCCGATCGAACGGCAATTCGCGCAGGTGGAAAAAGCTGCTGTAGCCGACGCCGAAATCGTCCAGCACCACGCGTGTCCCGCGCTGTTGCAGCAATGCGATCACCTCGCGCGCCACGTCGATGTCCTCGATCAGCGCGCTCTCCGTCACCTCCACTTCCAGCCGCTCGGGGTCCAGCGTGCCTTCCGGCCAGACCGGCGGGTTGCGTATCATGCCGATCAGCTCGCGCAACTGGCCCGGCGAGACGTTGAAGGCGAAATACAGCCAGCTTGGCCAGTCGGCCGAGTCGGCAATCACCCGGCGCATCAGCGTCTCGGTGATGTGGCCGGTCAGGTGCAGCTCTTCCGCCAGCGGGATGAACAGCTCCGGCGGCAGCAGGCCGCGGATGGGGTGCTGCCAGCGCGCCAGCACTTCCAGCCCGACCAGGCGCCCGTCCGCCAGGTCGATGATCGGCTGATAGAACGGGACCACCTGGCCGGCCGACAGGCCGGCGCGCAACTCAGCCCCGAGGGCGGCACGCCGGCGCTCCCCGTCGTCACGGTCCGGATCGTATATGCGCCATCCGGCCCCGCCCGCCGCGCGCAAGTGATCCAGCGCCGCGCCGGCGGCGCGCAGCGCGCCATCGGCATCCTCCGCCTGCCCGGGCAGCATCACCACGCCGATGCTCACCGTACACTCCAGCATGCCGGCGCCGCAGGCGATCGGTCCTGTCAGGCTTCGCAGCACGGCCAGTGCGGTGGTCTCCAGGCAATCCGGTCGGCCGGAGGCCGGGGTCAGCAGGGCGAACCGGTCGGCGCCGATGCGGGCCACATGGGCGGCAGCGGGCGACAGGCCGCGCAGCCGGTGCGCCATCGTCACCAGCACCTCGTCGCCCACGCGGTGTCCATGCCTGCCGTTGAGGCCGGAAAAATCGTCGATGTCGATCAGCAGCAAGGCCGCCGGCATCCCCTGGGAGAACACGGCCGTCATCTCCGTGATGAACATGTCCCGGCTGCTCAGCCGGGTTAGGGCATCGTTGCGGGCGGCGCGGAACATGGCCAGCTCGGCCTGCCTGCGCCCCACCGCCGCCGGCCGGCGCCGCAACCAGGACCAGACGAGCGCGGCCAGACAGACCGCGGCCACTGCCCAGCCGAGCAAACCCATGTCAGGGCCACAGGATTGCCGAGCGAAAGACAGCAAAGTGAGCATGCAACCCATCCCCGAGCAGTTCCGGTCCAGCCGGTCTCACGAATGAGAATACCGCCACGAGAGTGAAGGCTTGCTTTATTTTTGAGACACTCGCTTCCGGCTCAACTGGCGCAGCTTCTTGCCAGGCGTTCCCGTCAGCCAGCATCATGGCGCCGGAGGACAATGTGCGCAGCAGGACCGTCACCATCGTCTGGGTTGTAGGCCTCGTGCTGACCGCGCTGATCTACGCGCTCGGCCCGGATGACGCGCTGGCCACGCTGTTCGCCTGGGCGGACCAGGCGGGCGCCATGCTGCAGCAGGCGGTGGCGGAACTGGGCGGCCGCGGGTTCGACGTGTTGCGCGCCTTGGCGGTCGGCTGCTTCGCCGTGTTCTTCGCATTATGCGTCATCGCCACCGGGCGGGGACAATCCACTTTGTGGCTGATGCTGTGGGTCAGCCTGCTGTTCCTGCTTCTGGTGTGGCACCAGGGCCGTGAGGCCACGGGACACTGGACCCTGGCGTTCCTGTTATCGGCAGCGGCCGCGCTGAACGTCACCAGGCGGCTCGAACATGGCTGAAGGACGGTTCGCCATCCGTAGCCAGGCGGCCGTCAGTGGTGCTGCCCGCTCATGCTCCCGGTCGGCGGCGAAGCCACAGAGGCCGGGGCCGGCAAATCGGCCGGCCGGGTCGAGGCCGCGCTAGGCAGCGGCGATTGCGGAACCGGCGGCGGCGGTCCGCCGACGATCGGCGGGTTGAGCTGAAACCGCGTCTGGCTCGGCATATGCTCGAAGCCGGAAAGGTTTGTCATCGTGTAGTAGGCCAGCACGACGAAACCAGCAAAAGCCAGCCAGTAAGGCCGGGTACGCACATGGTCGTGTGACTCGAGCCAAAGATCGATGATCTTGCGCGGCGGATGCGGCGCCAGGGCCACGATGCCCGTCACCGCGCCCGTCGGATGCCGGCCGGTCCGCTCCACCAGGAAGTCACGTATCTCCTGCGGCCCGCGGGTCTCCAGCGCCTTGTACCAGCGCCTGAGATCGTCGGGATCGTACAAGGTAACATACTCGATCTCGCCCAGTATCTTGCGCCAGAACTGCGCAATCCGGATGTCTTCGATAAAGTCCAGACCACTCATGGGCGAAGCTTATACCACGCGCGGCCTCTGCGTTGACTCAAAAAAGCAAGCAGTCCTTTTTTAAAAAAAGGACCAAAAAACTTTTGCTCCTTTGTCAGCGACTGCTTCAGCACTCGCCGACAGGGAGCAAAAGTTTTTTGCTTCTTTTCTTCAAAAAAGAAGGCCTTCCTTCTCGCCTACGGCGCATACCCCCGCAAAAACAGCCGCACCGCGCTCTCCACCACATGATCCATCTGCGCCTCGGACGGCACCTCAGTCAGCCGCAACTGCCGCTCCATGTACAGCCGCGTCTGGATCAGCGCGAAGAATTGCTCGGCCCCGAACACCGGGTCCGGCACCTCCAGCCGCCCATCCGCGCCGAGGTGGCGGAGGTAGGCCGCCAGATGCGCCACCGCCGGCGCAGGCCCCGCCTGGTAGAACGAGCACGCAAGCTCGGGAAACTTCCCCGCCTCCGCCACCACCATCCGGTGGATCACCAGTGCCGATTCGGAGACCAGCATCGCGATCATCCGCCGCCCGATACGGCCGAGCGTGTCCTCCGGCGAGCGGGCGTGATCCAGGTCGTCGAACACCTGGGCCACCCGCTTCGCGCATTCGCGCTGCACGTAATCGGCAAACAGCTCCGCCTTGCAGGTGAAGTAGTTGTAGAGTGTGCCCTTCGAGACACCCGCCTCCGCCGCGATGCGGGACATGCTGGCGCCCTCGTAGCCGTCCTGCGCGAACACCCTGGCGGCACCGTCCAAAATCTGGACACGCTTGAGGCTGAGCGCCTCGCCGTCCTCGGGTAAAGTCGCGGTGTCAGGCGGCAAGGCTTTGGTGATGACAGCCATTAGGCGTTCCTGAAAGCGGATTGACGATCGGTTCAAAGCCGCTAGCTTGTCAAGGCTGACCGAACCGTCCGGTCAGCGGCTCTGGCGTTCTTCGTGCCGTCCTGGCATGGCATGGCACCTCGCCCGGGTCCGTCAGTGCCCAGATCGTCTCAGGAGCCGCCATCGTGCGCAGACAAACTCCGCTCCGCCGGCTCAGGCCCGCGCTGCCGCACGCCGCACTCGTCTTGCTGGCCGGCTGCGCCGTCGGTCCCAACTTCAAGCACCAGGCGATCTGGTCGCCCGCCACCTGGTTCGCCAGCCGGCCGGCCCCGCCGCCAACCGTGGCGCCGATCAGCGAGCCGGTGTCCGAGCCGATCGACCCGAACTGGTGGAACCTGTTCCGCGACGCCGAACTGACCTCGCTGGAGAACCGGGTCGCCGCCGCCAACCTTAACGTCCGCCTCTCCACCATCCGCCTGGCCGAAAGCCGCTCCCAGCGCCAGATCACCGGCGCGGACCAGTTTCCCACGCTCACCGGCGACGGCTCCTACACACGCGAACGCATCAGCCAGAAGGGCGTGATCGGCGTCATCGGTGGCGGTGGCGGCGGTAGCAGCGGCACCACCACCTCGTTCGGCAGCAACGGCGGCGCCGCCAGCGGCACCACCGGCCGCTCCGGCGCCATCCCCAACAGCGTCGCTGGCGGCACCAGCATCCCGCCGTTCAACCTGTTCCAGGGCGGCTTCGACGCCTCCTGGGAACTGGACCTGTGGGGCCGCGTGCGGCGCGAAGTGGAGTCGGCCGACGCCTCGCTGGAAGCCTCCACGGACGCGCGCCGCAACTCGCTGCTCTCCGTCGTCGCCGAAGTGGCGCGCGACTACGTCCAGCTCCGCGGCCAGCAAACCCAGCTCGCCATCGCGCGCGACAACATCGTCACCGAACAGGAATCCCTGCACCTGTCGCAGGACCGCTTCCGCGCCGGCCTGACCTCCGACCTGGACGTGGCGAACGCCGCCGCGCAATTGCAGACCACCCAGTCCCAGGTGCCGCAGCTCGAACAGCAGGAAGCCGAGTCGATAAACTCGCTGAGCTTCCTGCTCGGCGAGGCGCCAGGCGCGCTGCGCGCCGAGCTGATCAAGCCGGGCATGGTGCCGCCGGTACCACCGCGCGTGCCGGTGGGCGTACCCTCCGAACTCGCCCGCCGCCGGCCAGACATTCGCCAGGCGGAGGCGCAGCTGCATGCCGCCACCGCGGACATCGGCGTGGCCGTCGCGGACTTCTACCCGAAAGTGACGCTGGACGGCAGCCTCGGCCTGCAGGCCCTGAAAGCCAAGGATCTGGGTAACTGGGCCGCGCGCCAATACGGCCTCGGCCCCACCATCAGCATCCCCATCTTCGAAGGCGGCCGCCTGCGCGCCACGCTGGCCTTACGCAAGGTGGAACAGCAGGAAGCCGCGCTGAACTACCAGCAGACCGTGCTGCAGGCGTGGCACGACGTGGACAACGCCCTCACCGCCTACGCCGCCGAACAACGCCGCCACGACGCGCTGGCCGAGGCCGTGACGCAGAACCAGATAGCACTGAAACTCTCCCGCGAACGCTACACGCAAGGCGTTGCGGACTTCCTTAACGTGCTGGACGCGGAACGGGCCCTGCTGAACGCGCAGCTGTCTCTGGCTGATAGCTCTACAACGGTCTCTTCTAATCTGGTGCAGTTGTACAAGGCGCTTGGGGGTGGGTGGGAGCAGACGTATCCGGTGGTTCGGACGGCTAGCAAGTGAGCAAGCAAGGCCTTCTTTTTTGAAAAAAAGAAGCAAAAAACTTTTTCTCCGCTGTCGCGCGTTTGGGGCAGCTTAGCGCCTGACCATTCACGGGTTTGGACGGCTTTGACTGCGCTGGCGGGATGATCCGTTTTCCCGTGGTGGTGGGTTACTCGCCGCCGCCTAGGGAGAACCGTATGTTCCACTGATGCTGTGCCGCGACCGCCACGCCGTTATGTGTGCGGGGCTGGTAGCGTGCTGTCGCGACATAACTTAGCGCCGCTGCGCCGAACGCTGCCCCATCCGTCACGGAATCGACCTTGCAGCCGCTGGTCCGCCCGTCCTTTCCCACGAAACAGGACACGCGGGCGGAGCCTTCGCGTTCAGCGTCCTGCATCTGCGCCGGATACACGAGAGGGTTCCCGGCGATCGGGCGTTCACTCACGTCCCGATCCGGCTGTGCCGGCGCCGCCTCTCCAGGCGTGGTCCGCTGATACGCCTGCGGCGGTTCGTTGGATCGCGCTACGGCCTCGATTGCTCGTTGCGGCGGGGCGGGTGTCTGAATGACGATGTCAGGTACGGGGATCGTCACATTCGGTGCTGCCTGCGAAGGCGGCGCCAGCGGCGGAGGCGGCGGCGGTGGCAGCGGCATCACCTCCTCCCGCACGATCTTCGCGTCCGGCGGCAGCCTGATCTTCTCGATGATATTCAAGCCAAGTCCCTCAACGAGCGCATAGATCAGCACGATATGGAAAGCGACGACGAAGCCGACACCGACAAGGTGGCGCGTCGGGTTGCTGCTTTGCTCGGCGTAGTTCATGCCACGAACTCCCTCACGCGGCTCGTCTGCTATGCCGCATATACCCGAGACCT
>CAXTVW010000161.1:0-7510 GCA_964247675.1 uncultured Acetobacteraceae bacterium
AAGGTCTTCCTCGGCGCAGCCCCTGGCGTAGGCAAGACCTGGGAGATGCTGGCCAACGCCCAGCGCGCCCGCGCCGCCGGCCGGGACGTGCTGATAGGCGTGGTGGAGACCCACGGCCGCGCCGGCACCGAACGGCAGATCGCCGACCTGCCGCTACTGCCGCGCAGCACGATCGCCTATCGCGGCCAGGTGCTGGAGGAGTTCGACGTTGAGGCCGCCCTCGCCCGCCACCCAGGACTGCTGCTGGTCGATGAGCTGGCCCACACCAACGCGCCCGGCAGCCGGCACAACAAGCGCTGGGAGGATGTGGCCGAGCTGCTGGAAGCCGGCATCGACGTGTGGGCGACGCTGAACGTGCAGCATTTGGAAAGCCTCAACGACGACATCGCGCGCATCACCGGCGTGCGGGTGACGGAGACGCTGCCGGACCGGGTGATGGAGATGGCCGACGAGATCGAGTTCGTCGACCTCTCGCCGGCCGAGCTGCGAAGCCGCCTGCGCGACGGCCAGATCTACCGGCCGGACGTGGCGGCCCGCGCGCTGGACAGCTTCTTCCGCGAGGGCAACCTGGCCGCCTTGCGTGAGATCGGGCTGCGCCGGGCCGCGCAATACGTGGACCAGGACGTGCGCTCCTACATGCGCGCGCATGGCGTGGAAGGCATCTGGCCGGCGGGCGACCGCGTGCTGGCCCTGGTGGGTGCCGATTCCGGCGCGGAGGCCGTGGTCCGCCAGGCCAAGCGCCTGGCCGACGCCCTGCGCGCCCCCTGGCTGGCGCTGCATTTCGAGCGCCGGGACGGGCTGGACGCTACCAGGCCGGCGCTGGAGATGGCGGCAAGTCTCGGCGCGGAGGTGGAAATATGCGCCGGCGGTCCGCTGGTGGAGACCACGCTCGAGGTGGCGCGCGCCCGCAACGTGACACATCTGGTGATAGGCCGCGGGGCGCCGAGCTGGCGGCGGCTTCTGACCGGGCGGACGCTGGCCGGCACGCTGGTACGCCAGGGCCCGGAATTCGCGATCCACGTGGTCCCGGTGGGTGGCCTGCCGCTGCGCCGGCGGCGGGTCAGTCCCTGGCCGGATGGCTGGGCGCCCTGGATCGTCAGCACCGCCCTGGTCGGCGCCGTGATCGGTGCGGGCGAACTGCTGCACACCTACCTGGAGCACGAGGCGCTGGGGATGATCTTCCTCGCCGCCGTGGTGGCCTCGGCCACGGCATGGGGCCTGCCGGCCGCGCTCTACACCGCGGCACTCAGCTTCCTGTCCTGGAACTTCTTCTTCATCCCGCCGGTCGGCCATTTCACCATCTCGCAGCCGCGCGATGTGGTGGCACTGCTGGTATTCCTGGGCGTGGCGTCGGCCACCGGCCTGCTGGCCGGCCGGTTGCGGCTGGAGGCCAAGGGCGCGCAGGGCCGGATCGACAGCCTGCGCCGCATTTCCGGCTTCACGCGGCGGCTGGGCGAGCCGGCCAGCGAGCCCGACCTGCTGGCAGAGATCGCCAGGCTGGCCGGCGAGATCGTGGCACCCGCGCTGGTGCTGATCGGCGAGGGCGAGGACCTCAACATACGCGGCGCAGAGCCGCCGAGCCTGGACACCATGGATGACGGGAGCTGGGCCGCCGCGCGCTGGAGCTACTCCCGCCAGGAGCAGGCTGGCCGCGGCACCGCCACGCTGCCGAGCGCCGCCTGGCGTTTCCTGCCGCTGCGCACCGCGCGTCAGGCGATGGGTGTGCTGGGCGTGCGGCCAGGCGGCGCGGTAGATCAGCCGAAGCTGCAATCCCTGCTGGCGTTGGCGGACCAGGCGGCCTCGGCACTGGAGCGCGTGCGCCTGACAGCCGACGCCGCGCGCACCCAGGCGCAGGCGGAGACCCAGAAATTGCGCACCGCCCTGCTGAACAGCCTGAGTCACGACCTGCGCACGCCGCTGACCGGCATACGCGGGGCGGCCGGCTCGCTGCGCGCCTCCTGGGACACGCTGGCGCCGGCCGACCGGGCCGACCTGCTCGCCAGCATCGAGCAGGACACCGTCCGCATGACGCGCTTCCTGGCCAACATCATGGAGATGACGCGCGTCGAGACAGGCGAGATAGTACCGCGGCTGGAGCCGGTTGCCGCGGCGGATGCGATCGAAGGCGCTGCCTCGCGCGTGCCCGGCCTGGGCCCGGTCCAGATGGACGCGCCCTACACCCTGCCTCTGCTGAGCGCCGATCCCGCGCTGCTGGAACAGGTCCTCGTCAACATCCTGGAGAACGCGGCGAAATACGCGCCGGCCGGGGCCGGCATACGGGTGATCGGGCGCATGGAAGGCGCGCTGATGTGCATCTCGCTGACCGATAGCGGCCCGGGCATCCCGGCCGATGACCTGCCGCATGTGTTCGACAGCTTCTACCGCGCGCGCCGTGAGGACCGCACAGTGCCGGGCACCGGATTGGGGCTGGCGATCGCGCGGGGCTTGACGGAGGCAATGGGCGGCACGATCGAAGCACTCAGCCCCGCCGCCGCACCCACGCAGCCTGGCCCGGGGACCACGATCCTGCTGCGTCTGAGAACCATGCCATGAGCTTTTCTTCCGCCGCGCCGGCGCCGTTGCGCGACCGAGCGGTGATCCTGCTGGTCGATGACGAGCCGCAGATACACCGCTTCCTGCGCCCCACGCTGGAAGCGGCCGGCTACGAGGTGGCGCGTGCCGACACCGGCGCCGAGGCGCTGCGCGAGGCCGCCAGGCGGAAGCCCGCGCTCATCCTGCTCGATCTCGGCCTGCCGGACATGGACGGCCAGGACGTGCTGACCCAGTTATGCGCCGCCGCCGGCACCCCGGTGATCGTGCTCTCCGCCCGCGACAGGGCGGCCGAGAAGATACGCGCGCTGGACGCCGGCGCCGGCGATTATGTGGAGAAGCCGTTCGACATGGGCGAACTGCTCGCCCGCATACGCGTGGCCCTGCGCCAGGAGCGCGGCGCGGAGGACGAGGCGGGCACGTTCCAGGTAGGCAAGCTGGAGGTGGACCTGGTGCACCGCCGCGTGCGTGTGTCCGGCGCGCTGGTGCAACTGACCCCGCGCGAGTATGACCTGCTGGCGCTTCTGGTGCGGAACAAGGACCGCGTGATCACCCATCGGCAGCTGCTGACGGCGGTCTGGGGACCGGCGCATACCGCCGACGTCCAGTATCTTCGTGTATATATCGGCCATCTTCGCCAAAAGCTGGGCGCCGAGGCGGGTGCCCTGGTCAGCACGGAGCCTGGGGTGGGCTACCGGCTTGAGGCGCAACGGGAAGTTGATTCGTTGGGTGCGGAATAGACGATAAGTCGTTGGTGTGTCGTAAAGCACCTCACTGTGTGAAACGTATCACATACGCTCACGATAAAGTTAGGTTAAACAAGCTTACCAACTCGGCGGTGAGCATTAATAATGCCTTCGACTCAATCTGCAGTAGCCGGCGTCGTCATTTCGTTTGCGCTCCATTCAGCGCGAGCGCCAACTGCCGTCCAGGGGTCCTGCCTGACCCCAAAGGACCGGATGCAGGTGGGTTTCTGGCAGGACAGGGCCAAAAAGGCCGGTTTCGATCGTATGGTCATCCATGACCGCGACGAGGGCGACGCCTCGGAAGTCGGCAATTTCCTGAGCGTGTATATGTGCGGCCAGGCCTGGTCCCGTTGGGGTTTCGCCCGCAGCGGATCCAGCATACGCGCCTGGTGCTGCCTGACCGGCGCCGATGTGGGCGAGTTCGCCAGCATGAACGAGGCGCTGACCGCGGTGCTGCGCGGTTCCGAGGATGTATCGCTTGGCGAGCCGGATGGGCCGGAAGCCTCGAACCTGATCCACCTCTCGTTCCCCAAGCGGGTCGGCAGCGCGGCCTAGAGCCGTGGGGCTGTCCTACTGGCCTGAACGGTTGGCGAAGGCAGCTTCGGCCTGTCTGGCCTTGGCCGCCTGCCAGCAGCAGGATGGCCCGGCCAGACCGCCAATCGCCGGCTACAGTGTTGCCCGTCACGCTGCCCTCACCCGCGATGCGGGAGCCTATGAGGCGACGCTCGACAGCGACCTGGCCGCGCGGAAATATTCGCTGATCGTGCCCATGCTGGAGGCGGCGTTCTCCGGCCAGGATGACGCGCTGCGCCAGCGCACGGTGAACTGGCTGCTGCTCCGGCAGGAGGACGGCGCCACGGATTCGGTGTTCATCGGCCAGTTGTATGCGGTCGGGCTTCTCGTCCAGGCCATTCACAGCCAAGGCGCAGTGCGCGCGCAATGGACCAAAGACGCCGTGTCCGCCTTCTACCGCACGACCTTCATCATGCTGAGCGAGGCCGGCCAGTGCGCCGATCCGGTAGCGGCCGATGCGCGGCTGGGCATGGCCAGCTACGACATGCAGCCGTTCAAGGCGGTTCTTGCGCGCAGTTCGCAACCGGAAAAGGAAGCCGCTGCGCGCGACGCCTTCGTGCTTGCCTGGCTGACCTTTCCCATCCGCAACCCCGACCCGTGGCTGTGCTCGAAACCAGGTGGCGCGCCGTCCTACCGGCCATATGCGACCTGGATCGGTTCACGGCAGCCGGCGTTGCAGGCCGCGGAGAAGGGCGTGTTTCTGGTCACGACACCTCCGCCGATACCGCCGGCCCGCAAGAACCCGGACGTTGTTGCGTTGTATGGAGGGTAGGAAGCAACGCCTTCTTCTTTGCAAAAAGAAGCAGAAAACCTCTGCTCCCTGTCGGCGGCTACTGAAGCGTTCGCTGACGCTTTCTCGAAAGAGAAGACCGTGCCTGCCTAAGCCGCCGCCAATACCACTCGCTTGAAACGATCCCGCCGCTTGCACATGAACATCCAGGCGCCCCGCGCTGCCAGCCCGGAAACCCGCCCACGCGGCGGCAGCCCGATCGCTTTAAGGATCATGCCGACGGCACGCTCCAGGTGCTTGTAGCGGTACATCGTCATCGCGCGTGACATGTAGCCGGCGATCGCTGTCTCATGCTTGTAGATCGCGTCGGGTGGCGAGTTGCCGCAATAGAACGCGTAGGCGAGTTCGTCGTCCTCGCTCTCGCCGATACGGCTGATCGCGATGCGCATACGCTGGAACACGCTGATCCGTTCGCGTTTCAGGTAGCGCTTCATGTGGTCGTAGAACAGCTTGAAGTGGCGGAACTCGTCTGCCGCGATTAGCCGGCAAATGTCGCGCAGCACTGGTTCCTCAGCCGCATCGCCCAGCGCCGAGTAGTAGCTCGAGGTGCCGCTCTCCACCATGCAGCGCGCGATCAGCTCGCCTGTGCGCGAGCCGCGTATGGACGCGTCCGTATCGAGCAGCGGCAAGTGGTAGCCGTCCTTGTAGCGCTTGAACGCGGTCTCGAAATCCCATCCCGGATCGGCCAGCATGGCCCAGCGGCCGAGCGTGTCGCCATGCTGCACTTCCTCGACGGACCAGCGGTCGGCGGCCTTGCGGAAATCAGGGTCCTCGGCGAACACGCGGTTCAGGTAGGTGCCGTAATCGATGCCGTTCCGCTCGACCAGGGCCGCCGCTTTCACGAGCGCCACGATCTGCGGATCCAGTTTGGTAGGGTCGAACCGGTCCCAGGGAACCTCCTCGATCCGCCAGTGTTTCATCGTTGCACCATCATCATCATCCCGTGCGGTTCAGCTGTGCAAGCAGCGCCAGGTCGGCGCGTGTGTACAGAAATGCCAGGACGCAGCCGCACAGGGATGCGGCGTGTCCCGGCGACCGGTCAATGCGTTAAAGCGACCTGAACCTGCCACTGGTTGCAGTGCGGCGGAAGCCTCAGACTTTCGCCTGTGGCCATGGAGCCACAGAGCAGGTGGCGACCTGCGGGTAACGGCGCCGGGCAGTATCCGGATGCAGGCTCAGCCGGCCTGGGCGTATCGCACGGCGGCCCGGGTGGATTGCAGCCGGTCCAGCACGGCGTCGCGCGCGTTGATGTCGGCCTTGTCAACCTCCGCCCACGCCGATTCCGCATCGGCCAAGCGGCGGCGCGCGTCCTCCGCCGACAGCTCGGCGACAGGCGTGGCGTCATCGGCGAGGATGGTGCAGCGCTCCGGCGTGATCTCGGCAAATCCGCCGCCCACGAAGAGCCGGTCGGTAACGGTGCCGCCTTCGTGCAAGGCGATGACGCCGCCGCGCAGCAGCACGATCATCGGCGCGTGGTTTTCCATGGCGGCGAGGTCACCCTCGTAGCCGGGCATCACCACCATCTCAACGGCGCGGCTTAGCACCAGGCGGGCGGGGCTGACGATTTCTAGCTGGATCGGCATTGTTGGACCTTAAGGAAGGAAGGAAGGCCTTCTTTTCTGAAGAAAAGAAGCAAAAGACTTTTGCTCCGCTGTCGCGAGAGTTTCCTGAGACTCCCGCGACAGCGGAGCAAAAGCTTTTTGGTTCTTTTTCTCGAAAAAGAACTGCTTTCTTGCTTACGCCGATACCTTCATCTTCTCGGCCTTCTCGCGAGCTTCCTCGATCGTCCCCACCATCAGGAACGCCGCCTCAGGCAGATCGTCATGCTTGCCCTCGACGATCTCCTTGAAGGACCGCACCGTGTCGGCAATAGCCACGAACTTGCCCTCGAGCCCGGTGAACACGGTTGCCACGTGGAACGGCTGGCTCATGAATCGCTCGATCTTGCGGGCGCGCGCCACGGTCAGCTTGTCCTCTTCCGACAGCTCGTCCATGCCAAGAATGGCGATGATATCCTGCAGGCTCTTGTAGGTCTGCAGGATGCGCTGCACGTCGCGCGCCACCTGGTAGTGCTCCTCGCCGACGATGCGCGGATCGAGCGAGCGGCTGGTCGAGTCAAGCGGATCGACCGCCGGGTAGATGCCCTTCTCGGAGATCGCGCGGTTCAGCACCGTCGTCGCGTCCAAATGGGCGAACGAGGTAGCAGGCGCCGGGTCGGTCAGGTCGTCGGCCGGCACGTAGATGGCCTGCACCGAGGTGATCGAGCCCTTCTTGGTGCTGGTGATGCGCTCCTGCAGCGCGCCCATGTCGGTGGCCAGCGTCGGCTGGTAGCCCACCGCGGACGGGATGCGGCCCAGCAGGGCGGACACTTCGGCGCCGGCCTGGGTGAAGCGGAAGATGTTGTCCACAAAGAACAGCACGTCCTGGCCCTCGTCGTCGCGGAAATACTCGGCCAGCGTCAGGCCGGTCAGGCCCACGCGGGCGCGCGCACCCGGTGGCTCGTTCATCTGGCCATACACCAGCGCGACCTTGCTGCCCTCTGTGGTGTTGTCGCCCAGCTTGATCACGCCGGCGTCGATCATCTCGTGATACAGGTCGTTGCCCTCGCGCGTCCGCTCGCCCACGCCGGCGAACACGGAGACGCCGCCATGGCCCTTGGCGATGTTGTTGATCAGCTCCTGGATCAGCACCGTCTTGCCCACGCCGGCGCCGCCGAACAGGCCGATCTTGCCGCCTTTCAGATACGGCGCCAGCAGATCGACCACTTTAATGCCGGTCACCAGCACTTCCACGGCGGCGGCCTGCTCCTCGAAGCTGGGGGCGCTGCGGTGGATCGGCATGGAGCGCGTCG
>CAXTVW010000162.1:0-7438 GCA_964247675.1 uncultured Acetobacteraceae bacterium
ATGACAACGGTCCGCGTAAACCAAGGTGTGCTGCTTCTTTCACCAAGAGAAGTAACTAGGCAACTGCCGCAAGCGCGCCACACCCGGCCAGTTCGGCGAACGCTGCCGCCGCCATCGGCCGCCCGAAGAGGTATCCCTGCACCTCTACGCAACCTTCCTCGCGCAGCATTTGCGCCTGTAATTCGGTCTCTACGCCTTCTGCCAGGCTGGCGATGCCCAGATCGCGCGCGATGCCGATGATGGAGCGCACAAGCGGCCGCGCCGTCGGGTCGGTGCCCAGAACGCGGGTGAAGCTCTGGTCTATCTTCAGCTTGTCGATGGGCATGCGCTGCAGATAGCTGAGCGACGAGTAGCCGGTGCCGAAATCGTCCATTGCGATGCGCACGCCGAGCGCCTTCAGCCCCGCAAGCGTAGCCAGCGTATCCGGTGAATCGCCGAGCAGCACGCCTTCGGTGATCTCCAGCTCCAGCCGCGCCGGCTCCAGCCCGGTCTCGGCGAGCACGCCTCCCACCAGTCCCACCAGGTCGGTCGTGCGGAACTGCACGGGCGAGAGATTAACGGCGATCGACAGCTTTTGCGTCCAGCCTGCCGCCGCATGGCAGGCGGCGCGCAGCACCCAGGCGCCGAGCACGGTGATCAATCCGCATTCTTCAGCAATCGGGATGAACTCGCCTGGCGAGACATGGCCGCGCACGGGATCGTACCAGCGTAGCAGCGCCTCGGCGCCGACGAGCTTGCCGCAGGTCAGCGCGTATTGCGGCTGAAAGTGCAGGTGCAGCGCCTCGTCGGCGACCGCCTGGCGCAAATCGTGCTCCAGGTCGGAGCGCTGGCGTAGCGCCTTTTCAAGTTCCGGCGTGAACAGGCGTGCCTGGCCGCGTCCCCGCGCTTTGGCGTCGTAGAGCGCCATGTCACCGAAGCGTAGGAGCTGGCCCGGATCGGTAGCGTGAAGCGGCGCCAACACAAGGCCGATGCTGACGCCCACGGACACATGGCGCGCATCGATCATGTAAGGGCTGGAAAGCTCGGCAATCAGGCGGGCCGCCAGGTCCGCCGCGGTCTGTCCGCCCGGCCGCAGCATCTGCAAGACGACAAATTCGTCGCCGCCGAGGCGCGCTACAACGTCGCCTTCGGCTAGGCAGGCCGTCAGCCGACCGGCAACCGCCCGCAGCAAGCCATCTCCTGCGGCGTGACCCAAGGCGTCGTTCACGTCCTTGAACCGGTCGAGGTCCAGGCAGAGCAGGGCGAAGCCATCCTGGCCGGCGCCGCCGTGCTTGATCTGCTCCAGCGCAGCGTTCAGACGGTGAGCGAACAGGATGCGGTTCGGCAGGCCGGTCAGCGTGTCATGGTGGGCCAGATGGCGAATGCGCGCTTCATCCCCGCGGCGCTGGGTCAGGTCCGTGCAGATCACCACGGAGCCTACCGCCTCGCCCGCCTCGTCGCGTATCGGGCTGGCGCGTATCAGCATGGGAACCAGCGCACCCTGGCGCACGCACATGTCGGCTTCGCCGTGCCAGGCGCCAGCGCCTTCGAGCGCCTGCAGCAATCTCCATTTTGTCGGCGGGTCCGTGATCAGGCTGGGCAGGCCGCCGGCCGCGCCGATCTCCTCGGCCGAATAGCCGAAAGCCTCGGTAAAGGCCGGGTTGGCGAATAGCGGTTCGCCTCTCTCATCGGCAATCAGTATGGCGTCGCTGGCGCTTTGCAGCGCGGCGCGCACCCGCAGACGCTCCTCGCTTTGCCGGCGAAGGCGGTCAGTGATGTCTTCCAGCGTGCCGACAAAGCCCAGCACACGCCCGGCTTCATCGCGCGCTGCGCGGACGTTTGCGCTGATCCAGTAGGACGATCCATCCGGCCGCCAGAACTCGGCGATCTCGCCCGTATAGCCGGCCTCCATCTGCGAGCGCCCGGTCATCGCGTCGCGCCGCGCATCGCTGACGAACAGGCGCCCATCGTCCAGAGCGGCCTTGGCGCTCTCGAAATTCCTGTAGCCGGTGATTGCCAGCAGAGCGGCGTTCACCCCGGTGATCTCGCCGGATTTGGCGGCGCTGAAGATGCCGAGCGCCGCATTGTCGAAAACCGCCTTGTACTGGCCTTCGGCGTGCACCAGCCGGCGTGCAGTGTCGCGGAAGACGCCGAGCGCGCGTGCCACGGCGCCTACCTCGTCCAGCCGGTCCAGCCCGGGCACCGGCGTTTCCAGATCTCCCTCGGCCAGCCGGCTCAGCGCAGACGTCAGCAGATCCAGCGGACGGGTGAGCTGGTGCAAGGCAGAGAGCACCGCCATCATAACCGCACCCAGCAGGGTGATCAGCGCCAGCCCCTGGCTGCGTAGCTCTGCCAACAGCGCCTGGTGCAGCCGGGTGGTAACCAGCGATATGCGCAGCGTGCCCAGCGTGCGCATGCGGCCGTGATCACTGAAGCCGATACTGCGCGAAACCTCGATTTGCTCTGTATTCGCCGTATCCGCTCCGCTGCGTGCGCTCAGGACAGAGCCGTCCGGACGCATCAGGGCAGCGGCGGCAAAGTCCGGGTCCTCGGCCACGGCATCCAGCGCCGCATCGAGCTGGTCCTGGTCCAGGTTCCATAGCGGCATCGACAGTGCGGACGCTTCCACCGAGGCCAGCAGGCCGGCCCGCTCGGTCAGCGCCGCGCGGCCGGCTAACTCCATCGCCCGCTGACGGGTCCAGGCGTCCACAAGGAGGATCACAACAAGGCATATCGTGGCCGTCACCATGGTGCGGACGCGCAGCGATGTGCGTGGCCACGCCCAATGGCGGGATGTCGTTCCGAAACAAGTAGGCACGGTGGCCCCAGCCGCTTCAGCGCCTGACATGCTTGTCCCAGTCTTCCAGGCCGTAGCGGGCCAGGATGGCGGCCAGGCGGCCTGATGCGCGCAACTGCGCTATGCCGGCGCTCAGGATTTCCGCCTGGTGCGCCGAAGCCGGGCAAGCCGGGGAGAACGCAATATAGACCGGCACGCCCCGGTAGATGCGGGTGAAGGCCACCTGGTTACCGAGCTGAAGCTCATCGATCAGGCGATGGAGCACCTGGCCGTCGTCGATCACCACGTCCACACGCCCGGCCATGAGCTTCAGGAGGTTCTTCGTCAGCGCTCCGTCGCCTGACAGGTATTGGATGCGGGACTTGTCGCCTTTGAGGCCATGCAGGTAATCGCCGAGCGGGCCGGAGAACTCGTAGGTGGCGACCATGCCGATCACCTCGCCATCCAGCGATCGCGGGTCTGTATAGTGTAAGGGCGAGTTCAGGCGTGTGGCAAAGCCTACGCTGCTGCGCCCGATCGGCTCGGCCGGTAGGATGAAGCCCGGCACGTCCGTGGCGATGGCGCCGATCACCGCATCCGCATGGCATTGCCGCGCCTCGTCTATGCTGCGGGTCCAGTTCATCAACTGGTAGTCCACGTCGTAGCCAGCGGCATCGAACACAGTGCGGGCAATCTCGATGGCGTAGCCGGGATGGTCCGAACCGGGCGCGCAATTATACGGGCACCACAGATCGGACCGCAGCGTGACGACAGGACGCGCGGTACATGTGTGGGCGCAAACCAGGAACAGTGTTGATGCAAGTATGGTTTGCCGAACCCGCACTGGTGGACCCCCTTTTGCGGAGAGGGCCAGATTAGCGGTTGGCGGTTAACGACAGGTGAGTCAGGAAGGCCTTCTTTTTTGAAAAAAAGAAGCAAAAAACTTTTACTCCCCGGTCGGCGACTGTTCAGCGGCTGCTTTGAGGGGGCTGGGGTATTTCGATCCTTTCTCTGGCAAAATCTGTTGGCTTATGCTGCTTCGCTTCGGCGGGAGGGCCGCATGGGCGCGGGCGCCGCGGGCTCGTCGCCATCGCATAAAGCTGCGAGCAGCGCATCTTTCAGGCCGGCCAGTTTGCGGTCGTTTTCGATCTTCAGGCCGAAGACGTCCTTTACGTAGAACACGTCTACGGCGCGGACGCCGTATGTTGTCACGTGGGCGGAGCCGATCTGCAGGCCCTGCTCGCTTATGGCTGACGTGACATCGTGGAGCAGGCCGGGGCGGTCTCGGCCGTTGACTTCCAGGACGGTGTAGCTGTTGGAGGCGCGGTTATCCACGACGACGCGGGGCGGGACGTGGATTGCGCGCATGCGGCGGCCGATCAGGGCTTGGCCGAGTTTGGGAATCTCGTTGTCCAGCCTCAAAGAGCCGCTTAGCGCCTGTTCCACCAGCACGGCGAGTTTGGCTATGCGGTGGGGCTGGTCGAAGGCGCCGCCGGCGGCGTCCTGTACCCAGAAGGTGTCGAGCGCGCAGCCGTTTGTCATGGTGTGTATGCGGGCGTCCACGATGGAGGCGCCGGCGACCGCGAGTGCGCCGGCGATGCGGCTGAACAGGCCGGGATGGTCGGTGGCGTAGACGGTGATTTCGGTGACCGCGCGGGCGTGGCTGGGTTCGGTGACGACGGTGAGGGGCGCGCCGCGGGCTTCGGCGTCGCGCACCAGGCGGGCGTGGCGGGCGTGGGTTTCGGGATCGAAGGAGAGCCAGTAGCCGGGGTAGCCGAGGCCCGCGAAAAAGGCGCGGTCGGCATCGTTCCAGCCTGCTGCTGCGAGGATCTCGTCGGCGGCGGCGCGGGCACGTTTAACACGGACGTCCCGCTCGGTGGTGGAGAGGCCGCCGGCCAGCACTTCGGCTACGCGCGCGTAGAGATCGCGCAGCAGGGTGGCTTTCCAGCCATTCCAGACTTTGCTGCTGACGGCTCGCATGTCGGCGACCGTGAGGACGAGGAGGAGCTTCAGGCGTTCGGGGGATTGTATGGTCTCGGCGATGTCGAAGATGGTCTTGGGGTCGTCGATGTCTCGCTTGAAGGCTGTCTGGCTGAGCAGGAGGTGGTGCAGGACGAGCCAGGAGACGGTCTCGGTTTCTTCCACGTTGAGGCCGAATTGCGGGCAGACCCCTGTCGCGATCTCGGCGCCCAGGATGGAGTGGTCGCCGCCGCGGCCTTTGGCTACGTCATGCAGGAGCATGGCCATGTAGAGGGCGCGGCGGGACTGCAGGTTCTCGATGAGGCCGCTGGCGATCGGGGCTACGTCGGATAATTTGCCGCGTTCGAGCGCGTTCAGGATGCGGACGGCTTCTATCGTGTGCTCGTCCACGGTGAAGATGTGGTACGTGTCGAACTGCATCTGGCCTACCACGCGGGCCCAGTCCGGCAGCATGCGGCCGATTATGCCGGATTCGTTGAGGATGGAGAGCCAGCCTGCGCCGTCCGGTTTGCCGTCCGGGTTCTGGCCGCAGAGGAGGTCCAGGAAGATCTCGCCGGCTTCCGGGTTTCCGCGGAGGCTTATGGCGCCACGTTCGTGGCGGATCAGGGCGCGCACGGCGAGCGGATGCAGTTTGAGGCGGCGGGCGCGGGCCAGGCGCAGCATGCGCAGCATGCGGATTGGTTCGCGGGCGAAATCGTCCGGGCGGCCGGGCATTATCTGGCCGTCCGCGAGTACGAAACCAGCTTCCAGGAGGGCGCGGTCGGTTTCTACCTGGACGGCGGGCTCGCCCAAAGCGTAGCGCAGGACTACGGGTTCGAGGACCAAAGTAAGGCGGGTTACGTCCCGGGCGGTGAGGAAATAGTGGCGCATGAAGCGCTCCACGCCATCTTGCACGCCGTGGCGGGTGTAGCCCATTCGGGCGCCGACGATCGGCTGCAGGTCGAAGGTCAGGCGGTCCTCTGAGCGGCCGCTGATGTAGTGCATGTGGAAACGGACGGTCCAGAGGAAGTCCCACGAGCGGCGCAGGCGTCGGAGCTCCTGGGGTTCCAGGAGGTCCAGCACGCCGGCTACCAGCTCGTTCGGGGTGAAGGCGCCGTAGGCGGCGCGGACCATCCAGTATTGGGTTTGCAGGTCTCGCAGGCCGCCGCGGCCTTCTTTTATGTTCGGCTCCACCAGGAAGGCGCTCTCGCCGAAGCGGCGGTGGCGGGCCTGGCGCTCGGCCTGCTTGCCGGCGACGAACTGGGCGGGGCCGGATTGCGTGGCGGCGGAGCGGAAGGCGGTCTGGAATTCGGCGAAGAGGGTGGCGTCTCCGGTGAGCAGGCGGGCGTCCAGCAGGCTGGTGCGTATGGTGAGGTCGGCTTCGGAGTCGGCGAGGCACTGGCTGATGGAGCGGGTGGCGTGGCCTACCTTCAGGCCGAGGTCCCACATGAAATACAGCATGTAGCCTACCACACGCAGGGTGGCGGGGGTGGGGGTTTCTGGGGCGAGGAAGAGCAGGTCTATGTCGCTGAAGGGGGCGAGCATGGAGCGGCCGTAGCCGCCGGTGGCGGCGACGGCCACGCGGTCCGTGAGGCCGGCCGGGCCGGCGGCTTCGGCGGTGGCGTGTTCGAACAGGACGCGGACTACGCCGTCCGTAAGCGCGGCGAGGCGCTGGGCGGCTTCGACGCCGGCCATGCGGTAGGTCTCGAACTCGTCGCGCACGTGTTGCTGGATGCGGGCGAGGTGCCGGCGGAAGGCGGAGAGTGCTGCGTCCCGGCCTGGGCGCTGGCCGTGTTCGCCCAGCTCTGCCAGGGCCTGGGCGAGGACCGCGGAGACGTCGTCGGGTGCGGTGGGGAAGGGGGTGTGGAGCATCGCCTGCGAGTCTAACGCCGGGCGGCAGGCTGCGACACCCTTGGGAGGAAAGAAAGGCAAGGCCTTCTTTTTTGAAAAAAAGAAGCAAAAAACTTTTGCTCCTGGCGGGTGCATGCGGGCGCGCGCTGATTCCGCAGGCGTGCGTGTTTGCAGGACCTGGGCGGGGCCTTGGTGCAGGCGGGGGATAAAAGTCTTTTGCTTCTTTTCTTCAGAAAAGAAGGCCTTGCTTGCTTATTCCAGCTTCGGGTGGTCCGGCGGTGGACGCAACTGGGACTCCAGATGCGGCATGAGGAGGAAGCGGTCCGGCGGGATGTCGTAGGCTTGGCAGACACGGGCGAAGTTGGCGGAGAGGTGGTCGTCCGGGTGGGCGGTCAGGGTCTCGCGGATGATCTCGTCCAGGGTTTCGGGGATTGCGGCGTGGTCGGGGTGTTTGAGGGCCAGGTTGCCGACGGCTTCGTAGAGGTTGCCGCGGTCTGCTTCGGAGTACGGGAATTTTGGCGACGGGGGTTTGTCGTCGAGCGCGTCCAGGTAGGCGTCTGGGTCGAAGTTTGCGGATTCGGACCAGGTTTGGTGGGGGCGGCGGGCGAAGGTGTTGTTGGTTATTTTTTCCCAGAGTTCGACGGATTGGCGGACGCTGCGGGAATGTCGCGCGAAGGCCAGGTCCGGGTCTGTGGGTTTTGGGGTGGGGTGGGGTTCGGGGGGTTCGGTGGTGGTGGGGTGGGGGTTTTGGGTTTGGTCGTGGGCGGCTAGGGCTCGGGCGGCGGCGGCTCGGGCCAGGAGGAGGCCGAGGTCGCGCAATTCCAGGCAGGCGGCGAGGTTTTCGGCTCGGTGCTGCGCTTGGGTTGGGTCGAG
>CAXTVW010000163.1:0-7424 GCA_964247675.1 uncultured Acetobacteraceae bacterium
TCATGCCCCCGATCCAACGCCACAGTCGCATGCAGCGTCCTCGCCATGGATCCGACGATCACGGACCCCAGCCCGCTGCCCTTCGGCGCCGCATCCTCCTCCGGGTAGCCGATGCCGTCGTCCTCCACGGTTAGCTGCAACGCCTCTCCCGCGCGCCGCAGGTGGACGCGCACCTGGCCAGGCCGGTCCGTGGGGTAGGCGTATTTCAGCGCGTTGGTGACCAGCTCGTTGACGATCAGGCCGAGCGGCACGGCCTTGTCGGTCTCCACGCGCAACGGGTCTGCCTGCAGCTCGATGCGGCGGGGCCCGGCACAGTCGCCGGCAAGCAGCCCGTCGGCGGTCTGGGTTGCGCGTTCCAATTCGTCCACCAGGCCGGCCAGGTAGTCGTCCATCTCGACGAACTCCACGTTGTCGCCGGTGTAGAGGCGGCGGTGCACCATCGTCACCGCCTCCACCCGTTCGGCCGCCTGGCGCAGCATCAGCTGCGCGGCGGGATCGGCCACGCGCCGCGCCTGCATTTCAATCAGCGAGGTGATGAGCTGCAGCGAGTTGGCGACGCGGTGGTTGACTTCGCGCAGCAGGATGGCCTGTTGCGCGGCCAATACGGCCAGGCGGTCCCGGCTCTCATGCACCTCGCGTTCGGCGGCGTCGCGCTCCTGCTGCCACCGCGCGCGGGCGATCTCCTGGGAGATGCTGGCGCCCAGCAATTCGATGAACGTGCCGTGCACGTCCTTCACCACATAATCCGCAGCGCCGTTCTTCAGCGCGGTGACGGCGATGCGGGGCTCCTCGGCACCGGTGACGAAGATCACCGGCGGCGGGCGTTCCGCCTGGCGTAGCGCCTCGAGCACCTCCAGGCCATCCTGGCCTGGCATGTAGTGGTCCAGCCCGATCGCATCGAAGTCCTGGCTGGCGGCCAGCGCCAGACCGTCCGCACCATTCGCGGCCAGGGTGACGCGGAAGCCGGCCCGCTGCAGGTGGCGTTGCACGAGGCGGCCGATACCCGGGTCGTCGTCTATGTAGAGGACGTGCGGCTGGGCAGGCGCCTCCTCCATCAGGCCCCTGTCCACAAGCTGGCAGCAACACGATCGCCAAGGCCTGAGCCAGCCATGTCAGGCCTGCTCGGGCACTTGCATGACGGTGAGGAACAGGCCGAGCTGCCGGATGGCGCTGGCGAACCCCTCGTATTCCACCGGCTTGGTGATGTAGACGTTGCAGCCGAGATCGTAGCAGCGCTGGATCTCGCCCCTGTCGTCCGTGGTCGTCAGCACCACCACGGGGGTGCGCTTCAGGACCGGATCGGCCTTGATGCGGGCGAGGATGTCGGTCCCGCTCATGTCAGGCAGGTTGAGGTCCAGCAGCACCAGCATGGGATCGTTCTTGAACTTCTCGCCACGTCCGAAGAGGTAGTCGAGCGCGGTCGTGCCATCCAGCTTGTGGGTGATCTCGTTGGCGACGCCGGCGCGGCGGACGTTCTTCTCGATGAGCCTGGCATGGCCCGGGTCGTCCTCGATCAGAAGTATTGTCACCGGTACTGCATTCACTGAAAAACCCCCGCCACTAATGTGCCAGCACCGTTGGCAATTTCACAACGAAAGTCGATCCCTCGCCCGGGATGCTTTCGCACACGATGGTGCCTCCCAGGCGGCGTAGCAACGCCTTGACGTGGGCGAGGCCGATGCCCTCGCCTGCCGTATCCTGCGGCCCGGCACGGCGAAACAGCTCGAAGATGCGCTCCAGGTCGCGCGATGCAATGCCGCGGCCGTTATCGATCACATCGTAGCGGACCCAGTCGCCCTCGATCCTGCCGGTCAGGGTCACCCGCCCGGCGCGGCCGGGCTGGAGATATTTCAGCGCGTTCTCGATCAGGTTGGAGAATACCTGTTCCACCGCCAGGCGGTCCGAGGTGAAAGGCGGCGTGTCGCCGACGCTGATTTGGGCGCCGGTCGCATCGGCGAGCTGGCGCACGCTGTCGGCGATGGCGCCGAGCAGGACCGCCATGTCGATCCGCTCCGGCGCCAGCACGCGGCGGCCTTCCCGCGAAAGCCGCAAGATGGCGGTGATCAGCCGGTCCATCTTGGCGGTGCTGGTCTGGATGAAACGTATCGCCTCGGGCAGGTCGTCCTGGCTTGCCTCGCGCACGTCGGTCGGCACCTGAAGACCGGCCCGCTCCAGATTGTCCGTCACGAAACGGTTCAGCGTGTCCGTGGCGTGCGAAAGCTCGGCCGTGAAGCCGATGATGTTGAGCAGCGGCGCGCGCAGGTCGTGGCTCACGATGTAGGCGAAACGCTGTATCTCCTCGTTCGCCAGCGTCAGGTCCGCGGTGCGTTCGAGGACGGCCGCTTCCAGCCTCTCTTGCCCTGCCTGCAAGGCGTCATTGGCGACAACCAGCTCCTTGCGGCCGCTGCTCAGCGCACCCACCGTGCGCGAAAAGCCGCGGCCGACGAAACCGGCCAGCAGAAGGAGCACCACGAGCCCCACGGTGTCGACCATCACGAGTAGCTGGGCGCCGGCCTCGCTGCGCGTGATATCGGCCAGGACGACGTTGCTCTCGGCGGTGCCAAGCCGGTCGGAGATGGCGCGGGCGATGTCCATGTCGTGCCGGCCACGGTCCGACTGGACGACTGACATCGCTGCGGCGTGCTGCCCGGCCTTTTCCAGCCGGACCGTCTCTGCGAGTTCGGTCATCTTGTCGTTGATGACGTTACGCCAGCCCAGCATGTCGGGCTGGTTGCCCAGCAGACGGGTGAGGCTTTCCATGAGCCCAGGGAGCCGATAGGTGGCCTCGTTGTAAGGTGCGAGGTATTCGGCGCGGCCGGTGAGCAGGTAGCCGCGCTGGCCGGTTTCGGCCGAGAGCAAGGCATCCATCATCTTGACGGTGTTGGAGCGCAGGGTGCGCGCGCGTATGGCGTCCTGCGCGTCCCGGCTGGTGCGCTGGGCGATGAGCACGCTCACGACGACGATGCCCAGCATCAGAAGCCCGCCCGCGGCGATCGCCAGACGCTCCAGCCGGCCGTAGAGGACCTGATCTATCTTGGCAGTGGCGGGACTGGTCATGCGGAAACCATGTGCGGCAGGAGGATGCGGCGTGGCAAGTTTCAGCGTAGAGAGACCGCCGGACTAATGCGGCCCGGCGGATCGGCACTCCGCGGCCGCCATGAGGATACGGCCTTCGATGCACCCATCTCCCGATACAAGCGTGCGCGTGGGACGTGCGATCTTCGACAACAAGGCACCGTTCGCGCTGATCGCCGGGCCGTGCCAGGTGGAAAGCGCCGCGCATGCGATGGAATGCGCCGTCGCGCTGGCCGAAATGACCGGCCGCCTCGGCATCGGGTTCGTCTTCAAGAGCAGCTACGACAAGGCCAACCGGACGAGTGCCGCCGGCGCGCGCGGCGTGGGCATGGCGGCCGCGCTACAGATCTTCGCGGACATACGTGCGCAGCTGGGCGTGCCGGTGCTGACCGACGTGCATGAGCGCGAGCATTGCGCGCCGGTGGCCGAAGTGGCCGACGTGCTGCAGATTCCCGCCTTCCTGTGCCGGCAAACGGACCTGATCGTGGCGGCCGCCAGAACCGGGCGCGTGGTGAACGTGAAGAAGGGCCAGTTCCTCGCTCCCTGGGACATGCGCCACGTGATCGACAAGGTGACGGGCACGGGCAACAGCCAGGTGCTGGTCACCGAGCGCGGGGCCTCCTTCGGCTACAACACGCTGGTCTCCGACTTCCGCGCGCTACCGATCATGGCCGCTATGGGCGCGCCGGTGGTGTTCGACGCCACGCACTCGGTGCAGCAGCCTGGCGGCCAGGGCGCATCCTCCGGCGGCCAGCGGGAGTTCGTAGCCGTGCTGGCGCGCGCCGCGGTGGCGGTGGGCGTGGCCGGGCTGTTCATTGAGGCGCACCCCGATCCGGACCGCGCGCCTTCGGACGGGGCGAACATGGTGGCCCTGCGGGATATGGAGCCGCTGCTGCGGCGGTTGGTGGCGTTTGATGCTGTGGCGAAGGAAGGCAAGTGAAGGCCTTCTTTTTTGAAAAAAAGAAGCAAAAAACTTTCACTCCCCCGCTAGTGCAATGCCTTGTCTCATTCGGACTTGCGCGCCTGTTCGTGCAGGCGTGGGAGATAAAAGTTTTTTGGTCCTTTTTTTCAAAAAAGGACTGCTTGCCTTGCCTTTGATAATCATCCCCGCGCGCCTGGCGGCGACCCGCCTTCCGAACAAGCCGCTTCTCGACATCTGCGGCGAGCCCATGATCGTTCACGTCTGGCGCCGCGCGATCGAGGCGGATCTGGGGCCGGTCATCGTCGCCGCGGACCATGCCGACATTGCCGCCGCGGTGCGGCAGGCCGGCGGCGAGGCGGTGATGACGCGGGCCGATCACCCGTCCGGCACGGACCGCATTGCCGAGGCGCTGGCGGTCGCCGACCCCGCTGGTGCGCACGAGATCATCGTGAACTTCCAGGGAGACTTGCCGACGGTGGCGGCGCACGTGGTGCGCGAGACGGCGCGCCTGCTGGACAATGAAGCGGTGGATATCGGTACGCCGGTGGCGGTGATCGCCGATGCGCGCGAGGCGGCGGCGAGCAGCGTGGTGAAGATGGTCGGCTCGCCGAGCGGCGCCGGCCGGTTCCGCGCGCTGTATTTCACCCGCGCGGCGGCGCCCTGGGGAGACGGGCCGCTGTATCACCACATCGGCCTGTATGTGTGGCGGCGCGCGGCTTTGGAGCGGTTCGTAGCGCTGCCACCTTCGGCGTTGGAGCTGCGCGAGCGGCTGGAGCAATTGCGGGCGCTGGAGGCGGGGATGCGGGTGGAGGCGGTTCTGGTGGAGGACGTGCCTTTGGGGGTTGATACGGCAGCCGATCTTGAGCGGGCGCGGGCGGTGATCGGGGAGAGAAAGGAAGGCCTTCTTTTCTGAAGAAAAGAAGCAAAAGACTTTTGGTCCCTGTCGGCGGTTGTTGAAACAGTCGCTGACAGGGGCAAAGAGTCCGGCTCTTTCATTGAAAAAACTGTTTGCTTTGTTATGGAGATGTCGGGCTTGAACGTTGCAGGGAGCATAGCACGCACGATTGCACTGGAGCAGCGAGGCCTTGCAGCATTGGCTGCGGCGTTGCCCGGCGGCCTGGCTGACGCATTTGCACGCGCGGCGGCAATCATCGGCGCGGCAACAGGCACTGTCATCGTCAGCGGCATGGGAAAATCCGGCCATGTCGGGCGCAAGATCGCGGCGACTCTGGCCTCCACCGGCACGCCGAGCCACTTCGTGCACCCAGCGGAAGCAAGCCACGGGGATCTGGGCGTGATCCGGCAGAGCGACGTTGTGCTCGCACTTTCCTGGTCTGGCGAGACGGCTGAGCTGGCCGACATTGTCGCCTACACCAGGCGCTTCTCCGTGCCGCTGGTGGCGATCACGTCGCGTGCGGAGAGTGCGCTGGGGGCTGCAGCGGATGTGTGCCTGGCGTTGCCGGTGAGCCAGGAGGCGTGCCCGAACGGTCTGGCGCCGACGACATCGACGACGATGCAGTTGGTGGCCGGCGACGCGTTGGCGATCCTGCTGCTGGAGCAACGCGGGTTTTCCGCCGGCGATTTCGGCCGGTTCCACCCCGGCGGCAAGCTGGGCGCGCAATTGCTGCAGGTGAGCGCGCTCATGCACACCGGCGACGCGCTGCCGACGATATCCGAAGACGCCATGCTGGCGGAAGGGATCATGGAGATGACATCGAAGCGGTTTGGTATCGCCGGCGTGGTGGATGCGGCCGGCAACCTGGTCGGCGCGTTGACGGACGGCGATCTACGACGATCGTTCCGCGCCGGGTTCGTGGACCGGCCGGTGCGCGATGCGATGGGGCGCCGGCCCTACACTTTACCGCCGGAGGCTTTGGCGGGCGCGGCGCTGGCGTTGATGAACGAGGCACGGATCACCTGCGTGTTCGTGGTGCAGGACGCGCGGCCGGTGGGGCTGGTGCATATCCATGACCTGTTGCGGGCGGGGATCGTGTAGGAACGAGTCTTTCCTTACGGTATCTTCCGCGTGGCCACGCCCACAACCCGCCGTGCCGCCTTTTCCGCGATTCCGGAGATACCCTCCCGCCGCTCCAGCTCCGCCCATACCTCGGACGGGTGCACGTCCGAGGACACCCATAACACCAGCAGGTGATACAGGACGTCCGCCGACTCGGCCACCAGCGCCTCGTTGTTGCCGGCCACCGCCTCGATCAGGCACTCGACGGCTTCCTCGCCGAATTTCTGCGCCACCTTGGCGGTGCCGCGGGAGAGCAGGCGGGCGGAGTGGCTGACGGCCGGATCTGCGTCGCGGCGCGCCTGCACCACGTCCCACAGGCGGTCCAGCACGAGCGGCGAGACACCGGTGGAGGCCGGGGCGGGTAGACGGTCTGCAGGCTTGCGGGGCTTCTCTGCCTTCTTCGCCACGTGCGGTCGGTCTCCTACGGTCGAAGACAGAAAGGCCTTCTTTTTTGAAAAAAAGAAGCAAAAAACTTTCACCCCGACGCTGCTGAAGCGCCCTCGTTAAGTCCGAAGCACGCGCTCCGCCAATGCAGCGACAGGAGATAAAAGTTTTTTGGTCCTTTTTTTCAAAAAAGGACTGCTTGCTTTCTGCGCTATGCCCGAACCGGCAACCCCGCCGCCGCCAAAGCGCGCTTCACCTCCGGCACGCTCAGCACCCCGAAATGGAAGATGCTGGCCGCCAGCAGCCCGGTGGCGCCGGCGCGTGCGCCTTCCACCAGATGCGCGGCCGTGCCGACGCCGCCGCTGGCCACCACGGGCAGGCGGGTGGCGGTGCACACGGCGCGCAGCAGGTCGGTGTCGAAGCCGGCGCGGGTGCCGTCACGGTCCATGCTGGTGAGCAGGATTTCGCCGGCGCCCAGCGCCTCGAGCTGCTGGCACCAGGCGACTACATCCAGGCCCGTGGGGGTGCGGCCGCCGTGGGAGAACACCTCCCAGTGGCCGGGGCGCGTGGCGCGCGCGTCCACAGCGGCCACCACGCATTGGCTGCCGAAGCGCTCGGCGGCTTCGGCGATGAGCGCCGGGCGGGTGATGGCGGCCGAGTTGATGCCGCATTTGTCGGCGCCGGCGAGCAGCAGGCGGCGCATGTCGTCCGTGCTGCGTATGCCGCCGCCAACGGTGAAGGGCAAGAAGATGCGCTCCGCTGTGCGGTGCACCACGTCCAGGATGGTGTCGCGCTGCTCGTGGCTGGCGGTGATGTCCAGGAAGGTGAGTTCGTCGGCGCCGGCCGCGTCGTAGATGGCGGCCTGCTCCACCGGGTCCCCGGCGTCCTTCAGGTCGATGAAGTTCACGCCTTTGACGACGCGGCCGTTCTTCACGTCCAGGCAGGGGATAATTCGGAGTTTCAGCACTGGGAGAGTATAGGCAAGGAAGGCCTTCTTTTTTGAAAAAAAGAAGCAAAAAACTTTTG
>CAXTVW010000164.1:0-7332 GCA_964247675.1 uncultured Acetobacteraceae bacterium
TTCGATCCTACTTCAAAACGGTATTGCTTGCTTCCTCGCTTTACCAGAACTGTGTCCCAGGCCCCCCTTTGAACGGCCCGCCAAATTCGCTGGTAATCCAGCCGCCGTAGAACCCGCCCGGCTGCGGCACCACGCGCTCGTCTCCCACAAAGCACGCATCCATACGCCCGGCATACAGCGCCACACAGTCCTTCAGGGCGGCATAGGCGGTCGACGGGTCAGGGTACGTCCAGGCCACGTCGGCTTCCGTCCGGCCGCCGGCGCTCAGGGTGAGGTAGTGCGCCACACCTTTCCATTCGCAGAAGCTGGTGCGTGGCCGGGGCGTGAGCGCGCCCGCCAGGAAATCGGCCATAGGCAGGTAGTAGGTTGGCGGGTGGAACGTTTCCAAAATGCGCCAGGCTTGCGTCGACTCAGCAACGATGACCCCGCCCAGCACAACGCGGACGGGTGCTCCAGCCCGCTCGATCGCCGGCGGGCGGGGGAAGTCGGCCACGTATCGTATCTGGTTCATCCGACCGAAATGGCGCGCGTTTGCAGTTTAGCCACACTTGCCGGCCTACAATACAAACGCGATCACATTTTCGTGGCGCCCGAACATGCGAATAACGGAGACTGGCGGCATGAGCACTTTGCAAGCACGCACGATGTCGGACCGGGTTGTTCTCATCCATGACACCCAGGACCGGACGATAATATCGGAACTGGATATAGACCAGGCAAGCCTGCTGCTGGAGCAGCTACAGGAAGCCGTAGGGCAAACCCTGGCGGCCCTGAAACGGCGAGCCTCCTGCAGCTTCGCCGTCCAATCCGAAGCGGTGATCTGACAGGACCGAACGGCGGCAGCAGAGCCAACAGTCTGTTTGTTTTCTCTAGAAAAGAAGGTCTCGCTTATTCTGCGACCGCCTCAGCCGCCCGCATGACCCGAAGGAAATTGCCACCCCACAACGCCCCCACCTCGCTGTGTCCATACCCGCGCGTCACCAGCTCCTCGGTCACCGCCAGGCTCTGGCTGGCGTCGGACCATCCGGTTATCGCCCCGCCGCCGTCGAAATCCGAACTGATGCCGCAATGGGCCAGCCCGATGCGGCGGACCACGTAGTCGATGTGGTTGCAGAAATCGGCGACCGACGTGTCCTCCGCCCGGCCCCGCGTGCGCAGGAACGGCGGCATGGCGGTGATCTGCACCAGGCCCTCGGTGTCACGCAGCGCATCGAGCTGCATGTCATCCAGGTTGCGCGGGTGATTGCACAGGGTGGCCACGCAGGAATGTGTGGCCACCACAGGGCTGCGTGACTGCTGCACCGCCTGCAGCATGGATTGGCGCGAGAGGTGGGAGACATCGACCATGATGCCCAGCCGGTTCATCTCCGCCACCGCCTGATGCCCCAGCGCAGACAGCCCGCCGTGCAGCGTCTCCGAGTCGCCCAGATCCCGGCGCGGGTTGGCGCTGTCCGCCAACAGGTTATGCCCGTTATGGGTCAGCGTAATGTAGGTGACGCCAAGCGCGCGCAGATGCGCGATCCGGCCGAGATCCTCGCCGATGGCGTGGCCGTTCTCCACCGCCGGCACGATCGCCAGCACGCCGTCCGCGTGCGCCGCCGCGATGGCGTCCGCCGTCGTGCAGAGGCGGGCGGTGATGCCGAGCCTGGTCGCGTCCATGCCGCGTATCGTCTCCAGCATGGCCACCGCGCGGACCCAGGCTTCGTCGCACTGCGCCGGGGTGCGGGCACTTTGCGGGACGAAGGCCACGAAGCAGCCGGCATCCAGCCCGCCCTGCCGCATCTTCGGCAGGTCCACGTGTCGTTGGGTGGGGCCGAACGGGTCGGGCGAATGGGGCCAGGGGATGTCTATGTGGCTGTCGAGCGTGAGAGTGGCGCGATGCAGCGCCGCGGCGTCGGTCATGCGTGGCCCTTGATGGTTCGTCCCCCAGAACATGGGGGTTGCCTCCGTAAGATGCACGGCAAAGAAAGCAGTCCTTTTTTGAAGCAAAGAACGTCCCTGCATCTGCATCTGCCGGCCCCTTTACGGAGAGAACAAAAAACTGCAGCAGCGTGGGGGACAAAAGTTTTTTGCTCCTTTTTTTCAAAAAAGAAGGCCTTGCCTGCCTTTCACTGTCAGACCCCCTTGCCCGGGTTCATGATCCCGTTCGGGTCCAGCGCCCGGCGCACCGCCTGCATCATCCGGACTTCCACGTCCGGCAGCATCCGCAGCGCCTCAGCCGCCCGCAACACGCCCAGCCCATGCTCGGCCGATATCGTGCCGCCGCGCGCCAGGACCAGGTCGTGCACGCACCGGTTCACCGCCTCTTCCTGGGCCAGGAACTGCGCCGTCTCGGCCGGGCCGCGCGGCCCGGCTTCCTGCAAAACATTATAATGCACGTTGCCGTCGCCCAGATGCCCGAACACGCCGGGGCGCAGACCGGGAAACTGCCGCCCGATCGCCGCATCGGCCGCGGCGATGAAGTCCGGCACGGCGGAGATGGGAAGGGCCACGTCGTGCTTCAGGCCGGCGCCGTCCGCGGCCTGCGCGTCGGATATACCCTCGCGCAAGGCCCACAGTCTGGCGGCTTGCGCTTCGGAGGCGGAGAGCACGGCATCCTGCGCAAAACCGGCGTCCAGGGCCTGCTCCAGCAGCGCCGGCAGCATCGGCGCGCAGGGCCGGTCGGGCGTCCAGGACGATATCTCCAAGAGCGCGTACCAACGATAGACCGCCGCAAACGGCCGGCGCGTGGCGGGCGCGTGCAGAAGCACTAAAGCCAGGCACGCCTCGCTCATCAGCTCGAAGGCGGTAAGTCCGGCGCCCGCCCGGTTCTGCGTCAGCTCCAGCAGACGCAAGGCCGCTTCAGGCGATGGCACTGCGACGAAGGCCACCGCGCGCGCGTCCGGGCGAGGGTGGAGTTGCAGCACGGCGGCGGTGATGATGCCCAGCGTCCCCTCGGCGCCGATGAACAGGTCCCGCAGGTCCAGGCCCGCGGTGTTCTTGCGCAGCGCCCGCAGCCCGTCCCAAAGCGCGCCGGACGGCGTGGCCACCTCCAGCCCCAGGCAAAGCGCCCGCGCCGTGCCGTAGCGCAGCACGTGCACACCACCGGCGTTGGTGGAGAGATTGCCCCCGACAGTGCAACTTCCCTCGGCGGCCAGGCTTAGCGGGAACAGCCGATCCACGGCTTCCGCGGCAAGCTGCACGTCCCGCAGGATACAGCCGGCCTCGGCCACCAAGCTGTTGTTGCCGGCGGAAACTCCCCGTATCCGGTTCAGCCTAGCCAGCGACACCATGATGGCGCGGCCGCTGCCATCCGGCACCGAACCGCCGGACAGCCCGGTGTTTCCGCCTTGCGGCACCACAGGCGTATGGTTGGCATTGCACCAGCCCAGCACGGCGGCCACGTCCTGCGCCGTGTCGGGCATCGCCACGGCGCGAGCCGTGCCGTGCCAGCGTCCGCGCCAATCGCTCAGGAATGGCGCCATGTCCGCCGGTGCCGTCAGCAAGCGACCCTTGAAGCACGCGCGCAGCGCCTCGATCGTGTCAAATCCGGGCGCTGACGCATCCATTTCGAACGGCATGCACACAGGCGCGCTGGCCGGCAAGCCGCAAGCGGATCAGCCGCCCGAGACGGGCTGCAGCAGGCGCTCTACAGGCGTGCCCTTCGGGACGATCAACAGGTTCCCCGGCTGGCTGGCCCGCGCCGTCGTCACCGCATGCTTCGGGCATACGCCCAGGCAGGCCACCTCCACCAGACCGATCTGGCCGCGCTGCCCGGAGGTCCGCAATGCGCCCCGCATGGCGCGCCGTAAGGTCTCCTTGCCGTCCTTGCCGAAGCCGCCGTCCAGCTTGCGGCTGCATTTGCGGCAGATCAGCATGGCGTCCGTCCAGCCAGTGGCGATGGTGTGGAGCTGGTTGTCGTCGATCGCTCGGTTTTTTGCCATTTTCGGATAACGCGCCAGGGAGGAAGGAAGGCCTTCTTTTTTGAAAAAAAGAAGCAAAAAACTTTTCTTCCCCCGACGCTGAAGTGACTCGCGTTTCCGGCGGCACCCGGCTGGTGCAAATGCGGGGGAGTAAAAGTTTTTTGGTCCTTTTTTTCAAAAAAGGACTGCTTGCTTACTTTCTCTCCTACGATGCCGCCCATGCACCGCCGCCGTTTCTCGCCGAACGATCAGCTCCGGTTCGCTGCGCTCTCCGGCGACAGCAACCCGATGCACATGGACCCGCTCGCCGCGCGCCGCACCCAGGCCGGCGTGCCGGTGGTGCACGGCATGCACGCGCTGCTCTGGGCGCTCGATTGCGCGGCGTCCGACGGGCTGAACCTGGGAGAACTGCAACACCTCAAGGTGCAGTTCGCCAAGTTCATTCCGGTGAGAGAAGAGGCCACGCTCGACATCTCGCAGTCTGGCACGGCCAGTGCCCGACTGACCGTCCAAGCCTGCGGGCTGGCCGCCATCGTGGCCTTGCTACGCTTCGGCCCGCGATCCCCCGAGATGTCCGTGGATCGCACCCAGGCACCGGTCGGACACACCGCGCACGCCACGGAGATGTCGCTTGCCGAGATGGGCGGGTGCCACGGCTGGCTCGGCGCACCCGTTCCGGCCGACCGCTTCGCGGAGGCGTTCCCCCACGCGGCGTCCTGCCTCGAACCACGTCGCCTGTCGGGACTGGCGCAGACTTCCCGTCTGGTGGGAATGGTCTGCCCCGGCCTGCACTCGATCTACGCCGGCCTGACTCTCGAGCTGACCGGCATGACGTCCGGCCAGGACGGCTTGGGCTTCCACGTCACCAAGGCTGACGAGCGGTTCCGGATGGTGGACCTGGCCATCCGCGGTGACGGGCTGGCCGGCCGGGTGTCCGCCTTTGTGCGCCACCCGCCCATCGCCCCGCCCGCCATGGCAGACCTGGCGCGCAGCGTCCGCCCCGGTGAATTTGCCGGAACACGCGCTATCGTCGTCGGCGGCTCACGCGGGCTGGGCGCGCTGACCGCCATGCTGCTTGCGTCAGGCGGCGCCAGCGTGATCATCACCTATGCGCGCGGTCGCCACGATGCCGAACAGGTATGTGGCCTGATCAACGCCGCCTGCGGGGCCCAGACCTGCAGCATGCTCGCCTACGAAGCCATGGCGCCGGCCAAGCCACAGCTGGCCGAAGTCAAAGGCCCGATCACACAACTCTACTACTTCGCAACGCCGCACATCTTCCCGCAGAAGCCGGAACACTTCTCCAGCGACGCCTTCCACACATTCACCCGTATTTATGTGGATGCGTTTCACGAATGTTGCCACGCCCTGGACCCCAGGCCAGCAGCGATCTTCTATCCCTCGTCCGTTGCCGTGGAGCAGCGCCCGGCAGGGATGCTGGAATATGCCATGGCGAAAGCTGCCGGCGAGATGCTCTGCGGCGGCATGCAGGACGCAGGCTGGCGAATCCTCAAATCCAGGCTGCCGCGCCTGCTGACCGACCAGACCGCCACTGTGGCGCGCGCTGAAACGGCTGATTCGGTGGCTGTCATGCTGGAGTTGATACGGCAGATGTAAGCAAGAAGCAGGTTATCTGCCGAGTGTCCTTCCGCACCGGGCGGATTTGGCACCAGGAACGCCAGGAGCCCCCCAACTTCCAAAGTAAGTCTTGCCTTGCACCTTAGAACACCAGTTTTCAACCAGGCGATCGGTAGTTTGCGAAGACTTACGAGTGGTCGCGCGGGCGAAATACGCAGCGGGAAAATAGAAACTCCTGCCTTCCGCATTTTTCCGCCAAATCTGGCGATTTAGATGCGTAGGACAGGAGTTTTTATTTACAAACCGAAAGGCTGCGTGTCTTACACGCCGGTCCGGACCGTGGTGGCCGTGCCCGTCGTGCTGCCCGTCAGCGGCGCCTTGTCGTCGAAGCGCTGCCATCCGGACGCCGTGTACTCCGCGCGCCGGGCGGCCGGATCCACGAAAGTCCGGTTGTTCAGTATCTTCTCGGCCTCGGGAATACGGCCCTCATCCGCCTGCACCGTCACGAGCGAGCCGCCGCGGCGCACGCCTTCTGCATACACGTGCGCGTCTTCCTCGGACACGCCGGAATGTGTAAGCGCCCCAACCATGCCGCCCGCGCCGCCGCCGATCGCGGCACCTACGCCGGCGCCCGTCAGCGTGGCCACCAGCCAGCCGGCGGCCACCACGGGACCCACGCCCGGAATGGCGAGAGACCCGATGCCTGCGAGCAGACCAAGCCCACCGCCGAATATCGTACCGGCGGTCGCACCGGTGCCTGCGGCACCTGCGTCGTCAGCATTGGCGCCGTTCGCAGTGTTGTAGCGCGTGTCGGCGTTGTTGGCGACGATGCTGACGTGCTCGTGACCGAAGCCTGCGGCCTCGAGCGCATGCACGGTGGCTACCGCGTCATCATGGTTGTCGAAAAGCCGTGTGAGTGTGCGTGTGGTCATGAACTTGCGTCCTAATTGTTATGATTGCTGGCCGACATTGCCCTTGTAGTCGAGCCATACCTGGACGGACTGGCCGCCCTTCATGCCGGTGCCGCGCCAAACGCCGTCGGCATCCTTCGTCAGGCCGGTCACATGGGTGTAGCCCTTTTTGGCGATGCGGCCGGCAGCCTGGCGCTTTGTGAAGCTGTTGGCGCCCTTGGCCGGCTGGTCTGCATTGGCACCGGTCGTGGTGACGGCCTGGTTGGTGTTGCCCGACGCGGCGGCCTTGCCGCTATCATGCGCGGCGCCCATCGGGTTCGCCGTGGCTGGCGCGCCGGTGCTGGTGGTGGGTGCGCCGGCGTTGTTGCTCGCCGGTGCTGACATGGTCTGCGCAAAAGCAAGGCTCACCGACAGGAAGGTTCCTGCGGTGGCAAGTAGGATCCGTTTCACGTGTTTTTTCTCCGAAGTCGCCCAGTAGAACCGGCTAACGGGGCACAGGCGCAGGGAGTTGCGTGATCGGCGGGCAGGCGCGGGGCCGCTTTACCGCGGAGAGGACAGGCTCCTCGCGTGTCGCCGCCGCACGAAGCTTAACAAAAAGAAACCCGGCCTGCTCATCCTGATTTCGCCGCACTTAATGCAAGCGGCGAACATAATGACGGCCCTTATCCGCTCCCATGAAACACGATCTGATCATAGTGCTGCTGGCGATCTGGCAAGTGGCAGGATTCTGTATCCGCGCCGTGCTGACAGCGTGGGTTGCCGCGCTGCTTGGCGGCATCCTGGCGCTGGCAACCTGCACTGCGGTGATCGTCCAGCGCCGCAAAGCCGGCCATTTACCTGCGCCAGCCACGGCCAGGTCTGGTCAGGCGCGAATGATGCCGGAGTGAGCGGCGATGGTGCCCAGGAGTGGAATTGAACCACCGACACTGCGATTTTCAGTC
>CAXTVW010000165.1:0-4659 GCA_964247675.1 uncultured Acetobacteraceae bacterium
TTCAAAAAAGAAGGCCTTGCCTGGCTTCCTTCAGCATGAGGGTCGCTTTAGTCAACCCGCCCTGGACGTTCGAAGGCAGCATCTATTTCGGCTGTCGCGAGCCGCATCTGCCGCTGGAACTAGGCGCAACCAAGCGGCTGCTTGAGCTCGACGGACACCAGGTGCTGTTGCTCGACGGACACCTGAACCAGACCACCGCAGCCACGCTGGCCGAAGAGATCGCCGATTTCCGCCCGGCGATGACGGTGATACCAACGGCGCCGAGCTACTTGTTCTGGCGCTGCGCGCCGCCCGAGCTTCGCGTGCCGCGCGACATGATCGCAGCACTGGACGGGCGCGGCGGCCGGGTCGTGGCCGTTGGGCCGCACGGCTCCGCCACGCCGCGCGCCACGTTGCGCAAACTCGGCGCCGACGTGGTGATACGGGGCGAGTGTGAGGAGGCGGTGGCCGAACTGGCGCGGGCGTGGCCGCGCACCGATGTGCCCGGTGCCGCCACACTGCAGGCCGGCGAGCTGCATCTGACCGGCCCCGTCCAGGCCACCAGGTTCGTCGATCTGCCGGCGTTGCATTGGCCCGACGATTGGGTTGCCCGCCACCACCATCACCACCACCGTTTCGACACTACGCCGGCGACGCCCGGCGCCGAAGTGGAAGCCAGCCGCGGCTGCCCCTATCATTGCAGCTTCTGCGCCAAGATCGATTTCCGCGATGGCTACCGCCGGCGAGCCCTGCCTGCATTGCTGGAAGAGATCGACGGGTTGCGCGCACAAGGCGCCGACTACCTCTACTTCATCGACGAGATCTTCCTGCCGCAGCCGGCCCTGCTGGAGGCGCTTGCCGGCCGCAACATCCGTTTTGGTATGCAGACGCGCATCGATCTTTGGAAGCCTGAGCTGCTGGCCTTGCTCGGGCGCGCTGGCTGCGTCTCGATCGAGGCAGGCGTGGAAAGCCTGACGGAGGTCGGCCGCGCTGCGCTCGACAAATCCTGCCGGATGACAACCGACGACCTCACCGCCCGGCTTCTGCAGGCCCGCCAGCACGTGCCTTTCGTGCAGGCCAATCTGATCGAAACCCCTTCCGACGATGCGGACACGATTGACGCCTGGCGCGCCCGTCTACAGGCAGGCGGCGTCTGGGCCAATGACCCCGTGCCGATGTTTCCCTACCCGAGCAGCCCGGACTACCGCGCCCGCTGGGGCCTGCCCGACGACGACGCCTGGGAGCGTGCGCTGGATCACTATCTGGCGCAGTTCAGCTCGTTCTCCGACATTCAGGACGCCGCACCGCTAAGCCTGGCTCGCCTGGAGGCCGCGTGTCTGCCTGCCTGAGCCTGCCGGTCAGGCCAAACGTCTTTGCTGCCCGAAAAGCGCGGGCAGGCCGCCGATGAGCCATGTCTTGATCAGCACGGACGCGATCGGCGGCGTTTGGAGCTATAGTCTCGCGCTGGCTGCTGGCCTCGCCGCGGAAGGCCACCGATGCACGCTCGCGGTTGCCGGACCGGCGGCACAGCCGCACCAGGCGCAGGCCGTCTCCCAGATCTCCGGCTGTTCTCTTGTGGAGACCGGCCTGCCATTGGACTGGCTGGCGCCTGACCGGTACACGCTGGACAGGACGGCTGAAGCTCTGGCCGGCTTGGCCGCGCGACTTGGCGCCACGACCGTCCACCTGCACGCGCCCTGTCTCGCCGCTTGTGGCTGGGGCGTGCCGGTGGTCGTCACCGCGCATTCCTGCATGGCCACCTGGTGGGACACGGTCCGCGGCGGTCCGCTGCCCGAGGCTTTTGCCTGGCACGCTGCCGCCACGCTGGACGGGCTGCAACGCGCTACGCACGTGATCGCGCCGAGCCAGGCCTTTGCCGACGATCTGCGCCGCGCTTATGCGCTCGGCCGTTCGATCGAAGTGATCCATAACGGCCTGCCGGGCACGGTGGCCGGCGACGCGGTCCGTGAGGATTTCGTGCTCACGGCCGGCCGGCTCTGGGATGCAGGCAAGAACATCGCCGTGCTCGAACAGGCTGCCGAGTTCATGGCAACGCCGATCCGGGCGGCCGGCCCGCTTGCCGGACCCGATGGCGGCACTTTCACCCCATCCCGGCTTGCGCCTGCCGGTAATCTTTCCCCTGTTTCCCTGCATGCGATGATGGCGCGAGCGGCCGTATTCGCGGCACCTTCGCTTTATGAGCCGTTCGGCCTCTGTGTCCTCGAGGCCGCGCATACCGGCGCGCCGCTCGTGCTGGCCGACATCCCCACCTTTCGCGAGCTATGGACCGGCGCCGCTTTGTTCGTGCCGCCACGTGAGCCCGCCGCCTGGGCCCGCACGCTGAACGCCTTGATCGCAGACCCAATCGCCCGCGCCGAACTTGGCCAGGCCGCCCGGACCCGTGCCGCCAGCTACACGCAGGACGCCATGGTGCAAGCCACCGCAGCGCTTCACGCGACACCTGCTCATGCGCGCCAGGCTGCCTGACACCGTATGCGCATCGTCTATTTCACACACTCCCTCGTTTCCTGCTGGAACCACGGCAACGCGCATTTTCTGCGTGGCGTCCTGCGTGCGTTGGCCGCAAGCGGCCATGACGTGGTCGCCTACGAGCCTGCACAGAGCTGGAGCCGCGAGAACCTGCTGGCCGATTGCGGCGAGGATCCGTTCAAAACGTTTGCCGCCCGCTTTCCCACCCTCGCAGCCCGCATCTTCGCAGGCGAACATGCCCTCGATGAGGCACTGCAAGGCGCCGACCTCGTCATCGTACACGAGTGGAACGAGCCGTCCTTGGTGGCCGCCATCGGCCGGCACCGCCGCCACGCCCGCTTCACGCTGCTATTCCACGACACCCATCACCGTGCCGTCAGCGACCCCGACGCCATCCGCCGCTTCGACCTTTCCGCCTATGACGGCGTGCTGGCGTTTGGCGCCACGCTGGCCCGCGTGTACGAAGATTGGGGCTGGGCTGGCCGGGTGCATGTCTGGCACGAGGCGGCCGACACCGCTTTGTTCCACCCGCCCGCGGCCCCGCAACACCGCGCGGGTGCGATATGGGTCGGCAACTGGGGCGATGGCGAACGCACCGCCGAGTTGGAGGATTTTTTGCTGGCGCCGGCGCAGCGCGCTTCCGTGCCGCTGGACGTACACGGCGTCCGCTATCCGGAAGAGGCGCTCGCCTTGCTTGCGCGCTACGGTGCGCGGTTCCACGGCTGGATCGCCAACGCCGACGCGCCGGACGCCTTTGCGCGGCACCTTTTCACCGTCCACGTGCCGCGGCGTTTCTACACCCAGGCGCTGCCCGGCATTCCCACCATCCGGGTTTTCGAGGCACTCGCCTGCGGCATCCCGCTCATCAGCGCGCCTTGGGATGACAGCGAACACCTGTTCCGGCCGGGTGAGGACTACCTTACGGCAAGAGACGGCACGGAGATGGAAGCCCACATGCGTGCCCTGACCCACGACCCCGCTTTGGCCGCCCAGCTCGCCGCCAGCGGCCTCGCCCGCATACGCGCCCACCATAGCTGCAACATACGCGCCGAAGAGCTGCTGCGCATCGCTGCAAGCCTGGCATCCGCCAGGGCTGCCGCCTGATGCGCATTGCCTTCTACGGTTCCAGCCTGCTCAGCAGCTACTGGAACGGGGCAGCCACCTACTACCGCGGCCTGCTGCAGGCGCTGTCCGTGCACGGTCACCAGATCACCTTCTACGAGCCCGACGCGTTCGACCGGCAGTCCCACCGCGACATCGAGCCACCTGATTGGGCACGCGTCGTCGTCTATCCTGCCACACAGGCGGGCCTGGAATCGGTGCTGGCCCAGGCCGGCCAGGCGGACGCCGTGGTGAAGGCCAGCGGCGTGGGCGTGTTCGACGACGAACTGGTGGCCGGCGTGCTGCAGCATGCCAGTCCGCAAGCGCTGCGCATCTTCTGGGACGTGGACGCGCCGGCGACGCTGGCCACGCTTCGCGCCGACCCCGGCCACGTGCTTAGCCGCCGGCTGCCGGAGTTCGACCTCATCCTCACCTATGGCGGCGGACCGCCCGTGGTGGCCGCCTATGAGGCGCTCGGCGCCAGGCGCTGCGTGCCGATCTACAACGGCCTCGACCCCGCAACGCATCACCCCGTCCCGCCCGACCCGGCTTACGCCACGGATCTCGGGTTCCTGGCCAACCGCCTGCCCGACCGTGAAGCCCGGGTCGAAGCCTTTTTTCTGGCGCCGGCCGCTAGCCTGCCTGACAGGCGGTTCCTCCTCGGCGGCTCCGGCTGGGCAGACAAGCCAATGCCGGTCAACGTCACCCGTATCGGCCACGTGCCGACAGCCGCCCACAACGCGCTGAACTGCTCGGCGCTGGCCGTGCTGAACGTGGCTCGGGACAGCATGGCGGCAGTCGGCTTCTCGCCCGCCACGCGCGTGTTCGAGGCGGCCGGCGCCGGTGCGTGCCTGATCACCGACGCCTGGGAGGGGATCGAGCATTTCCTTGAGCCGGACACTGAGATCCTGGTGGCACGCGATGGGCAGGACGTGGTCGAACACCTGGCTGCGCTGACGCCCGCGCGTGCCCGCGCGATCGGCCAGGCGGCGATGGCGCGCTGCCTGGCGGAACATACCTACACGCAGCGGGCGGCTCGCGTGCATGCGTTGCTTACCGAGGCGTTTGTGGCAGCATGAAAGGAAGCAA
>CAXTVW010000165.1:4759-7255 GCA_964247675.1 uncultured Acetobacteraceae bacterium
TACCGCGCCTTGCTGCGTGCGCTTGCCGCCCGCGGGCACGACATCCTGTTTCTGGAATGCGACCGCCCCTGGTATGCCGATCACAGAGACCTGCCTGACCCCGGTTTCTGTCGCCTGTCCTTCTACGACCACCCAGCCGATCTTGGACGCTGGCGCAGCGAGATCGCCGCCGCTGACCTGGTGATCATCGGCAGCTACGTGGTCGATGGGGTGGCCGTGGCCGAGCTGGTGCGGCCGTGGGCCAGTCTGCTCGCCTTCTACGACATCGACACGCCTGTAACGCTGGCCGCCCTCGCCCGCGGCGAGCACGCCTACATCTCGCCCGCTGTCATCCCGCTCTATGATCTGTATTTCTCCTTCACCGGCGGCCCGACGCTCCGCCTGCTGGAGACCCGTTACGGCGCGCGCGCCGCCCATGCGCTGTTCTGCGCGGTCGATCCTGCGCTGTATGCGCCGTCGGCCCAGCCGGGCGAGCCGCGTTGGCAACTGGGGTATCTCGGGACCTACAGCACAGACCGGCAGCCGACACTGGAACGCCTGCTCATCGAGCCGGCCCGGCGCGCGCCGGCGTGGCGTTTCGTGGTGGCCGGCCCGCAATACCCCGAAGACATCGACTGGCCGGAGAACGTGGACCGCCTGGAACACCTGCCGCCCAGCGAGCATGCCGGCTTCTACAACAGCCTAGCCTGGACGCTGAACGTCACCCGCGCCGACATGATTGCCGCCGGCTACAGCCCCAGCGTCCGGCTGTTCGAGGCCGCTGCCTGCGCCACACCGATCATCAGCGATTCCTGGCCGGGCCTCGGGGACTTCCTGACGTTCGGGCGTGAGATTGTCGTCGCCGAGACGCCAGCGCAGGTTTTGGCGACCCTGGCGTGGTCAGAGAAACGCCGGCGGGGACTTGGCGTCGCCGCTCGCGAGCGTATCTTGCAGGCCCATACGGCGGATCATCGCGCGGCAACGCTGGAGGCTGCGGTGGCTTCGGTGGAAGGCCATTCGACTAACAGAACCAGCAAGCTTCTGGCTCGCGCATCTGCGCCGGCCGCGTGTTCCTGACGCGTTGAAGAAGGCTAGAAGTAGGAAAACTTGAGCGTCCAAGCCGAAACATTTTGGTGCGGAATAGCTTCCAGATACGCGCTGGAAAGCCTGTGCGAGTTGTAAGGCAAGCAGGGTAGCAGACGTTTGTAGGTCCTTTTCAAACAAAGGACTCCTTGTTTTCTTGCTTACTGCTTGACCATCTGCCCGCGCGCCGCTCCTTTCGGGTGCGTGGTGGTGTGCACATTGGCGTACCACAACCCGCCCAGAAGCTGCGCCTGCTGATCGGCCGTCAGCGTCACCGTGCCGTGCAACGGGCTGGCCGGATCGGTGCCGAGCGGCACCGCCACCCCGGCGTTGGCACCTTCCGCCGCCGGCCCGTGGAAATGCGCCATCGTCACGGGTGCAGTGAAGCCGCTGAACGCCAGGTTGTAAGTCAGAGCGTGGGAGGTGGTGTCCAACGTGGCGTCGGCCGTGCCGGAGCCGCTGTCCTGCACCGGCGGCACTTCCTGGCCAGGGGCCAGGTCAGCGTGGAACTTGACTGTGTCCGCCAGCGCAGGCGCCACGGCGCAAGCGAACAGGGAAAAAACGGCAACGATGAAGCGGCGGCTTACCATCGGGTGCTCCTGCTTTTCGCCGTAGTGCAACTGGTGAGCCCGGTGGGATTCGAACCCACGACCCCAAGATTAAAAGTCTCGTGCTCTACCGACTGAGCTACAGGCTCGCTCTGTCACCTAAAAGGGCTTTGCCGGCGGGAGGTCAAGCCTGGGGCGGTGTGGGAGGAAGGAAGAAAGGACTTCTTTTTTGAAAAAAAGAAGCAAAAAACTTTTGCACCCGCGCATTTGACGCGCTTCGGATCAGTCAGGAGGCACCGGAAGTTGCAGATGCGGGGGGAGCAAAAGTTTTTTGGTCCTTCTTTCAGAAAAGGACTGCTGGCTTACTTGCCTTCCTCAGCCGGCGCATCGGACGCCAAATGCGCCTTCACGATCTTGTCCGGATTGCTGACCGTGCCGCCGCCGCCGCTGCCACGCTTGATCTGGTCCACGTGCTCCATGCCCTCGGTCACCTGCCCCCAGATGGTGTATTGCCCATCCAGATGCGGCGCCGGCGCGAACATGATGTAGAACTGGCTGTTTGCGCTGTTCGGATCGCCGGTGCGTGCCGCACCCACTGTGCCGCGCACGAATTTCGCTGACCTGCTGAATTCCGCGGGAAGATTGCCGTGCTTGCTGCCGCTTGTGCCGGTGCCGGTGGGGTCGCCACCCTGCGCCATGAAGCCCTCGATCACGCGGTGGAACGGCGTGCCGTCGTAGAAACCTTCGCGCGCCAGCATCTTCACGCGTTCCACATGCTTTGGTGCCAGGTCGGGTTTCAGTTCTATCACCACGCGGCCTGATTTCAGGTGGAGGTGCAGGGTGTTTTCTGGGTCTGCCATTCATTGAACTCCAAAGTTTCGGTAAG
>CAXTVW010000166.1:0-7190 GCA_964247675.1 uncultured Acetobacteraceae bacterium
AGATGATGTTCGGGGAAATACGGCCGGTCGCGGCACGCCTCCAGCACATCCCACCAGGTGCAAAGATGGTGCAGCGTAATGTCCATCTGCGCCAGCTTCTCCAGGCTGCCGGGGAACACGCCGTAATAAAAAACCACGAAGGCATGGTTCACCAGGGCGCCGGCATCGCGCAGCGACTGAGTGAACTTGATCTTGGAACGGCCGTCCGTCGTCAGGTCTTCGACCAGCAGCGTGCGCCGTCCGTCCGGCACATCACCTTCGATCAGCGCGTTCTTGCCGAAGCCTTTCGGCTGCTTGCGCACGTAGGCCATCGGCGTGTGCATCAGGTCCGCCATCCAGGCGGCAAACGGGATGCCGGCCGTCTCACCACCGGCCACCACCTCGATCTGCTCGTAGCCGATGTGGCGGTTCAGCTTCTCAACGCCGAGCTGGCAAATCTTCTTACGCGCGTGCGGGAAGTAAATGATCTTGCGACAATCGATATAGACGGGCGACTTCCAGCCGGAGGTCAGGGTGTAGGGCTCGTCCGGGCGGAAATTCAGCGCGCCGATCTCCAGAAGGATGCGCGCCGTCGTCAGCGCCGCGTCCCTGTCCCAATCCGTAGCCACACCAGCCGACATCAGCGCCACCTCGAAACCCAGTCTCCGTTCTGCCCCGCCGCTCATCGCCGGGCAACCCGAAGGCCAGCGAACGGTTGCGAGACGTGAGGGAACCGGCGTATTGTTCCCCCAAGATAAGAGTGATTCGCAACTGGAGGCGGGTGTTGGCCGAAATTGGACGGAGATGCGAACGCGCGGTGGTGACCGCCTACCGCGAATTGCGCCGCGCCGGGACCGACGACATGGCCGCGTTCCAGAGCTGCACCACGCTCTACCGCATCCATCACCCCGAAGCGGGTCTCAGCGAAGCACGCGCGCTGGTGAGCGAGTGGATCGATCACCACATTACGCAGTCCTCGACGGGAGCTACGCGCGGGTGTGATTGCTGACCTCGGCAAACGGAAAATAAGGAAACAAGCAGTCCTTTTTGAAAAGGGACCAAAACTTTCATCTCCCGTATCCGCACCAGCTCAATGCCTCCTGCAACCACAGGCATTGCAGCGTCAAAGGAGCAAAAGTTTTTTGCTTCTTTTTTTCAAAAAAGAAGGCCTTGCCTGCTTACGCAGCCGCTTCCGTCAGTCCGGCCAATTCGGCACCGGCGTCAGCAACCGGGCGACGCCGATGTCGTGCAAGCTAGACAACCTGGCCTCGTGCTTCGTGCTTCCCGTTCCGACCTCCGCATGGTCCGTCTCGAAGGCCATCGAGGCACAGGGCTCCTTGATCTGCTTCGTGCCGGCGCCCTGCACCAAGACAGGCGGTAGAACGTCGTCGGCGATGAAGTCCACGTAGAGCGCCACGGGCCCGTCCTTCGTGTCGCCTTGCAAGGTGATGACGTCGCCTTGCGCGTTGCCGCCGATGGTCGCTTCGTGCAGGTCCCGTACAGGCGAGGACGCAAGCGTGTCACCGGCGCGAACAACGAACCGCATCTTCAGGTCTGTCTTGCCGAGACAGAAACCTACTTGCTGGTTGGATTTCAGGACGCAGGCAAACAGCTTCACCTCGCCCGGCGTGCAGATGCCGGTTGATGTCTCTTGCGCGCTGGCCTTTGCTGCCAGGCAGCATGCCAGGGCCATGCCGGGCACCAGGGCCGCCCGGAGGACGCGCGCGGCGCGCAAGCTAGCGCGCCTGCAACGCCACGAAATCCCGCTGCGCGTGACCGGTATAGACCTGGCGCGGCCGGCCGATGCGCTGTAGCGGATCTTCCATCATCTCCTTCCACTGGCTGATCCAGCCCACGGTGCGCGCTACCGCAAACAGCACGGTGAACATGCTGGTGGGGATGCCCATCGCCTTGAGGATGATGCCCGAGTAAAAATCGACGTTCGGATATAGCTTCTTGCTGATGAAATAGTCGTCGTGCAGGGCGATGCGCTCCAGCTCGAGGGCCAGGTCCAGCAGCGGATCGTCCTTGATGCCCAGTTCGTCGAGCACTTCGTGGCAGGTGCGTTCCATGATCTTGGCGCGCGGATCGTAGTTCTTATAAACGCGGTGGCCGAAGCCCATCAGCCGCACGCCGCTGTTCTTGTCCTTCACGCGAGCGATGAAGTCGGGGATGTGGTCCTTGTGGCCGATCTCGGCCAGCATCTTCAGCACGGCCTCGTTGGCGCCGCCATGCGCCGGCCCCCAAAGGCTGGCGATGCCGGCGGCGATACAGGCAAACGGGTTGGCGCCGGTCGATCCGGCCAGGCGGACAGTGCTGGTGGACGCGTTCTGCTCGTGGTCCGCGTGCAGGATCAGGATGCGGTCCATGGCGCGGGCGAGCACCGGGTTCACGTGATACGGCTCGGCCGGCACGGCGTTCATCATGTAGAGGAAGTTCTCGGCGTAACCGAGATCGTTCCGTGGGTACATGAACGGCTGGCCGATCGAGTATTTGTAAGCCCAGGCAGCGATCGTTGGCAGCTTGGCGATCAGGCGGAACGCGCTGATGCGGCGGTGGTCCGGGTTCGTGACGTCCAGGCTGTCATGGTAGAACGCCGACAGGGCGCCGACGACGCCGCAGATGACCGCCATGGGATGCGCGTCGCGCCGGAAGCCGTTGTAGAACTGGCGCAGCTGCTCGTGGACCATCGTGTGCAGCATGACACCGCGTTCGAACTCGGCCAGCTCTTCCCGGTTGGGCAGCTCGCCGTTCAGCAGCAGGTGGGCCACTTCCAGGAACGTGGACTGCTCCGCGAGCTGGTCGATCGGATAGCCGCGATGCAGCAGGATGCCTTCGTCGCCGTCGATATAGGTGATGCGGCTCTCGCAAGCCGCGGTGCCGCCGTAGCCAGGATCGTACGTGAAGAGATCAAGGTCGGTGTACAGCTTGCGAATGTCGAACACCGACGGGCCGATCGTTCCGGCGAGCAGGGGCAGGGAGGCTGACTTGTTGGTGCCGTCCATGGTGACGGTGACTGATCCGATCGGGGCGCCGGTCATGGTGGTGCGATCCTGTGTGGCAAGGCGGCGGGAGGTGGCCGGCCGTTCGGCGGAAGATAACGGTGCTATCCGCGGGAAGGCAACCTTCGCACCCGCAGCAAGAAAGGAAGCAGGTGTTTTTTAGAACGAACGCCTGCATCCGCACCAGGCGGGTGCTCCAGAGTGCGTTGGCGCGCTTCAACGACGGGAAGGTAGACGTTTTTGCTCATTTTCCGACAAAAGAAAGCTTTCCTTCCTCAATCCCAGAACGGCGAAGCGCGCGTAAACCGCTCCCAAGCGGCCTGAACCTTGGCCGCCGCCCGCCGCCCGCGCGCCGCCCCGAAACCCTGCACCACGCCGGCCGCAAAGGCGCGGTCCGCTCCGCCTGCAAGCTGATCCATGAGGTCCGCAGCCGTGGCCGTGTCGTTCACAGCGCCCAGCACTTCCTGCAATTCCGCCAGTCTGGCGATGTATTTGCGCGCTGCCTTGCCGGCGAACAGCGGGGCGAAGAACTCGGTGGCGTAGCGCAGGCGCTTGGCCTGTTTGCGCGTCTCGTGAAGTTCGGCCGCCGGCAGGCCGGACAAGTCGGCGCCCGGAGCCAGCAGGTGCTTGAGCCGGCGGTCCAGCGCCTGGGCAGCGTAGAGGCGGGCGGTGGCGGCCAGCGTGTCCCGGTCTCCCGTCTGGTCCCACGGCCGAACGGTGGCCAGCAGGGCGAGCTTGAGGGAGAGCGTCGCCCATTCCTGGCTGGCCAGGTAAGTGCCGAGGTCGGCGTAGGCCGTCATGCGTTTGCGGCTGGCGGCTGCGAGCAAGAGACCGATGCGGCGGTCGGCCGGGAAGACGGCCTGTATCTCCGCGCCGGTCTCGCCGATGAACACGTCCCAGTCGCGCGCGATGCCGAGGCGGGCGGCGAGGTCGCGCAGCCCGGCGGAAAGCTCGAACAGCCAGTCGGCGCCGGCCTCGCCATGGATGGCGGCGCGGCGGAAGACGGACAGGGCGGAGCGCAGGCGGCGGACGGCCACGCGCATCTGGTGTACCGGCTCGGGGGCGGTTGCCTGCGGCACGAGGTCGGACCAGTGCAGGATCACGTCAGCCAGGTGGGCGGCGATGCAGGCGAACGCGTCCGAGGCCGTGAGCCCGGGCGGCAAAGAGGGCGCGCCGAGGCGGCGCGGGGCCAGAATCCTGCCGCGCGCAAAGGCGATAGCGGACGCGGCGAGGCTCTGGCGCGGCACACGCAGCTTCACCGCGGCGGCCAGCTCGAGGGCGAGGCCGGCCGCGTCGGATTGCGTGCCGGTCAGCAGCACAAGGCAGGCTGGCCGGCCGTCCGCCACGCCGCGTATGGCGCCGTCCAGGACGTCGATCCTGCCCGCGCCGCTGTTCAGGCGCAGGCCCATGCTGCGCCGCTTGCCGGTGAACGCAGCCGCCGGGACCAGTCCCGTGGCCGGTATGTCGGGCAACGCCTCACGCGAACAGGCTTCGGCCAGGACCGGCGGACAGGCGGCCGGCGGCCAATCCAGCGCGTCCGCGGGCGTCAGGCGCTCGAGGCGCCAAATGCCGGGTCTGTCCGTATCCTGGCAGAGCGCCAGACCTTGCGACGTCAGCCGGGCATCTCCCGTGTCGTGCCAGATGAAGTTTACCGTCGCGCTGCGTATCGCGCCCATCCGCCTGGCGTGCAGCGCGGGCAGGCGCAGCAGGCGGGGGGCGTCCTGCAGGTCCAACTCGAAGACGAGCGTTATGCCTGGCGCGCATGGCGGGTCGTAGAAGCCGGATGCGGTTTGCGCGGCGTCTGCCTCGTGTTCGGTCTCGGGCGGCAGAGCGTTCAGTTCAACACTACTCCGACAGATCTCGCGGCCGCACGAAACGGACCAGACGCCCGGCGCCATCGGCCGAGCCGGCTTGTGGATTGAGCGCGTGCCAGCTGTTCGCCACCGTGAACTCCGCAAGGGCGCCGGCGGGGAAGCCCTCGGCAAGCTGGCGGGTCGTGTGACCGTTCAATGACATAGCATTCGCGCCGGCCAATGTCATCGCAAGTTCGTGCAGCCCGGGATTGTGGCCGACGACCATGAGGCTGCGCACCGTCTCCGCCACGCCGGAGATGATCGCCAGGATCTGGGCAGGGGTGGCGAGATAGAGGCCATCCATCGGTTCGATGATCGGCGTCTCGTCCCAGGGTGCCAGCGCGTCCAGCGTCTGCCGGGTGCGCCGCGCCGAGGAGACCAGCACGACGTCCGGGACAAGGCCCAGGTCGCGGAAGACCTCGCGCATCGCCGCGGCAGCCGTGCGGCCGCGCGGGTTCAGCGGCCGGGCGTGATCCGACTGGGCAGTATCGTCCCAGGAGGATTTGGCATGGCGGAGGAGGAGGAGCTGACGCATCAAGGAGAGAACACCACGGATCAGGCAAAGCAAGGAAGCAAGCAGTCCTTTTTTGAAAAAAAGGACCAAAAACTTTTGCTTCCCCTGCTTTTCCACCAGCCGACTTCATCCGAACGCACCGACCCACTGCAGCGTCGGAGAGACAAAAGTTTTTTGCTTCTTTTTTTCAAAAAAGAAGGCCTTGCTTCCTTGCTCGCCCGCCTATTGAACACGGCAGGAAGCCCCATGTCCGCCCGGCTGTTTAGAGAGGCGAGAAGATGCGCGACACCGCCGGAACGTTGCGGATGATCCTGGGGGACCAGCTCAGCCCGGGCATCTCCAGCCTTGATGACCTGGATCCGGCGCGTGACGTCGTTCTGATGGCCGAGGTGCACGCGGAATGCACCTATGTGCGCCACCATGCCAAGAAGATCGTGCTCGTGCTGTCCGGCATGCGGCATTTCGCCCGGGCGCTGCGGGCGCGCGGCGTCCAGGTGGATTACGTGACGCTGGATGATCCGGCCAACACGCAGAGCCTGCGCGGCGAGATGCTGCGCGCGCTGGCCCGGCATGGCAGCGCGCGCGTGGTGGTGACGGAGCCTGGCGAGTGGCGCCTGGCGGAGGATTTTCGCCACTGGCAGGAGGCGGCCGGCGTGGAGGTCGATGTGCGCGACGACACGCGGTTCTTCGCGCGCATCCAGGAGTTCATCGGCTGGGCGCGCGGGCGGCGCGGCCTGCGCATGGAGTTCTTCTACCGTGACATGCGCCGGCGCCATGGCTTCCTGATGGACGGCGACAAGCCCGAAGGCGGCGCGTGGAACTACGACGTGGAGAACCGAGCGAGCCTGCCGAAGACGGTGGCCAACCCGCCGGCGCCGCGGTTTCCGCCTGACGACATCACGCGCGAGGTAATAACGCTGGTCGATGCAGCGTTTCCCAATCACGCCGGCAGCGGCGCCGATTTCGCGCTGCCCGTCACCGGCGAGCAGGCGCGCGAGGCCCTGGCCGATTTCATCGCCAACCGCCTGCCGAGTTTCGGGACGTTCCAGGACGCGATGAAGGCCGGCGAGCCGGTGCTGTTCCACGCGCTGGTGTCCACGTCGCTGAACCTGGGCCTGCTGGAGCCACGCGAGATCTGTGCAGCGGCCGAGGCGGCCTATCGGGCGGGACACGCGAAGCTGAACGCGGTGGAAGGGTTCATACGCCAGATCTTGGGATGGCGGGAGTTCGTACGCGGCATCTACTGGGCCAACATGCCGGAGTATGCGGACAAGAACATGCTGCAGGCGACGCGTCGCATGCCCTGGTTCTACTGGACCGGCAAGACGCGCATGAACTGCCTGCACCATGCGATCACCGACACGCTGGCGCATGCCTATGCGCACCACATCCAGCGCCTGATGATCACCGGCAATTTTGCGCTGCTGGCCGGGCTGCATCCTGATGACGTCGATGAGTGGTACCTGATCGTCTATGCGGACGCGTATCAGTGGGTGGAGCTGCCGAACGTGCGCGGCATGGCGCTGTTCGCAGATGGCGGGATCATCGGTTCCAAACCGTATGCGGCGTCAGGCGCCTACATCAACCGCATGAGCGATTACTGCAAAGGGTGTTCGTACGATGTTAAAGATGCGGTGGGCACGAATGCCTGTCCGTTCAATTACCTGTATTGGGACTTCTTTGCGCGTCACGAGAAGCTGCTTGCCGGAAACATGCGTGTGGCGATGCCTCTGCGCACGCTGGCCAAGATGGATCCCGGCAAGGTTGCGGCGATGCGGCGGAATGCGGCGGCTTTTCTGGAAGGTCCGGAGATGCGGGTCACGGAATGAGGTGTCGTTCCGG
>CAXTVW010000167.1:0-2061 GCA_964247675.1 uncultured Acetobacteraceae bacterium
TGAGCGTCGGGGAAGCAAAAGTTTTTTGCTTCTTTTTTTCAAAAAAGAAGGCCTTTCTTCCTTCCTGAATGCTGAACGCCGCGCTCGACCTCCTGCTCCCGGCCACCTGTGCCGCCTGCGACAGCAGCGTCGGCGCGCCTGGCCAGCTGTGCGCCACCTGCTTCAGCACCCTCAACTTCGTCACCGCGCCGTTCTGCGTCGCGTGCAGCCGGCCATTCGCCGTGCAAGGCGAGACGGTGTGCCTGACCTGCCAGGCGGTGCCACCGCCGTGGCGGGAAGCCAGGGCGGCGCTGGTGTATGACAAGGCCTCGAAAGGCCTGATCCTGGCGTTCAAGAACGCCGACCGGACGGAGATCGCTTCCACCCTGGCCCTGCACATGCAGCGCGCCGGGGCGGCGCTGCTGGCGCGGGCGGATCTGCTGGTTCCGGTGCCGCTGCATCGCTGGCGGCTGCTGGCCAGGCGTTACAACCAGTCGGCGCTGCTGGCGGCGGCGCTGGCGAAGCGGACAGGGCGGCGGGCGCTGCCGGATGCGCTGCGCCGCGTCAGGGTGACGCAGTCGCTGGGCCGGCTGCCGGCGGCGGAACGTGCGGCGCTGCTGATGGGCGCCATCGCCGTAAGGCCGAACCGGGCGGCGGCGGTGGCCGGCCGGCGCATTCTGCTGATCGACGACGTGCTGACGTCGGGCGCCACCGCGCGGGCCTGCACGCACGCGCTTCTTGACGCGGGCGCCGCGAGCATCGACGTGCTGGTGGCCAGCCGGGTCGCCGACCCGCGCCCCGAGTCCGCGCCAGGACACGGATCAGAGACAGGATCAGACGATGAAGACAGTTGAGATTTACACCCAGCCGTTCTGCCCCTACTGCGCGCGTGCGATGAACCTGCTGACCAAGAAGGGCGTGGCGTTCAAGGAGATCGACGCGCCAGGCGGCTCGGCGGCGCGTGCGGAAGCCGGCACGCGGTCCGGCGGCCGCAGCTCCGTGCCACAGATATTCATAGACGGCACGCATGTCGGTGGCAGCGACGACCTGGCGGCACTCGACCGCTCCGGCAAGCTCGACGCGATGCTGGCCTAGGCCGATCGGCGACCCTAGGGTGAGATCGCGCGTCCAGATTCCGCAGCACGAAAGTCCGCTTACCCCGCCATGATCCACTATTCCCTGCGCTGCGCCGCCAGCCATGAGTTCGACGGCTGGTTCCGGAGCAGCGCCGCGTTCGACGCGCAGGCGGAAGCCGGCCTGCTGGCGTGCCCGCTCTGCGCGAGCACAGCCGTGAGCCGCGCGATGATGGCGCCGCGCCTCTCCTCCGGCGCCGTGGCGCCCGCGGAGGCCGCCGCGCCGGCGCTGGCGGAGCAGCAGAACACGCCGGTGCCGACCGGTCCGGCATCCAGGCAAGGCTCAGGCATGAGCGTGGGCGGTCTGCCGGCCATGCCGGACCAGGTGCGCGCCACGCTGCAGCGGATACGCGCCGAGGTGGAGCGGAGATGTGACTATGTAGGGCCGCATTTCGCTGATACCGCGCGCGCCATGCATGACGGCAGCGAGACGCCGCGCCCGATCTACGGGGAGACCACGCCGGAGCAGGCCACCGCCCTGGCCGAGGACGGCATAGACGTGACCCGCATTCCCTGGGTGCCGCGCGCCGATGGGTAGGTTGCGTGGCCTGTTTCTTGTTGTTGCCATCGTGCTGGCGCCGGCTTCGGCCGCGCTCGCCCGCGCGCCGGTGGGCTACTGGTTCACCGAGGATCTCGGCGGCATCGTGCAGATACAGGCCTGCGGCACGGATGTGCTGTGCGGCACGATAGTGGGGCTGCGGGACTGGCCGGCGTCTGGGCAGCGGCTGGACTGGCGCGGCGGGCCGCAATGCCATTTCCCGCTCCTGCGCAACCTGCGCCCGCAAGACGATGGTCGCTGGCACGGCACCGTCACCAACCCCGAGGACGGGCAGACCTACACGGCGGAGGTCTGGGTGCCCAACGACGGCATGCTGCGCCTGCGCGGCTATATCGGCCTGCCTCTGTTCGGCTCGACCCAGCGCTGGCGTCCGTCACCGGGGGGCGCTAA
>CAXTVW010000167.1:2161-7184 GCA_964247675.1 uncultured Acetobacteraceae bacterium
GATGGCCGCTACCGCAACCGCGACGTTCTTCGCGGTTCCGTGGAGCGGCTTCGTCGCCGCGTTCCTCTACTACGTAGGTGTGACGATGGTCGCCATCAGCGTGGAGCGGTTGCCGGACATCACGATGAGTGTAGCGTACCTGCTGCCGGTTGCGGCTTACGGGATGCTGCTGCTGTCGCGCATAGTCCGCGCCGTGGCCTCGGTGCCGGTCGAAATCGAGCATTGGGCGTTGCCGCGCCTCCAGTAGCCGGCGGCTGCGCTTGTCCGGCGTGGTGAACCAGGCCGGCACTACAGGCGGCTCGTCGCTCACTAGGGTTTCACTTACAATACAGAGCGTCTAGGCTTACACCATTGCCGCGCCACACCGCCGGCTGGCCGTTCGGCCATGTAACTTCTTTAGAGGTGTCCCTGATGACAGATGAGACGACCGCAACGCCCGCCAACGACGCCAACACGGACCGTTTCGCCGCCAAGCTGCAGCAGGATGTCCGGTCCTGGTCTGCCCGGGACAACGACGCTGCCGACCGTGCCGCCGATGCAACCCTGGCCGCCGCCGCGAAGGCCGCAAAGGCCGCCACCGCCCGCAAGCGTTCGAAGCCGGCCGTGAAGGCGGAAGCGCCTGTCGAGAGCACGAAGGGTCGTCCGTTCTCCATGAGCTACGAGGGCGTCAGCAACGCCCAGTATCTGGCGGGCCGTATCGCCCGCGGCGCCCGCTAAGGGTGCCCTGCACCCTTTGCGTTAACGCCACCCACCCGGCCGGCTTCCAGGCCGCACAATGACCTATGTTGCACGAGCTGACCGCCTGCCGGGCGTCGGCAGCAAGCGGGTCTGCGTGTCCTGTGCCACGCGGTTCTACGACCTGGCACGGATGCCGCCGGTCTGCCCGAAATGCGGCACGGAACAGCCGCCGGAAGCGCCACGTCCGCCGCCAATCCGGCGTGGGCCTACCCGGCACCGCATGATGAAGGCGCCGACGCCAGCCGCGCGCGACGCGGATGACGACGGCGCGCCCGTGCTGGAGACGGACGAGGACGAGGTGGAGGCCGACGAGGACGCCGAGACGGTCGAGGAAGAGGCGGACGAGGAGCCCGACGCGGAAGCCGGGCTAGACGAACCGCCGGAGCACTAGGCAAGCAAGGCCTTCTTTTTCGAGAAAAAGAAGCAAAAAGCTTTTGCTCCCTGTCGGCGGCTGTTTCAGCTCCCGCCGACAGGGACCAAAAGTTTTTTGCTTCTTTTTTTCAAAAAAGAAGGCCTTTCTTCCTTCCCTATGAGCATCCAGCAGCTAGCCGCCTCCGACCCAAGAGCCTCCGCTTTCGTCTCCGCGCACGCAGGCACCGGCAAGACCAAGCTGCTGATCGACCGGCTGCTGCGCCTGATGCTCGCAGGCGCCGATCCGGCGCGCATCTTGTGTCTGACCTACACCAAGGCGGCCGCGGCCGAGATGGCCATACGCCTGCAGAAGCGGCTTGGCGGCTGGGTGGCCGCGCCGGATGCCGAACTCGGGCAGGCGCTGCTGGAACTGGACGTGCCCGCACACGCCAGCAATTTGCGGCAGGCGCGCGCCTTGTTCGCCCGGGTGCTGGACCTGCCCGGCGGCATGCGGATCGGCACGATACATGCTTTCTGCCAGTCGCTGCTGAAGCGTTTTCCGCTCGAGGCGCACATCTCGCCGCATTTCCAGCTTGTGGAGACGGCGGAGGCGCGCGCGGCGCTGCAGCAGGCGCGCGAGGTGGCGCTGCCGCAAGCCGATTCGCGGGCGCTGGCTGCCCTGGCGGGCCTGGTCAGTGCGGATGGGTTTGCCGGCCTGGTCGAGGCGCTGGAACGGTCGCGGCACCTTCTGGTCACGGCACTGGCGTTGCCGCCGGACGCCTTGCGGGCGGCGATGCGCCGGGCCGCCGGGGCCACGCACCGCGAGGAGGCGGCGATCCTGGCCGCCGCGGTGGCCTGGCCGGATGAGGGGCCGCTTGCGCAGGAGATCACCCTGGCGTCGCTGCACGGCAGCGACGGCGTGAAGACGAAGGCGGCGCGCATGCTGGAGTGGCTGTCGCTGCCGCCGGATCTGCGCGCCGAGCACTGGCCTCGCTGGGTGGAGGAGTTCCATCTAGCAGACGGCAAGCACCGGGCGGTCAGCGCCTTCGCCAACGCCAAGCTGGCAGCCCAGCACGACAGCATCATCCCGGCCTGCGCGGCCGAGCAGGCGCGCATCGAGGCGGTGCAGGACAGCCTGCGCGCGCTGCGCATGGCCGACGCGTCGGCGGCGCTGCTGACCCTGGCCGCGCCGATCCTGCGCAGCTACGCCGGTGCGAAAGACCGGCGCGCGCTGCTGGACTATGACGACCTGATCGGCCGCACCGCCGGGCTGCTGGAAGACGAAGGGGCAGCGGCCTGGGTGCTGTTCAAGCTGGATGGGGGGCTGGACCACCTGCTGCTGGACGAGGTGCAGGACACCGCGCCGGCGCAGTGGCACATCGCCGACCGGCTGACGGCGGATTTCTTCACCGGCGAGGGCGCGCGGGAGGCGACGGCCCTGGCCCGAACCATCTTCGCGGTGGGCGATCGCAAGCAATCCATCTACTCCTTCCAGGGCGCCGATCCTGCCGAGTTCGACCGCTGGCGGGGCATCTACGGCCGGCGGGTGACGCAGGCGGGCCTGGCCTGGCGGTCCACGGTGCTGGACGTGTCGTTCCGCTCCACCGCGCCGGTGCTGGGCCTGGTCGATGCCGTGGCGGCAGCGCTCGGGACGGACGGCGGCGTGAGCGAGGCGGGCGTGGCGCTGCACCACGTGCCGCACCGCGCAGGGCAAGCCGGGCGGGTGGATCTGTGGCCGCTGGCGCCGCGGCCGGAGCCGGCGGCGCACGCGCCCTGGAGCATTCCGCACAGCAACCAGGCGCAGCAATCCGCGCCGCAGACACTGGTGAACCACCTCTCGGCCTGGATCGCCGGCGAGATGGCGGCCGGCGCCATCCACCCCGGCGAGATACTGATCCTGGTACGGCGCCGCGGTGATTTCGACCGCGCGTTGGTGCGCGCGCTGAAGGCGCGCGGGGTGCCGGTCGCCGGGCTGGACCGCATGGTGCTGACCGACCAGCCGGCCGTGCAGGACCTGATCGCGCTGTGCGAGACCCTGCTTCTGCCGCAGGACGACCTGACGCTGGCCGAGCTGCTGACCAGCCCTCTGGGCGGCCTGTCGGACGACAGCCTGATGCAGCTTGCGACAGGGCGGCAGACATCCTTGTTCGAGGCGCTGCGCACGCGGGCAGGCGAGCGGGCGGACTGGGCGGCGGCGGCGGGTTTTCTCGCCACGCTGCTGGCGCGGGTGGATTACACGCCGCCTTACACGCTGCTCTCCGAGGCGCTGGGGCCGTTGGGCGGGCGGGCGCGGCTGTTCGCCCGGCTTGGGCCGGAGGCGGCCGAGCCGGTGGACGAACTGCTGAGCGCCGCGTTGCTGCACGCCGCCGCCCATCCGCCCTCGCTGCAGGGGTTCCTGCACTGGCTGCGTCTGTCGGCCGCCGAGGTGAAGCGCGAGGCCGAGGCTGCCGGCGACGCGGTGCGCATCATGACGGTGCACGGCGCCAAGGGGTTGGAAGCGCCGCTCGTCATCCTGCCGGACACCACCGCCTTGCCGCCGGACGAGCGCGGGCTCTGCTGGGCGCATGATGGCGGCACCGGCGCCGACCTGCCGCTGTGGCAGCCGCACAAGGATCTGCGCTGCCGCGCGGTGGAGGTGATACGCCAGGCCGGCGCCGCCGCGCGTGCCCGCGAGTATAACCGGCTGCTCTACGTGGCGCTGACCCGCGCGCGGGACCGGCTTCTGGTGTGCGGCTGGGAGCCGCATACGGCGCAGCCGGGCAGTTGGTACGAGCAGGTCAGCGCCGCGATGCAGGGCCTGGGTGCGGCCGCTGCGCCGTTCGATCCGTGGGCTGGCCAGGCGCTGCGCCTGGACGCGCCGCAAACCACGAAGCCGGCGCGCGCCGAGGCTGCGGTTGCGGCGGCGCCGGCATCCACCCCAGACTGGGCCGGCGCTGCGCCGGGCTGGCGGCCGCGCAGGGTGGCGCCGGAGCCGGCGCTGCCCAGCCCGCTCGCACCGAGCCGGCCGGAGGGCGCCGATTTCGGGCCGGTGCCGCCGGCACGCTCGCCGCTGGCCAGCACGAAGCAGCGCGGCCGCTTCAACCGTGGCCTGGCCATGCACGCCTTACTGCAGCATCTCCCCGACTTGCCGGAAGACGACCGGCCGGCGGCGGCGCTGGCCTACGCCGAACGCGCCGCGCACCAGTTGGACGACCCGGCGGCGTTTGCGGCCGAAGCGCTCCGCGTGCTGCAGACGCCCGGCCTGGCCGCGCTGTTCGGTCCGGGCAGCCGGGCGGAACAGCCGCTCTCCGGCGTGGTCGCGGGGCGGATCGTGTCCGGCCAGGTGGACCGCCTGGTCGTGACACCCAGCCGGGTGATCGCCGCGGACTACAAGACGGGCCGGGAGCCGCCGTCCTCGCCTGCCGACGCACCCATTTTGTATCTGCGGCAGATGGCCGCCTACCATGCGGTGTTGCGGCTGCTCTATCCCGGGCGGATCGTCACCTGCCTGCTGATCTGGACGGACGGGCCGGCGGTGATGGAACTGCCGCCAGACCTGCTCGCAGTGCATGCGGCCGCCGCGCCTGCCATGGCGGACGCTTGATCACGCCGCCTGGGCCCTCCACCTGAGCAACCGACCGATCAGGAGAGAAACCATGAGTGACAACACCCACGCTACGACCGACGACACTTTCGAGACCGACGTGCTGAAGGCGTCCGGCCCGGTGCTGGTGGATTTCTGGGCGGAGTGGTGCGGCCCATGCAAGATGATCGCCCCCGCGCTGGAGGAGATCGGCGCCGAATACGCCGGCCGCGTGCGCGTGGTGAAGGTGAACATCGACGAGAACCCGCAGACGCCGAACAGCTACGGTGTGCGCGGCATTCCGACGCTGATCATGTTCAAGGACGGCAAGCCGGCGGCTACCAAGGTGGGGGCGGCGCCTAAGAGCCAACT
>CAXTVW010000168.1:0-7164 GCA_964247675.1 uncultured Acetobacteraceae bacterium
GCTTAGAGCCTCTGGTACACCCCGATCACCCGGGAAGCCGCCAGCAAGTTTCCCTTCAACGTGCGCAACAGGTGCCCCCGCCCGGGCGGGCTCGCAAAGCTTGGCACCAAATCCACCGCAAACAACTGGAACGCGTAACGATGTGGTCCATGGCCCGGCACTGGCGAGGGCGCCATCCAGCCCGGACGCGCCACCGAGTTGCGGCCTACCTGGAAGCCTAGCGGAGACACGCGTGTCTGCTTCATGCCCAGCCCGCCTTCCTGGATGCCGGAGAGGCTGACGGGGATCGAATGCAGCACCGCATGCACAAGTGGCCGGGGAAACGGCGCGTCCGCATCTTCCACGATGAGTGCCAGAGATTTCGTGCCCTCCGGCGCGCCATGCCACTCGAGCGGCGGGAACAGGGCCTCGCCGTCCTGGGTGTAACGGTCCGGTATGGTGCCGCCGTCCTCGAAAGCCGGGCTGGTGATGGTCAGGCCGTTCCGCGGCAAGTCCAGGCGGCTGGTGGCCAGCGCGCCCAGTCCGGGGCGGACCTGGCGCAGCATCTGGCCAACCTTGCGGGCCCATTCGTTCGCCATGCCACCACTCCCTTGTCCACCGGCCGGCAACGCGGCAGCTTCGTGGTCTTTCCACCTCTCCCCGCGCCCGCGCAACCCTGGCATCACAAAGCCTTGCTGCACCGCAAGGGCGGCAGGCGTATTGTGCGGCGCGTATTCCCCTGCCGCCCGGACTCGGGGCCGCACCATGGAAAAGGATCGACGGTGAGCTCGTCTGTGACCACGAAGACCGAAGTGCCGGCACTCGCACGACCGGGCGGCGAGGCGGTGATGGCAGTGCTGCTCGCGATCAGCCTTTCGCACCTGCTGAACGACCTGATGCAGTCCCTGGTGCCGGCGGTCTATCCGGTTCTGAAGGGGCGGCTCGGGCTAAGTTTCGCCCAGATCGGCGGTATCACGCTGGTCAACCAAATGACCGCCTCCGTGCTGCAGCCGGTGGTCGGCACCTTCACGGACCGCCGGCCGATGCCTTACTCACTGCCGTTCGGTATGGCGTCCACGCTGGTGGGGCTGCTGCTGCTCAGCCAGGCGGAGAGCTACCCGGCGGTGCTGGTGGCCGTCGCCTGCGTAGGCGTCGGCTCCTCCGTGTTCCATCCCGAAAGCTCGCGCGTGGCGCGGCTGGCGTCCGGCGGGCGGCACGGCATGGCGCAGTCGGTGTTCCAGGTCGGCGGCAACGCAGGCTCAGCCCTGGGGCCGCTGCTGGCGGCGTTCGTGATTGCGCCGCATGGTCATCACGCTGGCGGCCAGGGGCTGATCGCGTGGTTCGGGCTGGCCGCACTGGCCGGCATCGTGGTGCTGAGCGGCGTCAGCCGCTGGTACGGCCGCAACATACGGACACGGGTGGCGCGCCAGGTGAAGGAGATCACCAGTCTGGACGGAAGGCGGGTGGCCTGGGCGATGGCCATCCTGGTGGCGCTGCTGATGTCGAAGTTTTTCTACACCGCCAGCATGTCCAACTATTACCAGTTCTTCCTGATCGACCGTTTCCACGTCAGCCAGCACACCGCGCAGCTTTGCCTGTTCCTGTTCCTGGGCGCGTTCGCCGCCGGCACCTTCCTGGGCGGCCCGATCGGCGACAGGATCGGCCGCAAGCGCATCATCTGGGTGTCCATCCTCGGCGTGCTGCCGTTCACGCTGGCGCTGCCGTACGTCGGGCTGACCGGCTGTGTGCTGCTGACGTTGCCGATCGGCCTTCTGCTGGCCTCGGCGTTCCCGGCAATCGTCGTCTATGCGCAGGAGCTGATGCCTGGCCGCGTTGGGACGGTGTCCGGTCTGATGTTCGGGCTGGCGTTCGGACTGGGTGGGCTTGGGGCGGCTGGGCTGGGAATGCTGGCTGACCACACGAGCATCAGCCTTGTGTTCCAGATTTGCGCGTTCCTGCCGGCGCTCGGGTTACTGGCGGGATTTTTGCCAACGATTGAGGAATAGAGAGGAAGGCCTTTCTCTCAGGAGAGGAAGGCCTTCCTTTCTAGGCAGCCACTTCATCTGCGCGCTTCGCGCCACGGGCGCCCATCGGCTTAGGCGGGCCGATGGTGCTGTCCTGCGCCGTCTGATGTTCCAGCTCAGCGTTAAGTTCTGCGCCCACCAGCACGATGATCGTTGAAATCCAGATCCACGTCATGAAGCCCACCGCCGCGCCAAGCGAGCCATACGTCTTGTTGTAGCTGCTGAAATTAGCCGCATACCAGGAGAAAGCGGCCGAGCCGAGGATGAAGACCACGCCGGCGAACCCGCTGCCCCAGCTAACCCAGCGCCACTTCGCCTTCGCCCGGCTCGGACCGTAACGATACACCAGGGCCAGGAACAACATGATGGCGCCCAGCATCAACGGCCAGCGGCCGAAATTCAGCAGCACGTCCGCCACCGAGCCGAGATAGAACAGCTGCAGGATGGCCGGAACCACCGCCACCGCAGCCACTGCCAGGATGATGAAAACCAGGGCGCCCAGGGTGAAGGATAAGGACAGCCAGGTGCGGTGCACGAAGCTCCGCGTCTCTTTCTCCTCATAGACGGCATTGAGCGCGTCGAAGAGCGACTTGATGCCGGCGTTGGCGCTCCAAAGCGTGGTGAGCAGGCCGAAGACGGCACCGAAGCCGAGCGCGTTGTGCGGCGCTGTGGTGAGCGACTTCACCTGGTCACTGATGATCTGCATGCCGCCTTGCGGCACCACCCCGCCCAGGGATGTCAGGTGTTTGGCGATGTCGGCCGGGTCGGCGATCAGGCCGTAGAGCGAGATCAGCGCGGCCAATGCGGGGAAGATGGCCAGCAAGGCGTAATAGGTGACGGCCGCGGCTTCGGCCATCACGCGGTCTTCGCCGATGTCGTTGAACACCCGCTTGGCAATCTGCATCCAGCCGCGCGCCGGGATCTCGGAAGGCTTCTCCGCCAGCGCGCCGCTGCTGGCTGACGCCGCCGGTTTGGCTTGCGTCGCCTCGGAGTGTGCCGGTGCCTTGCGCTGCACGGCATTCCACAGCGTGGCACCTGCTTCGAGCGCCAGCGCGACGACGGCGATATCGACCGCGCGACGGAGTTTCTGGGCCATGCGGGCCGCTCCTGGTCAGTGTTTCTTCAGCTCATCGGGCTTGTGAACGGCCTGCTTGCCGGATTTGCTGCTCTTGACGAGCACTTCCGGGTTCTCCTTGGTGGCTTTGGCGGTATGACCTTTCACCTTCGTCGTCGAGGTGACGATCTTCTCGACGGTGCCTTCGGTCTTGCCTTGAGCAGTCCCCCAGGTCACGTGGTCACCTTTTTTCGGCAGCTTGGCCACAACCCTTGCTCCTGTTTGACCGGCAACGAACGCGGGCTCGCTCCTGCAGGTTGCCGAGACAGACTTCTGGAAGGGAAGGAAGGCCTTCTTTTTTGAAGAAGAGAAGCGAAGGACTTCTATTTTCTCACGCTGGTGCAGGCGGTTGAGCGGTTCTGGTTCAGCCGATTGCTGCTTGGCTCGATGCCGTCACGTGCTTTGGGAAACGCCTGTGTACCCAAAGCCACTCCGCCGGCCGTTCGGTGATCCATTGCTCCAGACGGTCGTTGATGGCCTGGGTGAGTTCCGCGACGGCCTCCTGGGTGTCGGCGCCGGCACGTGGCAGCAGCGGCTCATCCACGATCAGCCGGAAGCGTGCCGGCCCGATGCGCTGCACGCGGCCGGGTATGACGGGGCAGCCGAAACGCACGGCCAGGGCCGCAGCGGCCGGCGCCGTCATCGCGGGCAGGCCGAACAGCCGGGCTTCGATGCCGTCGTTCATCTTCTGGTCGGTCAGCATGCCCAGGTAGCCGCCGCGCCGCATGTGAGCGAACGCCGCGCGCGCGCCCTTCGCCCCCTTTGCAAACATCGGCACGGACTGGCCCATGGCACGCCGGCGCAGGTCCAGGATCACCGCGTCGATCGCGGTGTTGGACGCCTGACGATACACGCTGGAGAACGGCATGCCGTACCAGGCCACGGCGGGCGGCAGCATCTCCCAGTTGCCGATGTGGCCGGATACGAAGATCGCCGGCCCGCCGCGCGCGGCCTGCGCGTGCAGCAGGTGGTCGTTGACCATCTCCCACCCGGGCCCCGAGGCAGAGTCCTTCGGCAGGTCCGCAAGATGCGGGAACTCGCCTGCCGTGCGGCCAAGATTTTCCCACATGCTGCGGATGATGCCGGCGCGCGCCGGCGCGGTCAGGTGCGGCAGCGCGGCGCGCAAATTGGCGTCCGCCACGCGGGAAAGCGGCAGGCGTGGGCCGATGGCGCGGCATAGCGCTCCCATGGCGTTGGACGCCCTCACCGGCCCCATAAGCTGCAAGACGCTGACCGCGCCGCGCACGAGGCGCACCTCGGCGGCGTATCGCCAGCGCTTCAGCGTCGGACGGCGTACGCTCTGCCGCTCGTCCGTTGACGGTTCGATCCTGCCTTGTGCTGTCATCCTGCGTCCGCTGCCGTGGCCGCTTTGCTATACGGCGAGGTGAGCGATTTGATACGGGGCGGGCGGGTTGATCAACAGTTGTTTGCCGGGCGCGCTGCACTCCTGGGAGAGTCGGCTGACGCAAATGCGGGAGTGCAGAAGTTTTTTCGTCCTCCTTTCAAAAGAGGATTGCTCGCCTCATTCCCACTACAGCCCAAAACATTGCGCTTCCAGCATCCTGACCGCCGCCTCCGGCCCCGCCAGTATCTCGGCCAGCCGTGCCCGGTCCATGGCGGACATGCCGTCCACCTGCTGCAACGTCGCCTGTACCGATCGCACCAGGTCGTCGATCTTCGGCCCGCCGCCAAGCCGCCGCGTTTCCAGCTCGAACGCACGCAACACACGCGCTGCGTCTTCCGTGGCGTCGAGCGCCCCGTCGCGTGCGGCCTTGTCCTCCGGCAAAGCGAGCAGTGACGCCGTGACCCGGTCCTGCAGCGCGGTTTCGAAACGCTGCAGCGAGCCGCCAAGCAGAGCGGTGCGCGCCTCCGCCAGGCGGCGGCGCTGCGCCGTATCTGTGAGCTGCTCCGACAGGCTTTCCAGCAAGCTTGCCTGGCGCCGCAACTCGGCGGCGGCGCCTGCCGGAACGGCCTCTATCTGGCCCGCCGTCTCGCACTCCAGCCAGGCCAGCGCCGCTTCCGCCGCCGCCTCGGCCTGCTTGCGGCGCAGCGGCACCTTCTGCGCGGCTGCGAACAGGGCCACGCTGGCCTGCGGCACCCTGATCGTCAGCAGGCCGAGCATCATGCCCCAGGCGCGCGGGCCGAATTTCTCTGTTTCCGCCAGCATCCCGGCCAGGTCGGCCTCCTGCAGCCTGATCCCGGCATGATCGTGGTCATGCAGGGGCAGGGCCGCGTCGAGTATGCTGGACAGCGCGGTTACCAGATGGGCGAGCTCGGCCGCGGGCAGGCCCTGGGCGCACCATTCGGCAGACAGGCCGGGCGGCAGCTGTGCTGCAAGGCCGCGCAGCGTCCGTGCGGCCTCTGGCCATAGGAGCGCGCCGGCCTGCCGGACGAGCGCGCTCTGTCCGGTGGAGGCGCCGGTGGTGAGTGCGTCCACCCGCGCCAGGCAGGCAGCGGCGGAGCGCGTCATCGCCTCCCGCACTGCACGCGACAGCACCATGAGGGCGCTGCGGGGCACGAAGAACGTGCCTGGGCGCCAGGCGGCAGGCGCGACGATCAGCGTGTCCGCCGGCAGGAACAGCAGGCGGGCAAAACGGAGCGGGCGCACCGGCTGGATGGCGCGCAAGCGGGGGCGAACCGGGGCCAGCACCTCGTCCGTCGCCCCGCGCACCTCCAGCGAATCGACCATTCGCAGCACCTGGAGCACCTGCGCATCGGCGGCGCTTGCCACGTCCCGGCGGACGTCCCGGATCGCTTGCGGGATCATGCGGGAAGCCGGCGGGAGAGCGCGCACGGCGTTCTTGCCTGCGGAGAGGACGCAAGCACCCCCGCACCGGCAGCCGGTTCCGCGAAGCGTGGCGTGGCAGCAAGACGGTGCCCCATGGTCCTCATGCCGCCAGGCTACGCAGGCGCTCGTTGCGCGCGGTCAGGCTGACGGCAACGCTCGGCTCGTGAACGGCCCGCGGCGAGCCGTGGGACGCAGGCGGGCGGGCATGCAGCCTGGCCAGCAGCGCAGGCTCGCCGGCAAACCAGGCGTCGGCTTCGACGGGAACCGGGGGAAGCACAAGGAACATCTCGGCCACGGTCGCGGCCCGTTCGTCCTCCGACCCGCAAGCCTGCCAGAGCAGGCTGACATGCTCCCACCCGTCGAGCAGCCAGTCCGGCTGGGCGATCGCCGCGGAAACGCCGGCTTGCGACTCCGCCCATCGAACCAGCAGGCCGGGCAGGTCCGCCGTAAGCCTGTCGCCTGCCTGCAGCGCCAGGCAGCCGGCGGCGTGCATGGCACGCGCAGCATCCACCACCTGCGATGCGGCAACGGTGGCGCCCTCCAGGTCCGACCACGCCTGGACGCCGCCCGCGAGGGCCGCGATGGCCGCGAGCAGGTTCCGGCCGCGGCCGGGAAGGAACGGGCCGTGCGGGCCAGGCGGGCCGTCCAGCGCGGAGCGCGCCAGTTCCGCGGCCAGCAGGGAGATGTCCGCCATGACGGCCTCCGGCGTGCGGCCGGTGCGGCGGGCCAGCTGATGTACGGCAACCTGGCCGTTCCTGCGCTCGGACGTAGCAGGATCGTCCGGCTCCAATGCGGCAAGAAGGCCGCCGAAGAAAGCGGCCTGGCGCCGGCCGTCCGCCGCTTGCGCCGCCAGGGCGGACGCAGCGGCGGCGCGTCCGGCCGCGCCCTCGGCAACGACCGCAGCCGCGGCGGCGCGCACGCTGCCTGGTGAGAAGCAGGCCAGGGCGGCAAGCCGCCCGGCAAGGCGGACATCGTGCAGGGTGGGCACACAGAACTCGGCGAGCGAGGCGAGGGCCAGCACATAGACGCCGCGTGCCCCGCCCGGATGAGGCACGATCACGTCCGGCCGGCGCTCCAGCAGGCGGATGCGCGCGCCAGCCAAGGCCGGGGTGGTAAACGGCACCGCGACGCCACGCTCGCGGAAGGTGGCGGGCAGCCAATGCTGGAGGTCTGGAGCGGGTAGCTGAGGCGGTGACACAGGCAATGTCCCTGCCGGCGGACGGCCGGTGGTGCCAGTTTGGTGCCTAGATGTGAAAGCG
>CAXTVW010000169.1:0-3993 GCA_964247675.1 uncultured Acetobacteraceae bacterium
CTGGGCGGGCATGCGCATATTGTCGGTGTGAGTCCGTGGCCGGGGCAGTAAGGCAGGGCCTTCTTTTTTGAAAAAAAGAAGCAAAAAACTTTGGTTTCCTGTCGGCTAGGATTTGGCAAGGTCCGCGACAGCCGAGTCAAAAGTTTTTTGCTTCTTTTTTTCAAAAAAGAAGGCCTTTCTTTCTTAGGATTCCACCATGCGCGCGCTGATCTCCGTGTCCGACAAATCCGGCCTTTTGGAATTCGCCAAAGGCCTGGCGGAGCTGGGCGTGGACATCCTCTCCACAGGCGGGTCGGCGGCGGCGTTACGGCAGGCCGGCGTGGATGTTACGGAAGTGAGTGCGCATACCGGATTTCCGGAAATACTTGATGGCCGCGTGAAGACGCTGGTGCCGCAGATACATGGCGGCATCCTGGGCAGGCGAGACTTGCCGGAGCATGTGGCGCAGATGGAAGCGCACGGGATCGCACCGATCGACATCGTGGCGGTGAACCTCTACCCGTTCGAGGCGACCGTGGCGGGGGGCGCCGCTTGGGCCGATTGTGTCGAGAACATCGATATCGGCGGCCCGGCGCTGATACGGGCCGCGGCGAAGAACCATGATTTCGTCAGCGTTCTCACCGATCCTGCGCAATACGGCAGCGTGCTGGAGGCGTTGCGCGCGCATGGGCAGACGACCCCTGCCCTGCGGCGCCGGTTGGCCGCGGCCGCGTATGCCCGCACGGCCGCTTACGATGCGGCCATTGCCGCCTGGTTCGCCGACCAGGCGGGCGACGCGCTGCCGGAACGGCTTAGCGTGAGCGGGGAGCGTTTGCAGATCTTGCGGTATGGTGAGAATCCGCACCAGCGCGCGGCCCTGTACCGGACAGGCGATCGGCCGGGCGTGGCGCAAGCGCGGCAAATGCAGGGTAAGGAGCTTTCCTACAACAACATCAACGACACCGACGCCGCGTTCGAATGCGTGGCCGAGTTCGACGCACCGGCGATCGTGATCGTGAAGCACGCCAATCCGTGCGGCGTGGCGGTGGCGGCGGATTTGTCGGGCGCATGGGACGCGGCGTTGCGCTGCGATCCGGTGAGCGCTTTCGGCGGCATCGTGGCAGCCAACCGCACGCTGGATGAGGCGGCCGCCGAGCGCATCGCGCGGATCTTCACCGAGGTGATCATCGCACCCGACGCGACCGAAGCGGCGCTGGCCGTACTGGCGCGCAAGAAGAACCTGCGCCTGTTGCTGACGGGCGCGCTGCCCGATCCTGGCGCCGGCGGCAACACGCTGCGCAGCGTGGCGGGCGGTCTGCTGGTGCAGTCACGCGATGTGGGCCGGGTAACGCGTGCGGATCTGCGCGTGGTGACGCAGCGGGCGCCGAGCGAGGCGGAACTGGCGGATCTGCTGTTTGCCTTCACCGTCTGCAAGCACGTCAAGAGCAACGCCATCGTGTATGCCAGGGACGCCGCCACTGTCGGCATCGGCGCGGGCCAGATGAGCCGGGTGGACAGCGCGCGGATCGCCGGCTGGAAGAGCGAGGCCGCTTCCCAAGCGGCCGGCGAAGCGCGGCCGCTGGCTTACGGCAGCGTGGTTGCATCCGACGCGTTCTTTCCGTTCGCGGACGGTCTGGAGGCGGCGGTGGCGGCCGGCGCCACGGCGGTGATACAGCCAGGCGGCTCGATGCGCGACGCAGAGGTTATTGCCGCGGCGGATGCTGCCGGAATGGCAATGGTGATGACCGGCATGCGGCACTTCCGCCACTAGCCCCGGCCTGGGGCGAAGGGCCACGAGCGGACGTTTTCTGCTTTTTGTTTTTCAGAAAAAGAAGGTTTTGCTTTGTTTGCTTTCGAGCAACTGCGAAGCACTCGCAGCAGTAACCAACAAGGTTGACTGTACAGCCATCCGGGCTAGATCAAAGGCCATGCGCGATTTCGCCACGCTGACCGAACGTGAGATCCTGGCCCTGGCCATCAGCTCCGAGGAGGAGGACGGCCGCATCTACGCCGATTTTGCCGAGCGGCTGCGCGAGGACTATCCCGACAGCGCAAGGATCTTCCTCGACATGTCCGTGGAGGAGAACGACCACCGCCGCAGCCTGATCGACCTGTATGCCGCGAAGTTCGGCCAGCACATTCCGCTGATACGGCGGGCGGATGTGCGCGGCTTTTCGGCCAGCCGGCAATACTGGCACCTGCCGACGCTGAAGATAGAGATCGTGCGCAAGGCGGCGCGCGAGATGGAGACGCAGAGCAGCCGGTTCTACCGCGCGGCGGCCGGCCGAAGCACGGACGCGGCGATACGCAAGCTGCTGGGCGACCTGGCGGAGATCGAGGACAACCACGAGCGCCAGGCGGGCCACCTGCAGGAGCGGCACCTCTCGGACGGCCGTGGCGACCAGGAGGAGGACCACGCGAGGCGGCGCTTCGTGCTGCAGATCGTGCAGCCGGGGCTGGTGGGCCTCATGGACGGCTCCGTATCCACTCTGGCGCCGGTATTCGCCGCGGCCTTTGCCACGCATCAGAGCTGGAACGCGTTCCTCGTCGGCCTGGCGGCCAGCCTGGGCGCGGGTATCTCCATGGGATTTGCCGAGGCGCTGAGCGACGACGGCAAGATCTCCGGCCGCGGCACGCCCATGCTGCGTGGCCTGATCTGCGGCATCATGACCATGCTCGGCGGTATCGGCCATACGTTGCCGTATCTGATTCCGGCGTTCTGGACGGCGACTTATGCCGCCGGTGCGGTGGCGATGTTGGAGCTTGCGGTGATCTCCTGGATACGCTGGCGGTATATGGACAGTCACTTTGCCACCGCGGCGTTCCAGGTGCTGTTCGGTGGCGCACTGGTTCTGGCGTGCGGGATCTTGATAGGCAGTTCCTAAAGACTTTTCTCGAGCCCCCGCATCGGCACCAGCCGAATTGTTTCAGAAAGCCGACACCCCAAAGCGTCGCGGAGATAAAAGTTTTTTGCTTCTTTTTTTCAAAAAAGAAGGCCTTGCTTCCTTCTCATTTTCAGAAGGAGTGCTCGTGTGCTGGCAGCATACGCTCTTGACGGCGCCACCATCCGGGTGTGACCAGCCGATGATCGTCGAACGAGCCCTCGCGTGCCAACGCGCGCACGGCACCGGCAAGCAAGGTGGAACCGTTATCCGTCCGCCTGTCGAAGACGCCGCGCTCATAATGTCCGTCACGCCGGCGGAGCATGCTGTTCCAGTCCACCAGACCGAATAGCGCCCACACTGTCAGGGCACGTATGTCGGCGTTCTCACGGCGCAGGTCCTGCGCTGCGTCCCAGGCTTCCATGAGCCACCGCAACTGTTCGGCGGGATCGTCGCATCCGAGATGAACTTCGCTCAGAACAAGCGGCACGCCGTAGCGTAACCAGGCCTCGCGCAAGCGGGGACGCCAGCCGATCTCGTCTTCGGAGATACCCGCCCGGACCGCTTCCGTATCGACATAGGACGAACGACCGTTTCCGCCATGCAGATGGCGGGGATACAGATGCAGACGCTCGTCAAGAAAGCGGTCGCTGGTGACGTAATGGTTTATGCCGATCAGATCAGGCGCCGCTTCGCCGCTTGCGAGCTGGTCGAGGTGGTGTTTCAGCACGCCGTGATCCAGCAGGCGTTGCCACCACGGGTGATGCGCATCGACGCGCCCGCACAGAAGATCCAGGCTGAGCCAGCGCCGTTCATTTTCGTACTGCGCCTGGGACGACATGCCTGGCGTGGAGAAAACCTTGCCCAAATCTTCGGTGTGCAGGAATTTGGCGTGCGGGGAGGCGCTGCGAATGGCGCGCATCGCAGCCAGTATGGCCGTGGACTGGATGACGACTGCGCGCAGGAAGGCTGCTTCATCCTGCAGATGAGGATGCCAATGCCCGTAAAGACACGAGAACCTCGCCGTGGTCAGAGGCTCGTTGAGGGGGGTCCACATGTCGATATCGGGGTAGCGGGTGGCGGTGGCATAGGCGTGTGCGGCAAGACCTTCGATGAAACCGGGTTCGAACAT
>CAXTVW010000169.1:4093-7142 GCA_964247675.1 uncultured Acetobacteraceae bacterium
TTCTTGTCCACCTCCGCAAGCCACGCCAATTTCGGCGCTGCAAGCAGCCTGTCTATCGCAGCGATGAAATCAGCGGGTTTGTCGGCGATCTCCACCAGGCCGTTCTCGCTCCAGCCGGTCACCACGTCAGCGATGGACGTCGATACGAGCGGCACGCCGGCTGCCAGATATTCCGGCGTTTTTGTGGGGCTGATGAACCGGGTGGCTTCGTTGTGGGCAAACGGCATCATGCCTACGTCCCAGCCCGACAGGTAGCCCGGAAGCTGTTCGTATAGTTTCTTGCCGAGCCAGTGCAGGTTCGGGCGGCTCGGCAAGTCCGCCACGTCCACCTTTGCCGTCGGGCCGACCATGACAAGCGACCAATCGGGACGGGCCTCTGCCACCGCATCGAGCAGCGCGTAATCCATGCGTTCGTCGATCACGCCGAAATAGCCGACGCGGGGACGCGGCAGCGCCGATTGATCGCCGGGCTCCGCCTCGACGTGATGCCTCGCCTTTTCGAAATGCAGCATCTCGACGCTTGAAGAAAACAGATATGTCTGCGCGTGCAGTTGCCGTTTTGACTGGTAGAGGCTGCTGCCGCCGCAGAAGACGAGGTCGGCTCTTTTGAGCAGGCGCCGTTCGAGCAGTTTCAGCCGGGGCGACGCTCCCTTGAAAAGGGTCAGCTCATCCATGCAATCATAGACGATGGTTGCCGCCTGCACGTGGCTGCAAAAACCGAATGCCATCGGCGTGTAGAACCAAATCACGTTGACGGGCTTGCTCAACGCGACAAGGAAATTATCCAGAAGAACCTGCTGGGCCTGATCCACGGCGATGGCGTCGAGGCTGGAGGGGAGGATCGGCGTGGCGACCAGGATGTTGTTGCTGGTGATCCGGACGGCCAGCCGGCTTGCGCAACCCGCGCTCTCGAACACGGGTTCTTCGAAATACACGACGGTGTACTCGGCGGCAGCACGGGTTAGCAAATGTTGCGGCCGCTGAAAGACGAAATCCCAGCGTAGATGCGAGAAACAGATCAGGACTTGCTTCGGTGTCTTTCTCGCCTGGATGTCTTCAACCCAACCGTTAGACATCCTCTGCACTCCTCTTGAGAGCCCACTAATGGTCGAAAACCTGTGAAGTTGTCGCGGTATATCGGGAACGGCCCTCACAGTTCCGTCATAGTGGCCAGCAAACCAGATGTCATTGCGCATCCGGCATAGGAGAGGCGCGCACGTTGAAACCCTCGTCTGGGAGCGCGATGGTAGGCAGTTGTTCGGATCTCTCATGCCGATTTGTGGAGGTGCCAACGCGTTTTTCCTAATCGCAAGCTGCCGATGGATAACGCCTACGTTGTCCGGCAATCGTCCGCCTTCTACTGAGCGGGATCGCCGCGGTCCGCGGAGACAGACTTCATGCGGTTCCGGGCTAGGCGGTTGAAGACGACACTGCAGGACCGGCGCTGCCGGTTTGTCCTGGTCAATCTTCTGTTTACGCAAAACCTGTAGCTTGGCATGCAGACCGAGGGCGAGGGGTATTGCGTGTTTGCCAGACCGGATATGGGCCAGAGGCTTGGCTTCCTGCGTCTCGACGAGCCTGCGCGGAACGCGCTTGCTGCGTTCACGCCTACGCTGACAGCGCTACTTCCCGCGATGCGGGAATCGTTTGCCGCGCATCTGCGGGACTGGCCGGAGCTGATGGCCATGCTTGCGGACCCGGGCACGATGGAGCGGGCGCTGACTGCGCAGCAGGTTCATTGGGGCCGGCTGTTCAGCGGCCGCTTCGACGATGGCTACGTCGCATCCGCCGCGCGCATCGGTTCGGTGCATCACCGCATCGGGCTGGAGCCGCGTTTCTTCACGGGCGCTTACGCGCTGATAGGCACCCTGCTGTCCGATCACGTGCTCGCAAACCAGCCCCGGCGCTGGCAGACCGCCGCGCGCAAGCAGCGTACACGCGTTCTGCTTCACGCCATCAACAGCGCCATCATGCTGGATGTCGATCTGGTGGTGGACGGCTATCTTGCCGAGACACATGCCACGCAGATAGCAGAGATCGGCGCCGTGGCGCAGGCTTTCCAGGCGCGCATCGGGCAGCTCGTCACCACGCTGGACCAATCCAGCCGCGAACTGCACGGCACCGCCCGATCGATGTCGACCACCGCGGACAGCACCACCGGCCAGGCGGCAACCGTGGCCGCCGCCGCGGAGGAAGCGAGCACCAGTGTGCAGACGGTGGCTGTGTCCGCCGACCAGCTGACCTCGTCCATCCATGAAATCAGCCACCAGGTGACGCAGAGCACGCAGATAACGCGGCGCGCGGTTGATGAGGCGCGCCGCACCGACGGCATCGTCCGCGCCCTTGCGGAAGGGGCGGACAAGATCGGACAGGTTGTGGATCTGATCACCAACATTGCGGGACAGACGAACCTGCTTGCGCTGAACGCCACCATCGAAGCGGCGCGCGCCGGCGAAGCGGGACGCGGCTTTGCCGTGGTTGCCAGCGAAGTGAAAAGCCTGGCGCAGCAGACCGCGCGCGCCACGGAAGAGATCGGTGCGCAAATCGCGCAGGTGCAGGCTGCCACCAGCGACGCCGTGGATGCGATTCGCAGCATCACCACCACGATCGAGGAGGTGAGCGGCATCGCTGCGGCCATCGCGGCGGCGGTGGAGCAGCAGGGTGCGGCAACTGCCGAGATCGCACGCAACGTGCAGCAAGTGGCGCTGAGCACGCAGGAAGTCACCACGAACATCGCCGGCGTCAGCCACGCCGCACAGGAGGCGGGCGCGGCGATCACACAAGTGCTCGGCAACGCCGGGCAGGTTACCAGCCAGGCCGGGCTGGTGACTGGCGAGGTCGAACGGTTCGTGTCTCAGCTTTGCGCGGCTGCGTAGAGCGAAGGAAGAAAGGCCTTCTTTTTTGAAAAAAAGAAGCAAAAAACTTTTACTTCCGCGCATTTGCGGCAGTCGGGTATTCCTGACTAGGAACGCACGCTGCAGCTGCGGGGGAGCAAAAGTTTTTTGCTTCTTTTTTTCAAAAAAGAAGGCCTTGCTTCCTTACTCCATCA
>CAXTVW010000170.1:0-7078 GCA_964247675.1 uncultured Acetobacteraceae bacterium
AAACTTTTGCTCCCTGTCGGCGAGTGCTGAAACAGGCGCCGACAGGGAGATGCGAATGACGACTATAAGAGCCGCCTGCCACTGCGGCGCCGTGCGTTTCGAGGTAGCTTTGTCGGATGGTCTGAACACGGCGCGGCGCTGCACGTGTTCATACTGCAGGATGCGCGGTGCCGTGGCGGTTTCCGCGGAGCGCGGCGGCATACGCTTTCTGGAGGGGGAGGAGAAGCTGACCCGCTACAGCTTCAACACCGGGACGGCGCAGCATTTCTTCTGTTCGGTGTGCGGCATCTACACGCATCACCAGCGGCGCTCCAATCCGCTGCAGTTCGGGGTGAATGCGGCGTGCCTGGAGGGGGTCAGTCCGTTCGATTTTGCCGCCGTGCCAGTCCTGGACGGCGTGTCCCATCCGAGCGACGCGCCGCCGGGCACGCCGGCCAGGCAGGCGGGCGTCCTGCGGTTCGAGCCTACAGGATGAACAAGGGTATTGACACCGGACCCGGCTGCTCCATCTATGTTAATGTGTTTCACATTCACACACAGGAGATTTGCGGTGCCTATCGTCGAAAAGCTTGATGAGTATGGCAAGGGCGCCTGGATCGCGCTGATCATACTTGGGTTCTGGACCTTCTGGCCGGTTGGCCTGACGGCCCTGATGTTCGTGGTGTTCAGCGGCCGCGCGCGAGCCTGGCGCTGCCAGTCCCGCGGGCAGTGGCACAACACCAACATGCGCGGCCGCGGCTGGCGGTTCGGCGGCATGAATTCCAGCGGCAACGCGGCGTTCGACGAGTATCGCACCGAGACGATCAAGCGGCTGGAGGACGAGCAGAAGGACTTTGTCGAATACCTGGAGAAGCTTCGCCAGGCCAAGGACAAGCAGGAGTTCGACCAGTTCATGGCCGACCGCCGCGGCCGCGACGTAGCGGCCTGAAAGCAAGGCGCGCCCCACACCGGGGCGCGCCTTTTCCACGAGTCCGCGACAGCGGCGCAAAAATTCTCGCGCTTCTTTTTCAAATAAGAACGCCTTCCTTCCTCCCTAGCCTCGTCCGTCGTAGGACATCGTAAGAGAAGCGAAGGATCCCCATCCGACCATGTTCCTAGGCAGCCTCGCGCAACTGGGCCGGCGCTTGCGGCAACGCAACGGGCCGTCGCCTGAACCGAGCGCGATCGGCGCCATAGACGAGCTGAGCGGCGACCATGTGGCCGGTTGGTTGATGGACCCCGCAGATCCCGCCAGGCGCATGCCCTACGAGGTTGTGTGCACGCATACGGGACGGGTTCTGGTATCGGGTGTGGCCGATCAGTTCCGCCATCACCTGAACCGGCAATGCATCGGCGACGCGGCACATGGTTTTCACGCGAGGCTGACCGTGCCTCCGGCGAAGCCTGGCGCGATCACGGTTCGCGCGGCCGGCGGGCGCGCCGGATTGCCGGTTGTGGCAGAGCCGCGCACCCGTTTCGAGCCGCTGCTGCACGTGGCCATGGACATCGTGGACAACTGCAACCTGCGCTGCCCGTTTTGCCTGTACGACTACGCTGGAACCAACACGACTCATTATATGACGGAGCAGACGCTGGCTTCAGCCCTGACGCTGTTGCCTTACGTGCGTGACGGCCAGTTCTGGTTCTCCTGCCTGCACGAGCCGACGCTGCATCCGCGGTTGATGGCGTTCATCGACACGGTGCCGCGCGCGTATCGGCGGAAGGTGTTCTACACCACCAACCTGGCCAAGCGCATGCCGGATTCGTATTTCACGTGGCTTGCCGAAAGCGGTTTGTACAACATCAACATCTCGATCGAGAGCCGTGACCCGGCGGTGTATGAGCGGATGCGCAAGGGGGCGCGGCACCGCATATTCCAGGAGAACTGGGACAAACTGCTCGCGGCATTCGCGCGTGCTACCGAGCCGCCGAAATTGCGCTACATCGCCATGGCGTACAAGTCCAACATCGAAGAGCTGCCCGAGCTTGCCACCTATCTGCTGGAGGAGCGGCGGGCATGGCAGGTGGAATACCGCTACACGTTTGACATGCCCTACATTCCGCCTGCGTTCCGGCAAGCCGAGTTCCTGGATGCCGCGGATTGGGTGCGCCTGCGCGAACGCCTGCCGGCCTATCCGCTGGAGCGGCTGCTGCTTCTGGCGCCACCGGAGCCGCGATCGCAACCGGAGCCGCAATCCGTCGCCATGCCGCCTGTGGAGCTGCAGGAGGCGGCGCCCTGTTTGGCGGATTACTACATGTTCCGCCTGTCCTGGGACGGGACATTGCGCGTGGCGGGTGTGCTGCCGCACAGCCGCTACAGCAACGCTGTCGAGCGCGAAATGCTGGTCGGCAACATCAACGGGATCGGTGACGCACGCGCGTTCATCGACAGCCTGTCCAGCAACGCTTGCGCATGAGGCTTGGCCGTCCGGCCGCATGGCTGCTGCCGGGTCTCTGCTGCTGCGTGATGCTGGGGGTTGTCGCTTCGTATGCCGCGCTGCTGCCGCGTGCGCGCTGGCAGGGTGACGAATACATGGTGTTCGCGGGGCTGCGTGCTGGCGGCTGGGGCTACTTCGCGCACTGGTATCTGACGTGGAGCCCGCGCCTGGTCTCCAATATGTTCTACGGTGCGTATGGCGCCGCGGTGCTGGCGTGGCAGCGGCCGTTTGCCGGAAGCTGTATGGTTGTTCTGTGGGCCGCATTGGCCTGCGCCTGCGTGCTGCCTGCGTGGTTCACGACTGAAAACCGGTTGCCTCGCGTGGTGGCCGGGCTGAGCCTGTTTGCGGCGTTCCTAGTCGGGCACAGCGTCTCGGAAGTGTTCTACTGGCCGGCGGGCGGCCTGTCCTACATACCCACGCTCGCCGGTGTGGTCTGGCTGTTCTGGCTGCTGCTGGACGGGATGGGCCTGCGTGTCCGGCGCCAGGTGTGCGCGGGACTGGCACTCGTCGTCGTCGCAGGCTCGAGCGAAGTCGGCATCTTCGCCGCCCTGAGCATCGCCGCCGGTGTTTCGTGTGTGCAGCTTGGCCTGTCGTGGCAGCGGTCGGCGTGGGTTCTGCCGGGGGTGGCCGTTGCTGTCGCTGATTTGGCGCTCGTGCTGCACGGGCGTGTCGGCACGATAGAGGTCGGTGGCGGTGATCCGTTTGTGCTGCACCACGCCGGCGCGGCCTTGATGCAGGCGATCCCGGCGTTTGCGCGCGACCTCGTGCGGCCCGATTTTGCGGGGGGTGCGCCGCTTTCCGCCCCGAACAGCCTGATCTCGCGTCTGCTGATCCTTGTTGGCGCACACTGGACTTTCGGCAAGACGCGGGCGCCAGGCCTGCTGCCCGCCTTCGGCGCGGCCCTGCTGCTCGCCGCCTACGCTTCGCTGGCGAGCGGATACTTCCAGTTCGGCCGCCTGTGCTGCTCACGGCATGACACCATGCGCGCATGTTTCATCACATTGGCGGCAGCCGCCTTCGGGGCTGCCTGGCCGTATCGGCGTCCGAACGCCGGCGCCGCCGCCTTTGCGGGCGCGGTTCTTGTGTCGTTTCTGCCGGCGATACCGGCCTTGCTGGCCGATCACAGGAGCATGGACCGGGCGGTCTCCGCGCGTGCGCAGACCTGGGCTTCCGGCACGTCGCCTGGCGACACGATGGTGTTCACCGTCGAACCGCCTGGCCGTCTGATAGGCGGATACGGGTTCACGCCGGGGTTCGCTTCGGCGTCGCGTGATGCTGCGTGGTGGCAGCTTGGGGTTTTGCGATTTTTCGGCAAGGGTAACGTGTTGTTCGAAACGGGGAAGTAAGCAAGGCCTTCTTTTTTGAAAAAAAGAAGCAAAAAACTTCTGGTCCCTGTCGGCGAACGTTTCAGCAGCCGCCGACAGGGAGAAAAAGTTTTTTGCTTCTTTTTTTTTAAAAAAGAAGGCCTTTCTTTCCCTAGTGCAGCTTCACCCCCGGCTCCGGCCGCCGGCTAACGAAGCTCGTAAGCGTGCGCCAGATCATCGACCCGTGCCCGTGCAGCGCCGCCTGGTGCATCGCGTAGAGCGAGCGGTACATCATCCGTGCGAAGTAGCCCTCGATGAACAGCCCGCGCCCGACCGCGAAGCCCATCAGGTTGCCGACCGTGGTGTAGCGCCCGAGCGAGACGAGCGAGCCGAAATCGCGGTAGGTGAAGGGCTTCAGCGGACGGCCGTCCAGCCGCAGGTTGATCTGCTCGATCATGTGGCTGGCCATCTGGTGGGCAGCCTGCGCGCGGGGCGGCACGCCGTTGGGGAAGCCTTCGCGCGGGCAGGCGGCGCAGTCGCCGATTGCGAAGATGTTGGGGTCTTGCGTGGTCTGCAGCGTCTGCTCCACCACGAGCTGGTTTATGCGGTTCACTTCCAGCCCGAGGTCGGCGAGGAAGTCGGGGCCTTTCACGCCGGCGGACCAGACGACGAGCTCGCTCGGGATCACCTCGCCGCCGTCCAGCACCACGCCGTCCGCGCGCACTTCGGCGACTTTGGCGCCGGTGCGCACCTCCACGCCGAGGGTGCCCAGCAGCTCCGCGGTGGAGGCGGACATGCGCTCGGGCAGGGCAGGCAGGATACGCGGGGCGGCTTCGATCAGGATGATCTTCACGTCGCGCGCGGGGTCGATACGGGTCATGCCGAAGGCCACCACCTCGCGCACCGTGCGGTGCAGCTCGGCGGCCAGTTCCGTCCCGGTGGCGCCGGCGCCGATGATGGCCACGTGCAGCTGGCCAGGGCGCACCGGCTCGGGCTGCGCGTTGGCGCGCAGGCAGGCGTTCACCATACGCTTGTTGAAGCGCGTAGCCTGTTCTGGCGTCTCCAGCGGGACGGCGAACGCGGCGGCACCTGGCGTGCCGAAATCGTTGGTCACGGAGCCTACGGCGATCACCAGCGTGTCGTAGGGGAAGCTGCGCTGTGGCGTGACTTCGCGGCCTTCGTCATCGGTGGTGGCGGCGATCTGGATCTCCCGACGCACACGGTCGATGCCGGCAAGGGCGCCGAGGCGGCAGGTGAAATTGTGCCAGCGCGCCTGGGCCAGGTAGTTCAGCTCGTGCTGGGAGCGGCGCATGCCGCCGGCGGCGATGGCGTGCAGAAGCGGCTTCCAGATGTGGGTGCGGGATTTCTCCACCAGCATCACCTCCGCCTGGTGGCGCTTGCCGAGCGTGTCGCCCAGCTTGGTGGCCAGTTGCAGGCCGGCGGCACCGCCGCCCACCACGATGATCTGGTGGAGGTCCGTGCTGTGCGCATTGCCGCGTGGCGGGATCGGGCGTTCGGTTGTGAGCATGTCTAGCATTGTGGGGGCGCTCCCGCGTCGCTGCTGGTAGATTAGGCAAGGAAGGCCTTCTTTTTCGAAAAAAAGAAGCAAAAAACTTTTGCTCCGCTGTCGCGGCGTGTCCTGCCAGGTCCGCGACAGCCAGATAGAAGTTTTTTGGTTCTTTTTTTCAAAAAAGAACGGCTTTCTTTCTTCCTTCGTGTAGGCACCCCCGGTGCTGACCTTGACCCGCCTGGTCCTGACCGACTTCCGCAACTACGCGGCGCTCACCTGGCGCCCGACCGCTAAAATGGCCGTCATCACCGGCCCGAACGGCTCAGGCAAGACCAACCTTCTGGAGGCCATCGCCCTGCTCAGCCCGGGCCGTGGCTTCGGGCGGTCTCGCCTGGCGGAGATGGCCAGGCAAGGCGGGCCGGGCCTCTGGGCCGTGGCGGGCCGGCTGACTGATGGTGCGGCGCAGACGGACATCGGCACCGGGCTGCTTGCCGCTGGCAGCGAGCGGCGCGTGTTCCGGCTGGACGGCGCGGAGCCGCGCAGCCAGGCCGAACTCGCCGCGCGAATCGCCACGATCTGGCTGACGCCGCAGATGGACACGCTGTTCGCCGAGGGTGCCACCGGGCGGCGCCGCTTCCTGGACCGGCTCGTCTGGGCGCTGGAGCCGGGCCACGCACGCGAAGTCTCGGCGCATGACGCGGCACTGGCGGAACGCCGCCGGGTGCTGGCCGCCGCGCGGCAGGCCGCGACGCGGGCGGACCCCGCCTGGCTCGGCGGGCTGGAGGAAGCGGTCGCGCGCCATGCGGTGGCTGTGGCGGCGGCGCGGGCCGGGTTCGTGGCCCGGCTGAACGCAGCGCCGGCGGCGTCGGCTATTTTTCCCCGCGCCCGGCTGGCGCTGGAGGACATGGTGGCGGACCGGCTGGCAGCCGAGCCGGCTTTGGCGGTGGAGGATTGGATGCGGGGCGAACTCGCGGAGCGGCGCAATGCGGATGCCGCCGCCGGCACCAGCACGCTGGGCGCGCACCGTGCGGACATGCGGCTGCAGGACGCAGCCACAGGACTCTCCGCGCAGCAGGCGAGCACGGGACAGTGCCGCGCCATGCTGATCGGCGTGGTTCTGGCCCATGCGGGGCTGATCGCCGAGGCGCGGGGGATGGCGCCGCTGCTGCTGCTGGATGAGCCGGCGGTGCATCTGGATGCGGCGCGCCGGCTGGCACTTTGGCGGGAGCTGGCGGAGCTGCCGGCGCAGGTGTTCCTGACGGGAACGGATGCGGAGGTTTTCTTACCTCTGCGGGGCGCGGCGGAGTTTGTCCGGACGGGTGGGGGCGGGCTGCTGGCGGGGTAAGCGAAGCCTTCCTTCTTCAATTGAAGAAGGGCTTGCTTGCTTTGCCTCCGCCCACCCTGGCCTCACGCGGGCGAAGAGCCTATATTGCTGATTCTTCTATCTTCACGGAGTGACACCTCGGCATGCCCGACACCGCTGCGCCTGCGCCCGACGCCGACCCTACCGCGCAGGACTACGATGCGGCCTCGATATCCGTGCTGCGCGGCCTGGACGCGGTGCGCAAGCGCCCCGGCATGTATATCGGCGACACCGATGATGGCAGCGGCCTGCACCACATGGCCTTCGAGATCATCGACAACGCGGTTGACGAGGCGCAGGCCGGCTACGCGCACAACGTCTCGCTGGTGCTGAACGGCGACGGCTCTGTGACGGTGCGCGACGATGGCCGTGGTATCCCAACCGACATGCATGCGGAGGAGGGCGTCTCGGCGGCCGAGGTTGTGCTGACGCGGTTGCATGCGGGCGGCAAGTTCAACCAGAACTCCTACAAGGTGTCCGGCGG
>CAXTVW010000171.1:0-1412 GCA_964247675.1 uncultured Acetobacteraceae bacterium
TCCGTCGCCCGAAGCATAGGGTTCAACACCCGGCTCAGCGCCAGGATGGCCACCGCCGTCGCCACGGCGATCGCCGTGATCATCCCGAAGAACGGTGCCTTGGCCATCCCGCTCCAGAAACTCGTCAGATAGCCTGCGAAATAAAAGCCCACCGCCAGCGACAGATAGTTCACCGCCATCATCACGGATGCCAGTCGCGGCGGCGCCGCCTTGCTGAACAGCGAAAGCGCCACCGGCATCATGTACAGCTCGCCCAACGTCTGCAGCGCCAGCGCAGCGACCAGCCACAGCACACTCACCTTGTGCCCCGCATCGATCGACAGCGCAGGCACGATCAGCAGCCCGAAGCACAGCGCCGTCAGCGCGCAGCCCATCGCCATCTTCGTCACCGGCTGCGGCTCTACCCGCCGCTTCGATTGCCACGCCCAAACCGCGATCACCACCGGTGTCAGCGTGAAGATGAAGAACGGGTTGAACGCTTGCACGTCTTCTGGATGGAAGCTGAACAGCCCGACTGAAAGATCGGTGTAGTTCTCCGCCATCAACGCCAGTGCGCTGTATTGCTGGCCGTAGCACGCCCAAAAGAAAATGTTGAGGAACGCCACGGCGAACAACGCCAGCACCGTGCGCCGCTCCAGCCCCGTCAACCCGGCCCGCATGGCCTTCACGCCGCGTGCCACGGCATCGCGCGCCACTTCCCGCCGGCGCGCCCGCACGTCCGGCGGCAACCACCGCAGCCCCACGGCAAAAACGAGCAGCCCCACCAACATGCCCGCGCCGGACACGGCGAATCCATACTGCCAGCGCGGCGGCGCGCCAGGCGGCGCATGGCCCAGACGCCCGACAATAAGCGGCGCGATCAGCGCCCCCAAATTGATGCCGATGTAGAAGATGGAATACGCCCGATCGACCCGCGTATCGCCGGCCGCATAAAGCCCGCCAACCTGCGTCGCGATATTCGGTTTCAGGAAACTGACCCCGATCGTGAACACCAGCAGGCCCAAGAAAAACAGTGCCGGATCCGCCAGCATGAACTCGCCAATCGCCATCACCGCGGCACCCAGCAACACCGCCCGGCTCTGGCCCAGAAAACGGTCGGCAATCGCTCCGCCCGCCAGGCCGCCCAGATAGGTGGCGGACCCGAACGAACCCACGATCAGCGCCGCCAGTGGCTGCGCGCCCAGCGGTCCGTACAGGCTTTCGAAGAAATGCTTCACCGCGCCGTAGCCGATGACCTGCGCAGGCTGTCCGCCCACCAGCAGGAAATCCACCAAATAATACGTCACCAGGGCGTTGTTGCCGTAATAGCAGAACCGTTCCCACATTTCGGTGCCGAACAATACGGACAGGCCGATGGGATGGCCTAGGAAGGTCTTCTGGTGCAACGGGCGCTCGTTCTAGGTGGATAAGAA
>CAXTVW010000171.1:1512-6976 GCA_964247675.1 uncultured Acetobacteraceae bacterium
TTCCTACATCTCCGCATCCTCGAACGCCAGCAAGGTCGCCGCCTTCTCCTCCTCCAGCATCTCCAGCCCCTTCAGCTTCTTCGTCACCACGCGCGTCCGCCTGCGCGCCTCCTCGATAGAGCTCGTCATGTTGCCCGCGTGCTTGGCCAGCTTCTCCAGCGTGGAATCCATGGTCAGCATCTCGCGCTTCGTGGCGCCGAGAAGCTGGCCGATCTCGCCGGCCTTCTGTTCCAGCGCCAGAGTCACGTAGCCGAGCTGCACCGTACGCAGCAGCGCCGGCAGCAGGCTCGGGCCCATCACCATCACGCGCAGCCGCTGGCCAAGCTCATCGATCAGCCCAGGCACGCGCGCCGCCTCGGCATACAGCGCATCCGTAGGCAGATACATCACCGCAAACTCCACAGTGACCGGCGGCAGGATGTATTTGCTGGCGATCTTCGCAGCCTCGGCGCGCAACGTCACTTCCAGCGCGCGCCGCGCCGTGCGCTCGCCGTCCGCATCCGCAAGCTCGGCCGCATCCAACAGGCGCTCGTAATCGCTGATGGGGAATTTCGCGTCTATCGCCAGTAGCGGGCGCTGGTCGCCGCGCATCGGCATGCGCACGGCGAACTCCACGACCTCGCCGCTCTGCTCGCGCAGCCGCGCGTTACAAACCACGCTGCCTTCCGGCAGCAGGTCGTCCAGCAGCGCTTTCAATTGCGTCTCGCCCCAGCCACCGCGGCTCTTCACGTTGGAGAACACGCGCTTGAGGTCGCCGATCTGCGCCGTCACCGCGGCCACGTCCGCCATGCTCTTCTGCACGGCGGTGAACTGCTCGATCACGCGGCCGAAGCTGGAGGCCATCTGCCGCTCCACCGCGGCGGTCAGCTGTTCGTTGACGCTGCGCTGTATCTCGCCCAGGCGCAGCGCCGTGCTGTCTGCCATCTCGCGCAGCTTGGCCTCCAGCAGCGCGCGGTTGTCGCCATGGTCGCGCGCCAATCGGGTCGTCAGTTCGCCCAGCCGCTGCTCGGTGCCGGCATTCAGCCCGTCCAGCCGGCCGCCGACGGCGCGCTCCATCGCCGCGAGCGCCCCGCGCATCTGCTCGGCTTCAGCGCGCTGGCCGGCCAACCCCTGCTCACACAACAGCCGCAAAACCTGCATATCGTTCTGCCGCGGCATCCCCGTCAGCACGCGCAGCAGCAGCACCAACCCCGCCAGCACGCCAATTACCACCAAAACCTGCTCGGCAAACATCGGCACCCGTTCCTGTCTTGGACCAGAGTGCCACACCACCCCCGAGTCGCAAACAACACGCCTGCCCCGCAGTCTGACAAGGAGCTGAAGTTTTCGCGTCTTTTTTCAAAAAAGAACGCCTTGCTTCTTTTCCCTGGTGCGTTACCCACCCGAATCACCGCCGGAGCGACGCCGATGTCCGCCAAAAAGCTGCCCACCCTCATGCTGGGCGCGCTTGGCGTGGTTTTCGGTGATATCGGCACCAGCCCGCTCTACGCCGTACAGCAGGTGTTCTCCGACACGCCCGCATTCGCGCACGACGCGGGCGCCATACTCGGCATCCTCTCGCTGATTATCTGGTCGGTCATCCTGGCGGTCTGCGTGAAATACACGATGTTCGTGCTGCGCGCTGATCATGACGGCGAGGGCGGCACGTTGGCCATGCTGGGGCTCATCGAGCAGCATGATCCACCCAAGCCGTTTGCCTCGCCGGGCGCGCTCACCCTGCTCGTGCTGTTCGGCTCTGCCCTGCTCTATGGCGACGGCATGATCACCCCTTCGATATCGGTGCTCTCCGCAGTCGAAGGTCTAAACGTCGCCACAAACGTGTTCAAACCGTACGTGCTGCCGATCGCGACCGTTATCCTGTTTCTGTTGTTCCTGGTGCAAAGCCGCGGCACCGAAGTGGTCGGGCGCCTGTTCGGCCCTGTTATGTTCCTCTGGTTCGGCGCGATCGGCCTTGCCGGCATCTTCAGCATCGCAAACAACCCCGCCGTGCTGGCGGCCATCGATCCGCGCCATGCCGTGACGTTCCTGTTCGGCCATGGCTGGCTCGGCTACGCCACGCTCGGTAGCGTCGTGCTGGCGTTTTCCGGTGTGGAAGCTTTGTTCGCGGATCTCGGCCATTTCGGCCGCCGGCCCATCATCCTCGCCTGGTACTTCTTCGTGCTGCCCGGCCTGCTGCTGAACTACCTTGGCCAGGGCGCCCTGCTACTGCATGACCCCGCGGCGGCGGCCAAACCGTTCTTCGCCATCCTGCCGCACTGGGCCATCTACCCGATGGTGGCGCTTTCGACGGCGGCCACGGTCATCGCCAGCCAGGCGCTGATCTCCGGCGCGTTCTCGCTGACGCGTCAGGCGGTAAACCTCGGTCTGGCGCCGCGCTACGCGGTCCATCACACCTCGGCCGATTCGTCGGGCCAGGTGTACATGCCGGTGGTGAACTACTTCCTGATGATAGGCTGCCTCGCCGTCGTGCTCAGCTTCCGCACGTCTGACGCTCTCGGCAACGCCTACGGCCTGGCCGTCATAGGCACCATGACGATCACGTCGATCGTCTTCTTCGTCGTCACCACACGCGTCTGGCGCTGGCCGCTGTATCTGGCGGTGCCGCTCGCCGCTGCCTTTCTTGCGTTCGACCTTGCCTTTCTAGGAGCAAACCTTGCCAAGATCCTGCAGGGCGCCTGGGTTCCGCTCGCTATCGCCGCCTTTGTCTTCACGGTGCTCACCTTGTGGACGGTCGGGCGCGCGCGCTACCGGCGCGCGCTTGCCACCTGGTCGATGAAAACGGCTGATTTCCAGGCAGACATGGCCGGTTGGGAACGGCGCGAGGGGAGCGCCATCTTCATCACCTCCAACCTTGACTACGTGCCGCTTGTGGGCCGGCATAAATGGTTGCGTGAGAACTGCCGCTACGAGAACGTGCTGCTGCTGAAGATCGACATGACACCGCAGCCCTACGTGCCAGACGCCGAGCGTGTCACGATCAGGAAAGTGTGCAACGGCTTCCATACCGGCGAAGCGCATTTCGGGTTCATGGAGACGCCTTGCGTAAGCAACGTGCTTTCCAAGGTGATTCCGTTCGACCTGGACGCGGCCGCTTTCATCCTGGCCCGGCCTATCCCTACCAACCAGGGGGCATGGAGCCGTCAGGCGCTGCAACGCATCTACATCTTCCTGAGCAAGACGGGGCTCACACCGATCGAGTGGTTGCAGATCCCGGCGCACCAGGCGATTTCGGTGGGGTTGGAGCTCGATATGTAAGATATGCCGAGAACGGCGATTCTTTCTTGCTCATGCATTCAGCCGAAACAACAAGGTACTTCGCGCCGTTACGTCATACAGATCACCGATGCTGAACGGCTCCTCCCGCACCACGTCCGGCGTGTTCGTGTCGAACAGCAGCTTCCAATGCTTGCCGTCCGTGCAATCCGGCAGCGTGAACTGCACCAGATCATGATACGCGTTCAGCACCAGCAGCATCGTGGCGGCACTGCCGCGGCGGCGGATGCCTGTTGCTTGCGCGCGCCCGTCCATCAGCATGGCGAAGCAGCGCATGTTCGCATCGTCCCAGTCGCCGCCGGTCATTTCCTGGCCTGACGCGTTAATCCAGGTCACGTCGCGTACGTCGAGCTCCTCGTTCATCTCGCCGGTCATGAAACGGCCACGGCGCAGGATGGGATAGTCGTGGCGGAGCTGGGTCAGCTTGCGCACGAAGGCGACCATGGTGACGCCTTTCTCCTTCACGTCCCAGTTCACCCAGGAGAGGCCGTTGTCCTGACAATAGGCGTTGTTGTTGCCGTCCTGCGTGCGCGCGAACTCGTCGCCGGCCAGGATCATCGGCGTGCCCTGGCTCAGCAGCAGGGTGGCCATCATGTTGCGCATCTGCCGGTTGCGCAGCTCGCAGATGGCTTCGTCTTCGGTGAGGCCCTCCGCGCCGTGGTTCCAACTTCGGTTGCTGTCGCTGCCGTCCTTGTTGTCCTCGCCGTTGGCGTCGTTGTGCTTTTCGTTGTAGCTGACCACGTCGTTAAGCGTGAAGCCGTCATGCGCGGTGATGAAATTCACGCTCGACCACGGTTTGCGGCCGCGCTTGTTGAACGCGTCGGCGGACGCGCAGAGGCGCGGCGCGATCGCCTTTGGCGGCACGTCGCCTTTCCAGAAGTCGCGCACGGTGTCACGATACTTGTCGTTCCACTCGGCCCAGCCAGGCGGGAATCCGCCGACCTGGTAGCCGCCCGGTCCGCAATCCCAGGGCTCGGCGATCAGCTTCACGCCGCTCAACACGGGATCCTGGCTGCAGGCTTTGAGGAACCCGCTCTCGTGATCGAAACCGTCCGGCTCGCGGGCAAGTATCGTGCCCAGATCGAACCGGAACCCGTCCACCTGCATCTCCTGCGCCCAGTAGCGCAAGCTGTCCGTCACCATCTGTATCACCCGCGGGTGAGAGAGGTTCATCGTGTTGCCGGTGCCGGTATCGTTTATGTAGAACCGTTTCTGGTCGGGCATCAGCCGGTAGTAGCTGGCGTTGTCGATGCCTCTGAAGCTCAGCGTGGCGCCGCGCTCGTTGCCCTCCGCGGTGTGGTTATACACCACGTCCAGTATCACCTCGAGCCCGGCATCGTGCAGGCGGGCCACCATCTCCTTGAACTCGGCGAACGCGAACGCGGGGTTGTGCGCATAGCGCGGGTCGGGAGCGAAGAACCCGATCGTGTTGTAGCCCCAGTAGTTCGTCAGGCCCTTGTTGAGCAGGAAGTCGTCATTGATGAAAGTGTGTATCGGCAACAGCTCTACCGACGTGACGCCCAGCGATTTGACGTAATCGACCACGTCCTTCAGCGCCAATCCCGCAAACGTGCCGCGCATGTCCTCGGGCACAAGCGGGTGCTTCTTGGTGAAACCGCGCACATGGGTTTCGTAGAAGATCGTGCGCTCCCAAGGAACGGATGGTTTCTTCGCCCGCCCCCAGGTGAACGCCGGATCGACCACGCGGCATTTCGGCATGTAGGGCGCGCTGTCGCGCGTGTCGAAGCTGAGATCGTCATTCTTGGCGCCGAGCGTGTAGCCGAAAACTTCCGGGTGCCAGGACAGCTCGCCCACATGCGCGCGCGCGTAAGGATCGAGCAGCAGCTTGTTGTGGTTGAACCGGTGTCCCTCTTCCGGTGCGTACGGTCCGTGCACACGGTAGGCGTAGGTCGTTCCCGGCCGCGCGTCATGGACGTAGCCGTGCCAGACCTCGTCGGTAAACTCCGGCAGTTCGATACGTTCCAGCTCGGTCTGGCCGCCTTCGTCGAAGATGCAAAGCTCCACCTTGGTGGCGTTGGCGGAGAACAGCGCGAAATTCACTCCGAGCCCGTCCCAGTTGGCTCCCAGCGGATAGGGCAAGCCTTCGGACAGGCGGGAGACGCGCTTGGGTTCAGGCATGCTTTACGGCTCCGTGGCGAGTTCAGGCGAAGACAGGAAGGCCTTCTTTTTT
>CAXTVW010000172.1:0-6959 GCA_964247675.1 uncultured Acetobacteraceae bacterium
ATGGTGCCCAGGAGTGGAATTGAACCACCGACACTGCGATTTTCAGTCGCATGCTCTACCAACTGAGCTACCTGGGCGCCGCCGGGAGGCGAGGCTTAGCCCACCGGGAAAGTAGGATCAAGGCGCCGGTTTGCGATCTGGCGCCACAAACGCTTCAGCAGCTTACGCCTTGCTGTCCTCGACCAGAGCCTCCCCGTCCTCCCCGGGCACCACATAGCGTTCGGACAACCACCGCCCCAGATCGATCTCCGCGCAGCGTGGCGAGCAGAACGGGCGTGTCTGTGGGGCGGCAGGCTTGTGGCAGATCGGGCAGGTTTGGCTCACGGCGCGTCCTCGATGACCCATTTGTGCGGCGGTAGGGCCGGGTCTGAGCGAAGGATCAGGGGATAGGCCGACCGCCGCGCAAGATCCGCCAGGGCCTCCGCGTCGGCTTGCAGCGCGGCCACGATGGCCGGCGTGGCGCGCAAGGCGGCGCGCCGGCCGGGCTCGGACGCCAGCAGGCGCAAGGCGGCAAGGCCGGCGGCATGGGGACCGGACAGAAGCTCGTGCAAGGGTGCCGCCAGGCGGGGGCGCAGGATCTCGGCGAAGCCGAGCTGGGTGAAGCCCGCCAGACGCGGGTGGGCCGGATCGCGCGCCAGGCAGGCGGCGATGTCCGGGCCCAGCGCCTGCCGGCGGCGCACGGGCACCCCGGCCAGGTCCAGCAGGATGGCGCCGGACAGGTTGCGCAGCCTGATCTGGCGCATCAGGGCGGGCAGCGCCGCACGGTTGGCGGCGAACTGGACCGTGGCCTTCTGGCCGCGCGCGCCGGTGCTGGCGCCGCCGTCCACGTCTATGGCCGTCAGCGCCGGCGTGGGCGTGATGGTGGCGGACAGGCCGCCAGGCAGCGCCACGGTAGGGCTGGACAGTGCCTCGGCATCGGCTTCGAGGTCCTCGCCGAACGCGCATGCCACCAGCGAGAGCCGCCCGGCGAGTTCCGGCCGGAGGCGCGCGAACAAGGCGGCGTCGTCGATCTCGATGCTGGCGGACGAGTAGAAACCAGCCAGCCGGGCAAGCGGACTGGGTCCGGCCGCAAGCAAATGCGGCGGGCCGGAAGACTGGCCAGCGGCGGCGGCCAGACGCGGCCCTTTGCCACCCTGGGCCGTGCGGGTGATGCGGACCGCCAGCATATCGCCTTCCGTGCGGCCAGCCGCCCCTTCGCTGTCCGGCAGGAAGCCGTCCGGCTGGCCGGCGACCACCACGAACGCACCGGCCATCGCCGGCACCACGGCGCCGATCCGGCCCCAATGGACATCGCCCAGCCCGTCCGGCGCACCGGGCCGCCAGAGCGCGTAGTCTTCCAGCGTGCCGCCATCCGTCACCGCCAGCCGGATCTCGCCTGGGCTGACGCTGGCGGCAATCTGCATCACGGCGCGAGGTAGCCGCGCCCGCGCAGGAGCTGAGCGGTCTCGAAAAGCGGCAGGCCCACCACGCCCGAATAGCTGCCGGACAGCGCGCGTACAAAGCCCGCGGCCGCGCCCTGTATGGCGTAGCCGCCGGCCTTGCCATGCCACTCGCCACCGGCAAGGTAGGATACCACCTGCGCCTCGGTCAGCCGCGCGAAGATCACCGTGCTCTCGGACAGGCGGGCGGAGCGGGCGCCGTCGGGGGCCACGAGCACCACGGCGGTGAGCACATGATGGCGGCGGCCGGACAGCAGGTCCAGGCAGGATCGGGCCTGCGCTTCTGTCTCGGCCTTGGACAGGATGCGGCGGCCGACAGCCACCACCGTGTCGGCGGCCAGCACGAAACGGCCAGGCTGGGCGGCGGCGTCCGCCTTCTCGCGCGCCAGGCGCTCCGCGTGCGGCCGCGGCAACTCGTCGCGGCGCGGCGTCTCGTCGATGTCCTGCGGGGCGATATGGTCCGGGGTGACGCCTATCTGCGCCAGAAGCGCCAGGCGGCGTGGGCTGGCCGAGGCCAAAACGAGCTCGGCCAAGGGGCGGCCTACTTGAAGCGGAACGTGATCCGGCCCTTGGACAGGTCGTACGGTGTCATTTCCACGTTCACGCGGTCACCGGCGAGCACGCGTATGCGGTTCTTGCGCATCTTGCCGCTCACCTGGGCGAGTATCTGGTGCTCGTTGGTGTCCAGCTTCACGCGGAACATGGCATTTGGCAGCAGTTCTGTGACGATACCGCTGAACTCGATCATGTCTTCTTTGGACATTAGGCCTCATTGTTGGATTTCTGACTGGGGGTTGTGGTTAGGTAGGGTAAGGAAGGCAAGGCCTTCTTTTTTGAAAAAAAGAAGCAGAAAACTTTTGTCTGCGCTGTCGCGGACTTCTCCGGAGGGTCCGCGACAGCCGAGCAAAAGCTTTTTGGTTCTTTTTCTCGAAAAAGAACTGCTTGCTTTCTTTACGACATCCGAACGCTCAGACTGAGTGCATGCGCCTGCAGCCCCTCCGCCGTGGCGAGCGCCACGCCAGCCGGGCCAATCTGGTTCAATGCGTCCGCGTCCGCCTGTATCCAGGTGGTGCGCTTGAGGAAGTCGTAAATCGACAGGCCGGACGCGAAGCGGGCGGTGCGGCCGGTGGGCAGCACGTGGTTGGGGCCAGCCACGTAGTCGCCCAGCGCCTCCGGCGTGAAGCGGCCGAGGAACGCGCTGCCGGCGTGGCGAATCTGGCCAAACAGCGCGGCAGGGTCGGCGACCATCACCTGCAGGTGTTCCGGGGCCAGGCGGTCGGTCAGGGCGGCGGCTTCCGTCCAGTCGCGCACCAGGATAATGGCGCCGTGGTCCCGCCAGCTTGCGCCGGCGATCTCGCTGCGGGACAGGGTCGGCAGCTCACGCTCCACCGCACCGGCGACCGCGTCTGCGAACGCGGCATCGTCGGTGATCAGGATGGATTGGGCGGATTCGTCGTGTTCTGCCTGGGCCAGCAGGTCGATCGCCACGTGACGCGGGTCGTTCGCCGCGTCGGCCAGGACCAGCACCTCGGACGGGCCGGCCACGCCGTCTATGCCCACGCGGCCGAACACCTGGCGCTTGGCTTCCGCCACGTAGGCGTTGCCCGGGCCCACGATGCGGTCCACCGCCGCGATGCTCTGGGTGCCATAGGCCATCGCGGCCACGGCCTGCGCCCCGCCGACACGGAATATCTCGCTGACGCCGGCGCGCCGGGCGGCGGCCAGCACCAGCGGGTTCAGCACGCCGCCAGGCGTGGGCACGCACATGGCGATCCGGCCGACGCCCGCCACGCGCGCCGGTATCGCGTTCATCAGCACGGACGAGGGGTAGGCGGCTTTTCCGCCGGGGACGTAGATGCCGACGCTGTCCAGCGGGGTCCAGCGCAGGCCCATGGTGACGCCCGCATCGTCGTGCATCTGCAGGTCGGTGGGGAGTTGGGCGCGGTGGAACACCTCGATGCGGGTGGCGGCAAGGTCCAGGGCGGCTTGCAGGTCGGGCGGTATTTCCGCCGCCGCCGCGTCGATTTCAGCGGCGGAGATGCGCAACGCTTCCGGGGCGAGGCTCAGCCTGTCGAACCGGGCGGTGTAGGCGCACAGCGCGGCATCCCCGCTCGCGCGCACTTCGGCGATGATGGCGGCTACGGGAGCGTCCACGCTGGCGGTGGTCTCGCGGGCCTCGTTCAGGAGCGCTTCGAACGCGGCTGGGAAAGCGGCGTCCGCGGTGGAGAGGCGCTTCATGGGGCGGGATTGGTGGGAAGGAAGGAAGGAAGCAGTCCTTTTTTGAAAAAAAGGACCAAAAAACTTTTATCTCCCTCGCCTGCATGCAGGTGTCGGCTATGCCAGAAGCTACCCGACTGGCGGAGCAGCGAACGGGACAAAAGTTTTTTGCTTCTTTTTTGCAAAAAAGAAGGCCTTTCTTGCTTGCTCACGCAGCGAGCGCGGCGCGAAAACGAGCGATCCAGGCGCCGATTTCCTCAGGACGGGTTTTCAGCGCGGTGCGGTTGACGATCAGCCGGCTGGTGACGTGGGCGATCACCTCGGTCTCGCGCAGGCCGTTGGCGCGCAGGGTGCTGCCTGTCTGCACCAGATCGACGATAAGGCGGGACAGGCCGAGCCCGGGGGCCAGCTCCATGGCGCCGTTGAGGTGCACCACGTCCGCATGGATGCCGCGGGCGGCGTAGTGGCGGCGCGCGGTGTTGGGGTATTTGGTCGCTACCCGGACGCTGGACCAGCGCGCCGGGTCGTCGTCCGCTGTGTCGGCAACCGGCGCCGCCACGGAGACGCGGCAGGCGCCGATGCCGAGGTCCAGCGGGGCGTAGATCTCGGGGTAGTCGAACTCGGCAAGCACGTCGCCGCCGCAGATGCCGATCTGCGCGGCGCCGTAGGCCACGAAAGTGGCGACGTCGAACGGGCGGACGCGCACCACGTCCAGTGCGGGGTCGTTGGTGGGGAAGCGCAGGCGGCGGCTGCCTTCGTCGGTGTAGTCGGCGGCGGGGGTGACGCCGGCGCGGGCCAGAAGCGGGCCGCATTCTGCGAGAATGCGGCCTTTCGGGAGGGCGAGGACCAGGGTGGGCTGGGTGTCGGGCGAAAGGTCGGCCTCGCGGTAGGGTGCGCTCATGCGGCGGGGGCTAGCACAGAAGAGCTGGCGAGGTAATGGCTACCGGCGCAGTCAGCCAAAGCTTAGCAAAACCGACACGATGCCGACTACATTCAACCGTTGTCGCACAGGTCTCAATGCGTGCCGAAACTATCGGCCTGAATCACCGCGATCGTAACAGACGAAGCTTGGTCTCGGCTACGCAAGCGGTACCAGCAACTGAGCCCAGCCTATATCCGCTCGATCTCCGCGCCACATGCGCCCAGTTTGCGCTCCACCGCCTCATACCCGCGGTCCAGGTGATACACGCGGTTGACGATCGTCTCGCCCTGCGCCGCCAGCCCCGCCAGCACCAACGAGACACTCGCGCGCAGATCCGTGGCCATCACCGGCGCACCTTGCAGTGCCTTCACGCCGCGCACGATCGCCGACGAGCCGTGCACGTTTATCCGCGCGCCCATGCGGTTCAGCTCCGGTGCATGCATGAAACGGTTCTCGAAGATCGTCTCGGTGATCATCGCCGCTCCTTCGGCCACCGACATCAGGCTCATGAACTGCGCCTGCATGTCCGTGGGAAAACCCGGATACGGCTCGGTCTTCATGTCCGTGCCGTGCAGACCGTTCAGCCGGCGCACCAGCAGCCCGCCGTCGGTCTCGCTCACCTCCACGCCCGCCTCGGCCAGCGCCACGGCCAGTGCCGCCATGTGGTCCAGCCGCGCGCCGAGCAGGCGCACCTCGCCACCCGCAATGCCGGCCGCGCAGGCATACGTGCCCGTCTCGATCCTGTCCGGCACGATCGGGTGCGCGGCGCCATGCAGACTGGCCACACCTTCCACCACCAGCTGGTCCGTGCCGATGCCCTCGATGCGGGCGCCCATGGCCACCAGGCAGTCGGCAAGATCGGTGATCTCCGGCTCGCGCGCCGCATTGGCCAGCACGCTGCGCCCCTGCGCGAGCGTCGCGGCCATCAGCAGATTTTCCGTGGCGCCAACGGAGACGAACGGAAACACGATGTCCGCCCCCTGCAGTCCCTGCGGCACGGCGGCGTGCACGTAACCACCCTCCAGGCGTATCTCGGCACCCATCTGCTCCAGGCCCTTCAGGTGCAGGTCGACCGGCCTCGCGCCGATCGCACAGCCGCCCGGCAGCGACACCTTCGCCTCCCGGCAGCGCGCCAGCAACGGCCCGAGCACCAGGATGGAGGCGCGCATCTTCCTTACGATGTCATACGGCGCCAGCGTGTTGGTGATGCGGCCGCCGATCGACAGCGTACGGCCCCCGTCGCCAGGCTCCATCGCCACGCCGTGCTGCGCCAGCAACTCGCCCATCGTGTGCAGGTCGGCCAGCAGCGGTACGTTGGACAGCACGAGGCGCTCGTCTGTCAGCAGGCCGGCGGTCATCAGCGGGAGGGCTGCGTTCTTGGCGCCTCTGATCGGGATTTCGCCGTGTAGCGGGCGGCCGCCTTTTATGAGTATCCGGTCCACTGAGGCATCCTAAAGGAAGAAAGGAAGGCCTTCTTTTTTGAAAGAAAGAAGCAAAAAACTTTTATCTATTGGGCGCGCGACGCAGGACACTCCCCGACAGGGAGCAAAAGTTTTTTGCTTCTTTTTTTCAAAAAAGAAGGCCTTGCTTCCTTACATCCTCGGCAACGACACGCCACGCTGCCCCATATACTTCCCGCGCCGGTCCGCATAGCTGACCTCAGGCGCGCTCTCCCCGCGCAGGAACAGAAACTGGCAGATCCCCTCGTTGGCATGGATCTTCGCCGGCAACGGCGTGGTGTTGCTTATCTCGATCGTCACCTGGCCTTCCCACTCCGGCTCCAGCGGCGTCACGTTCACGATGATGCCGCAGCGCGCGTAGGTGGATTTGCCGAGGCAGATCACCAGCACGTCACGCGGGATGCGGAAATATTCGATCGTGTGGGCCAGCGCGAAGCTGTTCGGCGGGATGATGCAGACAGGCGCGGTTCGCGTGACGAAGCTGTCCGCGCTGAAGTCCTTCGGGTCGACGATGGCGCTGTCCACATTGGTGAACACGCGGAAATCGGGCGCCACGCGCGCGTCATAGCCGTAGCTGGACAGGCCGTAGCTGATCACGCCCTCCCGCTTCTGGCTCTCCACAAACGGCTCGATCATGCCGTGCTCGGTGGCCATGCGGCGTATCCAGTGATCGGGCAGAACGGGCATTGGGCTTCGGCGACTCCGGGGGCGCCGGCAGCCTAGCCGATCTTTGGCGCGTCCGTCTCATCCGGGGGAGCAGGCTGGCTGTCGCGCGCGCGGGCCTGGGCTTTGCGGCGCCTGAGGTTCTCACGCAGGGCGGAGGCCTCCCGGGCCTGGCGGGCTTTGGCCTCGGCTTCGGCTTTGGAGGTCAGGGCTGGTTTGTCGGCCATGCTGGGGCGTCCGGGCGGGGAGAAAGGCACG
>CAXTVW010000173.1:0-6845 GCA_964247675.1 uncultured Acetobacteraceae bacterium
TGGTGTATGGGATGCGCGCGCCAGGTGGCTGGCGACCAGTTCGAGGCTTGCATGGACAGATTCTCACTTGCGGTGAGAGAGAAAGGCAAGGGCTGTTTGCTGGTGGCAGGTAGGCAAGAAAGCAAACAGTCCTTTTTTGAAAAAAGGACCAAAAAACTTTTACTCCTGACGGTGTCTCAGCGCGTCGCTCTTCCTGTTGGCGCCCGGCTGGTGGCCACAGCCGGCGACAGCGGCGTAAAAGTTTTTTGCTTCTTTTTTTCAAAAAAGAAGGCCTTTCTTCCTTCTTCCCGGAGACAGCGTGTACGACCTTCTCATCGTTGGCGGCGGCATAAACGGCGCCGGCATAGCGCGGGACGCCGCCGGCCGAGGCCTCTCCGTCTGCCTGGTAGAACAGGACGACCTGGCCGGCCACACGAGCGCCGCCAGCACCAAGCTCATCCATGGCGGCTTGCGCTACCTGGAATACTATGAATTCCGCTTGGTACGCGAGGCGCTGGCGGAGCGGGAGCGGCTGCTGGCCATAGCGCCGCACATCGTGTGGCCGATGCGGTTCGTGCTGCCGCTAGGCGACGGGATGCGGCCGGCCTGGATGATACGCGCCGGCTTGTTCCTGTATGACCATATCGGCGGCAAGCGTAGCCTGCCTGGTAGCCGGGCGGTGCGGCTGGATGCCGGCGGGCTTGGGGCCGGCCTGAAGCAGCAGGGCGGCCGGGCTTTCGCGTATTCGGATTGCTGGGTGGAGGACAGCCGGCTGGTGGTGTTGAATGCGGTGGATGCGGCCGAGCGCGGCGCCAGCATATGCACGCGCACGCGGCTGGTGAGCGCGCGGCGCGAAGGCGGCATGTGGCAGGCGGTGCTGACTTCGGAAGGGGGCGAGGAAGCGGTTCAGGCGCGCATGGTGGTGAACGCCGCCGGGCCTTGGGTGGGCCAAGTGCTGGCAGGGGCGTTAGGGCAGAACGCGGCGGCGCGCACGCGGCTGGTGAAGGGCAGCCACATCGTGGTGAAGCGGCTTTATGAGGGCGAACACGCCTATCTGCTGCAGAATCCGGACAAGCGGGTGATCTTCGTAATACCCTACGAGGCTGGGTTCTCGCTGATCGGCACCACCGACCTGCCGTGGGATCGCGATGCCGGGCATGTGGAGATTTCGGCCGAGGAGACGGCGTATCTGTGTGACGCGGTGACGCGCTGGACGGCCCGCCCGGTCTCGCCGGCGGACGTGGTGTGGAGCTATTCCGGCGTGCGGCCGCTGCATGATGACGGGGCGGAGAGCGCGTCCGCGGTGACTCGCGACTACGTGCTGGAGCTGGACGCGCCGGAGGGTGCGGCACCCGCGCTTTCCATCTACGGCGGCAAGATCACCACCTACCGCCGGCTGGCGGAGGCGGCGCTGGCCAAATTGGGCGTGGGCGGCGCGTCCTGGACCGGCACGGCGCCCTTGCCGGGCGGCGACCTGCCTGGCGCGGACTTCCCGCGCTTCCTGGCCGATCTGCGCATCGCCTACCCGTTCCTGCCGAGCGCGGTGGCGCACCGGTTGGCGCGCGCTTACGGCACGCGCGTGACCGCCATGCTCGGCCAGGCAAAGACGATGGCTGACCTGGGCGAGGATCTTGGCGGCGGGCTGACCGAGGCGGAGGTCGGCTACCTCCGCCACCACGAGTTTGCCCGGACGGCGGAGGACGTATTGTGGCGCAGGTCCAAGCTGGGGCTGCACGTGCCGGAAGGCACCGGCGCCCGGCTGGCGGAGGCGATGGCTTGAAGGACTATGTCGGCGCGATAGACCAGGGCACCACCAGCACCCGTTTCATCGTGTTCGGCCGCGACGGGCGGATCGTGGCCGCGGCGCAGAAGGAACACGCGCAGCACACGCCACGGCCCGGCTGGGTGGAGCACGACGCGGAAGAGATCCTGCGCAACGTTGCAACGACGGCGGAAGAAGCGCTGGCGCGCGCCGGCCTGGACGCCAGTGCGCTAGCCGCGATCGGCATCACCAACCAGCGCGAGACCACGCTGCTGTGGGACAGGCACACCGGGCGTCCGCTGCACCGCGCGCTGGTGTGGCAGGACACGCGCACCGATACGCTGGTGGCCGAATACGCGGCCGATGGCGGCAAGGCACGCTTCCAGGCGAAGACCGGCCTGCCGCTGGCCAGCTACTTCTCCGCCCTGAAACTGCAATGGCTGCTCGACCACGTGGCCGGCGCACGCGCGCGCGCCGAGGCTGGCGACGCGCTGTTCGGCACTATCGATTCCTGGCTCGCATGGAATTTGTGCGGCCGGCACGCGACCGATGTCACCAACGCCAGCCGCACGCAGTTGATGGATCTGCAGACGCTCGATTGGTGCCCTGCGCTGCTGGAAGCATTCCGTATTCCCCGCGCCTGCCTGCCGGAGATCATCGCCTCGTCCGCGTTCGTGGGCACGGCGGACGCAATGGGCGGCGTGCCGGTCATGGCGCTGATCGGCGACCAGCAGGCCGCACTGGTTGGCCAGGTTTGTTTCGCGGCGGGGGAAGCCAAGAACACGTATGGCACAGGCAACTTCCTGCTGCTCAACACCGGCCTGGTGCCGGTGGCGTCCCAGCACGGGCTGATCACCACCGTCGCCTACAAGCTGGGCGCGGCGCCGGCCGCCTACGCCCTGGAGGGCTCCATCGCCATAACCGGCGCGCTTGTGCAATGGCTGCGCGACAGCCTCGGTCTGATCACCACGGCGTCCGAGGTGGATGCGCTGGCGGGAAGCGTGGCGGACAGCGGCGGCGTATACATCGTGCCGGCGTTTTCCGGGCTGTACGCGCCGTATTGGCGGGAGGACGCGCGTGGCCTGATCTGCGGGCTGACGCGCTACGCCAACCGCGCGCATCTTTGCCGTGCCGCGCTGGAAGCGACCGCGTATCAGACTGTGGATGTGGTGCGCGCGATGGCGCAGGATTCCGGCATTGCGCTGGCGGAACTGCGCGTGGATGGCGGCATGGTGCGCAGCCAGCCGCTGATGCAGTTCCAGGCGGATGTGCTGGACGCAGACGTGGTGCGGCCGGCAGTAACGGAGACGACCGCACTTGGGGCGGCGTATGCCGCAGGGCTTGCGAGCGGGTTCTGGAGCGGGACGGAGGAGCTGGCGTCACATTGGCATGTGGACCAGCGCTGGCGTGCGGGGATGGCTGACGGGCAACGGGCGGAGTTGCTGGCGGGATGGCATCGGGCGGTGGCGCGGGCGATGTGAAAGGAAGCAAGCAGTTCTTTTTAGAAAAAAAGAACCAAAAAACTTTTGCTCCCCGCCTGCACCGAGGCCCTGGTTAGTCTTGCAAATGCGCGTGCTGGCAGGATTAGGCCCGGATCATGGTGCAGGCGCCGGGAATAAAAGTTTTTTGGTTCTTTTTTTCAAAAAAGAACTGCTTCCTTTCTCCTTCCAATTGACGCCGGAGCGCCTGCGAGGGCAGCTTCGCGCACTAAAATCAAGCAAGGCAGCCCATCGGATGATCCCTACCCGCACCGCTCTCCTGCTCAGCGCCGCTACCGCCTGCCTTGTCGCCGCGTCGCAAGCGGTCGCAGGTCCGCTGGTTGTGGGGTCCGGCAACGAGGCGGTGATCGAGCCGCCGGTGCCGCATCCGAACGAGACGCCGTGCGTGGTGCCGCTGGTGAGCGGCGCCAAGTTCGGTGCGGAAACCGTTACGTATAGCTACACGCCGCCGGCCGCATGCCCGGGGCCGTGGGCAGCCGTCGTGCTCGACATCAGCATCTCGGTGGCGCACGGCGTGCAGTTCGACCGTTCGGGGCTGCTGCAGCTTGGCGGCGTGCCGCTCTGGTTCGGCACCACGGCGGAGCCGCGTGCAACGCTTGCGCCAAGCTGGAGCTTCCAGAAGGACCTCACCGACTACACCGCGCTGTTTACCTCGGCGCAGTCCGGCACGATGCAGATTCCAAATTACCAGAGCAGCACGTATCCCAGCACCATCACGGCCAGCGCGTCACTGTCGTTCTATCCGGCCACCAGCGCCGCTCCGGCGCCCGTTACCGCGGATGTGGTTCTGCCGCTACCGTCCGGTGGCGGACTGGCCACGCTGAACACCGGTGCGGACCAGCTAACCACCACCGCCACGCTGCCCACCAACATCGCGCGCGCCACGCTGGATTTGTATCTGCAGGCGCAGATTGGCGACGAGTTCTGGTACACCTGTGTGCCCAGCGCGCTCAGCGCCGAGCTGGAGAGCTGCGGCAACACGTCCTTCCGCGAAGGCGAGATAACGGTCGATGGGGTGCCTGCGGGCGTGGCGCCGATCTTCCCGTGGATCTTCACCGGCGGCATCGATCCTTATCTTTGGCAGCCGATACCGGGCGTGCAGACGTTTAATTTCACCGCCTTCCATGCTGATCTTTCGCCATTTGCCGGCGCGCTGAGCAACGGCCAGCCGCACACGATCGCCACGTCCGTGTTCGACGCGAACGGGTATTTCTCGGCAACAGGCGCGTTGCGGCTGTTCCTGGATCATGGTGCCACAACCGTCACCGGCGGTATCACGCGCAACACACTGGGTGCCGTGGCCCCCAAAGTCGTCAGCAACATCACCAGCACCGGAGGTGTGGCCAGCGGCACGGTGGATATTACCAGCGCGCATGATTTCACCATCAGCGGCACGGCAACGGGCTCGCAGGGACTGATCGTCAATACGGTAACGCAGACGAGCCAGTTCACCAGCAACCAGAGCTTCAACGTGTCCGCCAGCCGCGAACTGCAGATCACTCATCAGAGCACGCTCACCAAGATCACCAGCACGTCCGCCGCGCCCGGTGCGACAGCCAAGACCACCACGACGCTGAACTATCCGTTGTCGCTCTATTACGATTTCACCATCCAGGGGAACGGAAGCGCGGTCCAGACGACCAGCGTGAACCAGCAATACCTCTCGAACTTCCTCGGCGACACGAACGGTCTTCCCACCTCACAGGACACGCTGACCGATGCGATCGCGAGTGGCGACGTTCTGTTCTTCGACAAGAACTTCAACGTCGACGGCCATAAAAGCCAGGCGGAAACCGCGGATTACGCGCGCACCGGAACCTTGGCGCCCTGCGTCAACAGAACAATTTCCGCAAGGTCCAACGTAATCTCGGTAGTCAAATTAGGCTGCTGAAGCCCGACACCTCTGAGGGAAATTGAAAGTGCCCGAGCGCCGCGTTTTTTTATGAAAGCAGGCTTTCCTTTCTATCTAACCTGACAAGTAGCGCACCAATACAGCTTCCGCCCACCCAACGCCTCCACCAGGACGGGCTGCCCGCAGACATGGCAAGGCAGTCCGGCCCGATGCGCCACGTAAGTCGCATCCTTGCGACGCGTCGCTCCTTTGCGGCGCATCCTGTCCTGCGGCTGCGTGGTGACGATACGCCCGGTTTTCACGCCGTCGCGCAGCAGAGCAGCCAGGTCATCCCACATCCCGCGCCAGGCCACTTCCGTCAGCGCACGTCCTGGCTGGTGCGGTTCCAAGCGCGCGCGAAACAGCACCTCCGCACGGTAGATGTTGCCTATGCCGGCCACGATGTCCTGACGCATCAGCAGCAATGCCAAAGCGGTGCGCGATGCTTGCAACTTGGCAAACGCCTTTGCCGGGTCGGCGTCGTCGCGAAGTGGGTCCTCGCCCAATCGCGCCATCGCAGCCGCCTTTTCGGGCGTGGAGATCACCTCGCAGGCCGTGGGGCCGCTAAGGTCTGCCACGTGCGTGCCGGCAAGCAGGCGCAGCCGCACCAGGCCGCGCGGCTCGGGCGGAAAGACGTCATCCTCCGCGGGCTTTCCGCGTCTCCGGCCGATACCTTCCAGGCCGGCGCCGGCAAAGCGCCACATGCCGTACAGGCCCAGATGCACACGCAGCCAATGATCTTCGGAGAAGCGAAGGAACATCTGCTTGCCGTGCGCTTCCGCGGACAGCAGGATACGGCCGTCAAGCAGCGCTGCGCCGGCAGCGAAGCGGCCTTGCGGAGAGCTGGCGTCCACTTGCTTGCCGGCGAATTGCGCTTGGAAGGCTTGTGCCAGGCGGTGGACTGTGTGGCCTTCTGGCATTTTGAGGAAGCAAGGCCTTCTTTTTTGAAAAAAAGAAGCAAAAAACTTTTGCTCCCTGTCGGCGGCTCACCGGATATGTCCGCGACAGCGCAGACAAAGGCTTTTGCCGTTTAAAAGGCCTTGCTTGGCTTACTCCGCCGCTCTGGCCACGCCCGCCACCCGCGTGCGCGTACGCAACGTCACCCACTCCTCAGCGGACGTCGGATGTATCCCGATCGTCCGGTCGAAATCGCCCTTGGTAGCACCGGCCGTCATCGCCACGCCGATCGACTGCATCATCTCCGCCGCGTCGTCGCCAATCATGTGCGCGCCCACCACACGCTGGCTCGCCTGGTCCACCACCAGCTTCATCAGCGTGCGCCGGCGACGGCCGCTCATCATGTGGCGCATCGGCGTGAACTGCGCGATGTAGATGTCGGCGGGCCCCAGCTCGGCCGCCTGCTCCTCGGATAACCCACAGGTGCCTATCGGCGGCATCGAGAACACCGCGGTCGGTATCGCTTCGAAAGACCAGCTTCGCACCTGCTTGCCAAATAGACGATCCGCCAAATGATGCCCCTCGGCGATCGCCACCGGCGTAAGGTTCATCTTGTTGGACACGTCGCCGATCGCAAACACGTTTGCCTGACTGGTCACGCTTTGCGCGTCCACGATCACCGCGCCGTTTGCCGCCGTATCTATACCGGCCTTTTCCAGGCCAAGATTTTTGGTGTTCGGCACGCGGCCGACAGCGAAGAAAACCAGGTCGCTATCGAAATGCCGGCCGTCGGTCAGATGCAGACGTTTGCATCCGT
>CAXTVW010000174.1:0-6803 GCA_964247675.1 uncultured Acetobacteraceae bacterium
GCGGAGCAAAAGTCTTTTGCTTCTTTTCTTCAGAAAAGAAGGCCTTTCTTCCTCTGAGGATTTTCGAATGAAAGCCACCTGGAACGGTCAAGTCATCGCCGAGAGCGACGACATCGTTAAGGTCGACGGCAACGCGTATTTTCCAGCCGCCTCCGTCCTCAAGGAGATACTGACGGATAGCGCCACGCACAGCGTGTGCCCGTGGAAGGGCACCGCGTCCTATTACTCCCTTAAGGTGGACGGCAAAGAGAACAAAGATGCCGCGTGGTTCTACCCGGAGCCGAAGGAGGCTGCGGCGCAGATCAAAGGTCGCGTGGCATTCTGGAAAGGCGTGAGCGTCAGCTAGGATAGGCGCTCAGTAGCGCGATCCACCGGGCGCACGGGATCAACTGGTAGGCTCGATCTTCACCATCGGCTATGAGGGTCTGGTGCAGGCCCAGTTGCTGGACCTCTTGTCCGCTTCTGGCGTGCAGACAGTGCTCGACGTGCGCGCTGTTCCACTTTCCCGAAAAGCCGGGTTTTCCAAGAACGTGCTCGCCGCTTCGTTGGCTGAGCGTGGCATTGCGTATGTGTTGGACCGGCGTCTTGGCACGCCGAAGGCCGGACGTGATGCCGTCAGGAAAGGCCGGATCGGCGACATGCACCGTGTTTTCAGCGAGCACTTGGCGCTGCCGGACGCACAGATAGGGCTTTCAGAAGCGGTGATGTTGGCAAAGGCCCAAACGATCTGTCTGCTCTGCTTTGAGCGGGCACCGCATGATTGTCATCGGAGCATCGTAGCGGCCCGCATCCATGAGCAAACCGGGCAGGCAATACGTCATCTATGACTGGAAACGGCCGAGTAGGCCCTCAGGATCACAGCCCGCTTAGGTGGACGGGATAGCCGCAATTCCATTCGGCCTAGTGACGTAGCGAAGGGACAAAACCCATTTCGCTGCCAGGCCCAAGTTACGGACCGTGGAAGCAGCGGAGCCGCCCTAAGGCGGCCCCGCCTCAAACCATCAACGCGCGCTGAGACGGCCAATCAGATAGCCCAGGCCGATCGCGCCGAGTACCGCCAGTAGCGGCGTCTCGTGGATGCGGTCGGTCAGTTCCTCGGACAGGCCGCGGATTTGGTCGGCGGCCGCGCCGTAATACTCCTGCGCCTGGCCAGCAGCTTCCTTCAGGCGACCGTCGGCCTGCGTCTTGCTGTCGCCAAGCAGGTCGCCGGCAGCGCCCTGTGCCTTGCCGGTGAATTCCTTGACAGTGCCTTCTACGCGATTCTCGTCCATGTCATGTGCTCCCCTAGGATGAACGCAGAACAAGTTTCCGTCTCACGAGTTTCCCGCGGTCAAGATTACCTTCGCGGGGCGGCGGCACGCTCCAGCCTGTCGTTGATGGCGGCGCCCAGGCCTTGCGCAGGAACCGGCATGGCGGCGATGCCGGTCAGCCCGGCCTGCTGGCCATGCGCGTCGAGCCAGCGGAGGCCTTCGAACAACCGGGTGGCGGCTTGCGTCAGGTCGCCTGACTCGCTGAGGTTCCAGACGAGCGGGGCGGGCAAAGCAGGGCCGAACGCCAGCAGCGCCTCGTGCGCTTCCGCGGCCGTTGCTCCCAGCCGCACCGGCAGTCCCGGCGCGTAATGCGAAACCAGCAGGCCGGGCGAGCGCAGCGTACGTCCGGCCTGCCCCTGCGCCGGCGTCATACCCCGGCCGATACGGCCGATCACCGCTTCCATGGCTCCGGCCGTGATGCTGCCGGGCCGCAGCAGGAACGCCTCCGCGGTAAGGTCAAGCACAGTGCTCTCGATCCCCACCGGCGCGGCGCCGCAATCCAGGATCGCGGCGATCCGGCCGCCCAGGTCGGCCTGCACGTGTGCTGCATTCGTGGGGCTGACCCCGCCCGAGCGGTTTGCCGAGGGGGCGGCAACCGGGATGCCGGCCTGGCGCAACAGGGAGTGCGCGGCACGGTGGGCGGGTATGCGGACGGCCAGGGTGTCCAGCCCTGCGCCGGCCAGCAGGTCCACTGGGCAATCGACATGCCGCTTCAACACGAGCGTGAGCGGTCCTGGCCAGAACGCCCGCGCCAGGGCATGGGCCCGTGCATCGGCCTGCACATGGGAGAACGCCTGGTCGGCATTCGGGTAGTGGCAGATCAGCGGGTTGAAGTGCGGCCGCCCCTTGGCGGTGAAGATGGCGGCCACCGCCCGCCCGCGCGTGGCGTCTGCCCCTAGCCCATAGACAGTCTCCGTTCCGAACGCGACCAATTCGCCGGCGCGCAACAGGGCGGCCGCCTGGGCGATACCGCGGTCGTCAGGCTGCAGAAGCTCGGTCATGCGGCACCCCGGCAGATGAAGGGCGGATTCGCCCAACCTGGTTTTTCGTATTCCAGCGCGCCGCCGTCCAGCCGGCGCAGGGAGCCGCCGGCCGCTTCCAGCACGGCCTGCGGCCCGGCGGTGTCCCATTCCATCGTCCGGCCTAGCCGCACGTAAGCGTCGGCTGCGCCCTCGGCCAGGCGGCAGAACTTCACCGCCGAGCCAACCTGCGTGATGCTGGCCACGCGCTCGTCCGCCAGCACCGCCCGCAGGCCGGGATCATCCGCGCTGTTGCGGGAGGAGAGCACCGCCAGCCCGGCAGGCGGCGGAGTCCTCGCGCGCACCGCCTGCCGCCCGGCGCCCCCCTCGCGCCAGGCGCCGCGCCCTACGATGCCGCCGAACACCTCCGCGCAGGCCGGCACGGCAACCACGCCCAGCACCGGCCGGCCCTCGCGCACCAGACCGATGTTGACGGTGAAGCCGTCGCGCAACGCCACGAAGTCCCGCGTGCCGTCCAGCGGATCGACCATCCAGTACTCCCTGGCACGGCCGGGCACGTGGCCGGCGGCGATCTCCTCTTCGGCCACCACCTCGATATCCGGCGTGGCGCGGCGCAGGCCGGCGGCTATCGCGCGCTCGGATTGGCGGTCGGCCTCCGTCACCGCCGACGTGTCCGCCTTGCGTTCGGTGGCGACGCCGCGGGCGCGCAGGGCGAGGATGATACCTGAGGCTTCCCATGCGAGCGTGGCGGCCAGGTTGAGAAGGGCTTCGTCTGGGAGGGGCATTCGATCGGAACAAAGGCCTTCTTTTTTGAAAAAAAGAAGCAAAAAACTTCTGCCCCGTCCTCTGGGGCGGGCATTTTGGCTTATCCTGAGCGGCTGGGTGGCGGAAATGGCTGGGCGCGCCATGTCCTGGGTGTTGTGACGGGCGTGCCAGTTCACTAGGGTGCCGCGCAACATAGGTAGGCCATACGCGGGTACGAACCGCATATCGGCCGGGATCAGCTTGGGGTTTGTCGTCGCATGGACAGTATGGAGTTCAACAAGCTTGCAGGCGCCGTCCTGGTTGCCGGGATCGCGTTCGTGGGCCTGGGTATCGTGTCCGACGACCTCGTCCACCCTGGGCGCCTGGAGAAGAGCGCGCTGGACATCAAGGGTGCCGACGCGCCGCCAACCGCCTCGTCCGCCGCCGCCGTGGCGCCGATCCCGCCGATAGCAGCACTGCTGGTCAGCGCCACGCCAGAGGACGGCCAGGCGCTGACCAAGAAGATCTGCGTCGCCTGCCACAACTTCAACGAAGGCGGCGCAAACAAGGTGGGTCCGGCGCTGTATGGCGTGGTGGGTCGCCCTCAGGCGAGCTACGCCGGCTACACCTACTCGGCCGCCCTGAAGAGCCACACCGGCAAGTGGACCTATGCCGAGCTGAACAAGTGGCTCTACAAGCCGAGCGATTACGCGCCGGGCACCAAGATGGCCTATGCCGGTGTCACCAACGACAAACTGCGCGCCTCCCTGATCGACTACCTGCGCACGCTGTCCCCCAATCCCGAGCCGCTGCCGACCAAGACCGAAGCCGATGCCGAGGCGACCGCGGCGGTGAAGCTGGCGCCCGCACCTGGCGCCGTGGCCGCAACACCGGCCGCCGCTCCCGGTCTGCCACCGCTCGATCCGCTGCTGGCTAAGGCCGACCCGGAGCGCGGCCAGGCGTTCACGAAGAAAATCTGCGTCGCCTGCCACAACTTCAAGGAAGGCGGCCCCAACATGGTCGGCCCCAACCTATACGGCGTGGTCGGCCGCCCGCGCGCCAGCGTTGCCAGTTACACCTACTCCTCGGCGCTGAAGGGCAAGCCTGGCACCTGGACCTATGCGGAGCTGAACGAGTGGCTCTACAAGCCGAGCGCCTTCGCGCCTGGCACCAAGATGGCCTATGCCGGGATCAGCAACGACCAGACACGGGCCGACGTGATCGACTACCTGCACACGCTGTCCGCCACGCCGTTGCCGATGCCGACGGGTGCGAACGGTGCCGCCGAGAAGCCGGCGGTAGCCGGGTCGGCGACGACCGCGCCTGCTTCGCCTGAGTCGACGATGTCTCCTGCTCCGGCGCCGAAGTAAGCAAGCAGTCCTTTTTTGAAAAAAAGGACCAAAAAACTTTTGCTTCCTGTCGGCGGCTGCTTCAGCACGAGCCGGCAGGGAGCAAAAGTTTTTTGCTTCTTTTTTTCAAAAAAGAAGGCCTTGCTTCCTTCTCCATGACGCCGCTAACCGCCGCCTTGCAAGCCGCAGACGCCGCAGGCGCAGTCATACGTTCGTACTTCCGGACAGGCGTTACGACCGATGTGAAGGCCGACCACAGCCCGGTCACCCTGGCCGACCGTGGCGCCGAGCGCGCCATGCGGGACGTGCTCGCGGCGTCCTTCCCGGACCACGGCATACTCGGCGAGGAAGACGGCCTGCAGAACGCCGGCGCAGACCATTGCTGGGTGCTCGATCCGATCGACGGCACGCGGGCGTTCATCACCGGGCGGCCAACCTTCGGCACGCTTATCGGACTGCTCCATCGTGGGGTGCCGGTGCTCGGCATCATCGACCAGCCGGTGACCGGCGAGCGCTGGGTCGGGGTTGCCGGCGAGAAGACGCGGTTCAGCGGACCGTTCGGCGGGGCGGCGGGCACGCGGTCCTGCGCCGGGCTGGCACAAGCCGAATTGTCCTGCACTTCGCCTGATATGCTGGGCGCGCACGCGCCGGCCTGGCGCAGGCTTGCCGGCGCGGTGGCCCGGACATCCTGGGGTGGCGACTGCTACGCTTACGGCCTGCTCGCGCTTGGCCAGATCGACGTTATTGCCGAGTGTGACCTGAAGGTTTGGGACTGGGCCGCCATCGTTCCGGTGGTCGAAGGCGCCGGCGGGCGTGTCACGGACTGGAGCGGGTCAGCGCTGTCGCCGGCGTCGGACGGGCGCGTGCTGGCGGTAGGCGATGCGGGCTTGCTGGCGGCGGCGGTGGGGTGCCTGGCGGCGTAAGCTTTCGAGACGGCGAAATCGGCACAGGTCCCGAGTGTCACTGCTGCAACTGGCCGAGATGATCTTGCGGCGGAAACTGTCCGGCGGTTGCCCGGCGTCTATGTTGCCACCCCCCACCCCCCATGCTATTCGCCCGGCGCCGGGAAAAACCGGGCTATCCCCTATGATCGGAACCATTTCACGTGGCCTCAGGCGGCACGACAATCTCCCAGGGCGGCGGGCTGGCTGACCGTTACGCGGCGGCGCTGTACGATCTGGCTGACGAGCAGGCTTCGCTCGACCACACCGTGGACCAGGCAAGCGAACTCGCGCGGCTGATCGACACCAACCCGGATTTCCGCCGGCTGCTCGACAGCCCGCTGATCGACGTGAAACAGGCGACGGAAGCCGCGCGCGCCGTGCTGGTGAACCAGGGCTTCTCGCTGACCATCCAGCGCTTCGTGAGCGTGATCGCGGCCAATCGCCGGCTTTCCAAGCTGCGCGGCATACTCTCGGCCTTTGCGGCCCTGGTGGCGCGCAAGCGTGGCGTGGTCACCGCGCACGTGGTCACCGCGCACGGGCTGAGCCTGCCGCAGCGCGAGGCCGTGCGCGCCCGCCTGATCGAGGCCGGCTACGGCAACGTCAACATCGATGAGCAGGTGGACCCGTCCATCCTGGGCGGCCTGGTCGTCCGGATCGGCGCCCGCCTTTACGACAACAGCATAAAGTCGCGTCTGCAGCGCCTGCAGTTCGCCATGAAGGGAGCCGCCTAAATGGACATCCGTCCAGCCGAGATCTCCGAGATCCTCAAGAAGCAGATCGCAAGCTTCGACACCGAGGCCGACGTCTCCGAGACCGGCCAGGTGCTGTCCGTAGGCGACGGCATCGCGCGTGTGTTCGGCCTGCAGAACATCATGGCCGGCGAGATGGTGGAGTTCCCCGGCGCCGGCCTGCGCGGCATGGCGCTGAATCTCGAGACCGACAACGTCGGCATCGTGATCTTCGGTGACGACCGCTCGATTCGCGAGGGCGACACCGTAACGCGCACCGGCACCATCGTGGACGTGCCGATCGGCATGAACCTGCTCGGCCGCGTGCTGGACGGGCTGGGCAACGCGATCGACGGCCACGGTGCCATCGAAGGCGGCGAGCGGAGCCGCGTGGAAGTAAAGGCGCCGGGCATCATTCCGCGCAAATCCGTCCACGAGCCGATGCAGACCGGCCTCAAGTCCATCGACGCGTTGATCCCCGTCGGCCGCGGCCAGCGCGAGCTGATCATCGGCGACCGCCAGACGGGCAAGACGGCCGTCATCCTGGACACCATCCTGAACCAGAAGGCCGCCAACGACGCGGCCGGCGACGACGCCAAGAAGAAGCTGTTCTGCATCTACGTCGCTATCGGCCAGAAGCGGTCCACGGTGGCGCAGATCGTGCGCACGCTCGAAGAACGCGGTGCGCTTGAATACACCATCGTGGTGGCGGCCACCGCGTCCGACCCGGCGCCGATGCAGTTCCTCG
>CAXTVW010000175.1:0-6692 GCA_964247675.1 uncultured Acetobacteraceae bacterium
TAGGGATGGTGCGGGCCGGCGAGCACGTCCTCGGCCGGGCCGATCTCCAGCATGTGGCCCAGGTACATCACCGCGATGCGGTCGGCGAGGTAGCGCACCACGGCCAGGTCATGCGTGATGAACAGGTAGGCCACGGTCTCGCGCGCTTGTAGCGAAGCGAGCAGGTTCAGGATGGCGGCCTGCACGGAGACGTCCAGCGCCGATGTCGGCTCGTCGCAGATGACCACGCGCGGGCGGCCGGCAAAGGCGCGGGCGATGGCGGCGCGCTGCTTCAGGCCGCCGGAGAGCGCGCGCGGGCGCATGGCGAGGTGGGCGGGACCGAGGCGCACGCCGGCGGCCAAATCCTGCAACGCGGACTCTTTCGCGCGGCCGGACAAATGGGCCAGGCGTGCGAGCGGGCGGCCGAGGATGTGGCGTATGCGGTGGGCGCGGTTGAGCGCGCTGTCCGGGTTCTGGAAGATGATCTGCAGCGCCTGGCGTTGCGCGGTGCTGCGTGCGGCCAGGCTGGCGCCAAGGGTTACGCCGTCGAGCGCGACGGTGCCGCCCGGGTCGGGCGCGGTCAGGCCGAGGAGCAGGCGGGCGAGCGTGGTCTTGCCGCTGCCGGATTCGCCCACCACACCCAGGGTCTGGCCGGCCTCGATGCGGAAGCTGACGTCGCTGACGGCGCGCACCGGGCCGGACGCGCCCTGGTAGGTCTTGCTGAGGTGGATGGCTTCCAGGGCGGGGACCGTGCGGGTGTTCGGGCGTTGCGGGGCGGGGGGTGCGGCGGTGTCGGCGGCTGGGGTAAACGGCGGGGCGAAGTGGCAGAAGGCCATGTGGCCGTCCACCACGCGCTGCGGTGGCGGGACGGTGCGGCAGATGTCCTCCGCCTGGTCGCAGCGCGGCGCGAAGACGCATGCCGGCGCCGGCGTGCCTGGCGCGGGCAGCTGGCCGGCGATGGTCTGCAGCGCGCCGTCCTGGCGGCGGCGGGCGGCGCCCGGCAGGCAGGCGATGAGGCGCGCGGTGTAGGGGTGGCGCGGGTCGTGCAAGACGGCTCGCGCCGGGCCCTCTTCTACCAGGCGGCCGGCATAGAGCACGCCGATGCGGTCACACATGCGCGCCACCATCGGCAGGTTGTGGCTGATGAGCAGGATGGCGGAGCCCTGCTCGCGGCGCAGCGCCTGGACCAGGTCCAGGATCTCGGCTTCCACGGTGGCGTCCAGGCCGGTGGTGGGCTCGTCCAGCACCAGCAGCGCCGGGTTCTTAGCCAGTGCCATGGCGATCACCACGCGCTGCTGCATGCCGCCGGAGAGCTGGTGCGGGTAGGCGCCCATCACGCGCGACGGCGCCGGTATCTGCACGCGCGCCAGCATGGCTTCCGCGCCGGCGTTCGTGGCCGGCATGCCCAGCACGGCAAAGGCTTCGCGGAGCTGCGCGCCCACGGTGAGCGTGGGGTTCAGCGCGCGGCTGGGGTCCTGATAGACCATCGACACGCGTGTGGCCCAAAGCCGGCGCAGGCCGGCGGGCGGAAGGGCCATCACGTCCTGGCCGTCGATGCTGATGCGCCCTCCGGTGATGCGGCCGCCGCGCGGCAGGGCGCGCAGGGCGGCAAAGGCGGCGGTGGATTTGCCGCAGCCGGATTCGCCTACCAGGCCCAAGCATTCGCCGGCGGCCACCTCGAGGCTGAGCCCGTGCAGGATGGGAGTGGGACCGTAGGCGACGGAGAGGTTTTCGAAGCGTAGCGCCGCGTCGGTCATTGCAACGCCTCCTGCAGCCCTTCGGCGACCAGGTTTACGCCGACGACAAGGGACGCGGTGGCGAGCGCCGCGAAGCCGACCGTCCAGCCATAGCCGCCGACGATGAGGCCGTAATTCTCTGCGATTGTCAGGCCCCAGTCCGGCGAGGGCGGCTGGATGCCGAAGCCCAGGAAGCTCAGCGAGGCCACCGTGAAGATGGCGTAGCCGAGCCGCACCGTCACTTCGACGAGTATGGGCGGCAGGATGTTCGGCAGGATCTCGGCAAACATGATGTGCAGCGCCCGCTCGTCGCGGAGTTGGGCGGCGGGGACGTAGTCCAGCTTGCACTCGGCCAGCACGGCGCTGCGAACGGTGCGGGCGATGATGGGGGTGAAGACAAGGGCGATGACCACGGTGACGTTGAGCGAGGATGGCCCGAGGGCGACCAGCACCACGAGGGCGACGACGATGAGCGGGAGGGCGAGGATGACCTCGATGAGGCGGCTGAGCAGGGCGTCCGTCCAGCCGCCGGCATAACCGGTGAGCAGGCCCAGGCTGGTGCCGCAGACGGTGGCCAGCAGCGTGGCCAGCGGCGCCACGGACAGGATGGGCCGTGCGCCGGCGATGATGCGGGAGAAGATGTCCCGCCCGATCTGGTCCGTGCCGAACCAGTGCGCGGCAGAGGGCGGCGCCAGCGCGTTCATCAGGTCGTCCCGATAGGGGTTCTGCGGTTCCAGCCAGGGGCCGAGCACGGCGCACACGGCCCAGAACGCCACGATGGCAAGCCCGGCCAGGAAGCCGGGGCGCAGCAGGCGCCTCATCGCGCAGCCGCCTGGCTACGCGGGTCCAGCGCGGCGATCAGCATGTCCGCCAGCACCGCCGCCAGGATATAGGCGGCGCCGACGGTCAGGATGCCCGCTTCCAGCATCGGATAGTCCTTGCCGCGCGCGGCCGTCAGGATGAGGCTGCCGATGCCCTGGTAGCGGAACAACGTCTCCACCACCACGAGGCCGCCCAGCAGGTAGCTCGTCTGGCTGGCGATGACGGTGATGGTGGGCAGCAGCGCGTTGCGCAGCACGTGGCGCACGATCACCTGCCGCCACGGCAGGCCTTTCAGCAGAGCCGTGCGCGTGTAGTCCGCGTCCAGCGCCTCCACCGTGCCGGCGCGCGCGATGCGCGAGATGTAGCCGAACAGGATAAGCACCAGCGGCAGCGCCGGCAGGATGAGGTGGCGCAACTGCTCCGGCCATGCCGTGCCTGGCCGCGTGTTGGCGGAGATCGGGAGCCAGCGCAGCCACACGCCGAACACCAGGATGAGCAGGATGCCGGAGACGAATTCCGGCACCACGGTGAGCGACAAGCCGCCCAGGGTGATCAGCCTGTCCTGCCACCGGCCGCGGCTTAGAGCGGCCACGATGCCGGCGCCGATGGAGAGCGGGATGACGATGACGGAGGTGACGGCCGCGAGCGCCAGCGACTTGCCCAGCGCGCGCCAGATGAACGGGGCGACGGGGCTGCGGTAGGCGTAGGACTGGCCGGCACTGCCGTGCAGCAGCCCGCCGACCCAGCGTGCATACATCAGAACTGGCGGCTGGTCCGTGCCGAGCTGGTGGTTCAGCGCGGCGACGGCTCGGGAGTCCGCGAGGGGGCCCAGGATGGAGCGGCCTACGTCACCGGGGAGGAGCTGGCCGGCGGCGAAGACGACCATGCTCAGGAGGATGAGTGTGAGCGCGCTTAGGGCGGCTCGACGGGCGAGCGGTTTCATTGGAGGTAAGGAAGGCCTTCTTTTTTGAAAAAAAGAAGCAAAAAACTTTTACTCCCTGCCTGCACCACAGCGCGTGCTCGTTTCGCAAGCGCGCACTTTGGCACAGGCGTGGGGAGTAAAAGTTTTTTGCTTCTTTTTTTCAAAAAAGAAGGCCTTACTTTCTTTACACTCAACGCAACGCCGCGTCCTGCAGCCATATCTGCGTGATCCCGCTGACCTGGACACCGGTGACGGTTGGCCCGGTAGCACACAGGTAATCGTAGAAATATGCGATGATGACAGGCGTCTCCTCAAGCAGCAGCGTCTGTATTTTTCCTGCGGTTGCGCGCTGTTCGGACAAATCCGTGGCGGCGATGTAGGACGCGACAAGGCGATCGTATTCGGCATTGTGGAAACGTGCGGCGTTCCAGGTTCCGGTGCTCAGGAAGGGCGCGGCGAGGTTGACGTTCGGCACGCCGCGATGGCCGTAGTCGGTGATGCCCATCGGGCTGTCCAGCCAGTCCGAGCGGCCGAACTGGGCCGCGCCGTAATAGGTGCCGGGATCTTCGATGCGCAGTTCCACCTTTATGCCGATCTCGGCGCAGGCGTTCTGCACGAGCACGGCGTAATCGGGGATTTCCTGCACGCGTTCGGTGGTGAGTGTGGTTTCGAACCCGTCAGGATGGCCGGCCGCCTGCATCAGGGCGCGGGCCTGGGCGAGGTTCTTGGCGCGTTGCGGGATCGCGGGATCGGTCGAGGGATAGATCGGGGCGAAGGGGGAGTCGTTGCCCAGCCGCGAGCGGCCCTGGAACAGGCCGTGGACGATGCCGGGCCTGTCCAGCGTGAGGGCGATGGCCTGGCGGACGCGGCGGTCGGCGGTCGGGCCTTCGTCGCAGCGCAAATGCAGTTGGCGGTGGGTGGCGGCGGGAATGTCGATGATGCGCACGTCGGGGTCTCGCAGCAGGCCTTGCGCGCCTTGGACGGAGATCTGCACGATGGCATCGACCTGGTCGTCTTCGAGGGCGAGGATTTGCGGTTGCTGGTCCGCGAAGAAGGAGAATTCCGTGCGGGCGGGGAGTGCGCGGCGGCCCCAGTAGCTTTCGTTGCGCACGAAGCTGGCGCCGACTTTCGGCGCGTAATGCTCCAGGCGGAACGGGCCGGTGCCGTTGAAAGTGGTTTCGAAGTCACCGGCGTAGTTGGCCGGCAGGATGATGGCGTTATAGTTGTCCGACGAGACGTAGAACGGGAAGTTGCCGTTCGGTGCATCGAGTTCAAAGCGTATCGTCAAATCGTCTATGCGTTTGGTGCCGCTTGGCGAGAGGGCGCCGCGCAGGACGGAGAGCGCGTTGGAGCCGAGCCTGGGGTCGCAAAGGCGGTCCATGGTGGCGACGACGTCGGCCGCGGTGAAGCTTTGGCCGTCATGATATTTCACGCCCGGTCGCAGCGAGAATGTCCAGGCGGAACAGTCCGTGTTCGGGTGCCAGGCAGTGGCGAGCGCAGGGCGCAGGATCAGGTCGGATCCGGCCATGAGCAGGAACTCGCCGGTCTGTTGCAGCATGGCAAGTCCGCCGATCTCGCTGACCGTCATCGGGTCGATCGCGCCGGCCGGCACGTTTGACGCCACGCGTATGGTGGCGCCCGGGCGGCCGGGCGGGGCGGCGCGCGCCGGCACCGCGGCGAGCAGGCCGATGCGCGCGGCATGATAGAGGAATTGCCGGCGGCTGAGCCGGCCGGCGCGGTATTCCTCGGTGACGTGGCGTTCGAGTGGGGTCATATGCGGTATGTCGGTAGGCTAGCATACCGATCGAGCGCGGCAACGCGTTCCTGCGAAACGTTGCACGCCCAAGAAAGTGCCGAATGACACGCATCCTGCCCGCAATTGAAGCAAACACCATCTACCAGATCCCGCTGGAGGAACGGCACGGCAAGCCGGGCGATCTGTTCGCCATCTGGTTCGGCGCGAACATCATGATGCTGACGGTGGTGACAGGCGCGCTGGCGCCGACGATCTATCACCTCAGCCTTGTGCAATCGGTGTTGGCGATCGTGCTGGGCAACATGGTTGGCGGCGTGTTCATGGCGCTGCACGCGGCGCAGGGGCCGGAGCTGGGCGTGCCGCAGATGGTGCAGACGCGCGGACAGTTCGGCACGGTAGGCGCGGTGGCGGTGATCGCACTCGTGGTGCTGATGTATGTGGGGTTCATTGCGGCGAATTTCGTGCTCGGCGGTGAGTCGCTGAATCTGCTGGCGGGCGGCATGGGGACGCACGCCTATGCGGTGGTGATCTGCCTGGTCAGCGTGGTAGCTGCCATTTACGGCCACGATCTGATCCATCTGTATTCGCAGTGGCTGGCCTGGATTGCCGGGGCCGCGCTGGCGCTGTGCTTCGTCTGGCTGGTGTTCGTGCACGGCGTGCCTGCATCGGCGTTCGCGAAAGGCACGTTCAGCGTGACCGGTTTTCTAGGTGCGGTGTCCGTGGGCGCGCTGTGGCAAATCGCTTACGCGCCCTATGTGGCGGACTACTCGCGGTATCTGCCGCCTGGCGCGGGTGCGCGGCAGGCGTTCTGGGCCAGCTATGCCGGCTGCGTGCTCGGGTCCGTCTTTCCCATGATACTGGGCGCGCTGCTGGCCGTGGTCGCAGGATCAGCGAACATGACGGACGCATTCGCCGAAACGCTCGGTCCCATCGTGCTTCTTGTGGTGCCCGTGCTCTCGCTCGGCATCGCCGCGGGCAGTGCGATGAACATCTATTGCGGCGTTCTGGCAGGCATCACGGTAGTGCAGACGTTCCTGCCACGCTGGCGCGCGCGGGCGGTGGACCGGGTACTCGCATCCTGCTGCATGGCGGGCGTGTCGGTGATACTGGCGGTATTCGCCGCCAGCAACTTCATGGAAGACTACACCAACTTCATCCTGTTGCTGCTGTATGTGCTGGTACCGTGGACGGCGATCAACCTGGTCGATTTCTACCTGATCCGGCATGGGGCTTATGACGTAGCCGCATTCTTCCGGCCGGATGGCGGTCGCTACGGACGCTACAACGCGCCGGCCTTGCTGTGCTACGCGGCGGGTATCCTGGTGCAGATCCCGTTCGTCTCGAACCCGCTTTATACAGGCGCGGTGGCGCGGCTGCTGGGCGGGGCGGATGTGTCCTGGATTGTGGGGCTGGTTGTGGTTGGGCCGTTATACTGGGGCGTTATGCACTGGAAGAAAGGCCTTCTTTTTTGAAAAAA
>CAXTVW010000176.1:0-2047 GCA_964247675.1 uncultured Acetobacteraceae bacterium
TGGGGCTTGCCATCGTCAAGAAGATCATGGAGGACCATGGCGGATCGGTCACACTGGACGACCTACAAGGCACAGGCCCTGCCACATCCGGGGCTGTTGCGACGTTAACCCTTCCTGCGGCGCCACCGTCCGGCGCCGCCAGTATGGACCTCAGCGAGGAAGCGAAGGCTGCCGATGGCGCATGAAATCCTGATCGTTGACGACGAGCCCGACATCCGGCTGCTGATTGATGGCATCCTGCGCGACGAAGGATACGACACACGCCAGGCCGGCGACTCGGATGCCGCCATCGCCGCTTTCCGCGCCCGCCGTCCCTCGCTGATACTGCTGGACGTCTGGCTGCAAGGCTCCCGCCTGGACGGGCTCGGCATCCTCAAGGCCCTGCACCGGGAAGAGCCGGCGGCCCCCGTGGTGATGATCTCCGGCCACGGCACCATCGAGACGGCGGTGGCTGCCATCCAGCAGGGCGCCTACGACTTCATCGAGAAGCCGTTCCAGACCGACCGCCTGCTGCTGATCATCCGCCGCGCGCTGGAAGCTGCCCGGCTTGCAGCCGAAAACGCCGAGCTGCGCCTGCGCGCTGGCCAGGAAGCGCAACTGACAGGTGCCAGTCCTGCCATCCACGCGGTGCGCAGCCAGATCGAGCGCGTGGCCCCCACCGGCTCGCGCGTGCTGATCACCGGAGCGGCCGGCAGCGGCAAGGAGGTTGTCGCCCGCACCATCCACGCCCGCTCGCGGCGCGCCGAGGGCCCCTTCGTGGCGCTGAACTGCGCCACCCTGAACCCTGCGCGCTTCGAGGAGGAGCTGTTCGGCGTTGAAGCCGGCAACGACCCGGGCCAACTGCCCCGCCGCGCCGGCGTGCTGGAGCGCGCCCATGGCGGCACGCTGCTGCTCGACGAAGTAAGCGACATGCCGCTGGAGACCCAAGGCAAGATCGTCCGCGCCCTGCAGGACCAGACGTTCGAGCGCATCGGCGGCAGCAGCCGCGTCAAGGTGGATGTGCGCGTGCTGGCCACCACCAACCGGGATCTTCAGTTGGAGATCGGCAACGCCCGCTTCCGCGAGGATTTGTACTACCGCCTGGCTGTGGTTCCCATGCGCCTGCCCGGCCTGCGCGAGCGTCGCGAAGACGTACCCGAGCTCGCCCGCCACTTCCTCACCCGCGCCGCCGAATCCGCCGGCCTGCCCGGCCGTGAACTATCCGCCGACGCGATCACCGCCCTGCAAGCCTATGACTGGCCGGGCAACGTCCGCCAGCTGCGCAACCTGATGGACTGGCTGCTCATCATGGCGCCGGGCGGCCCGGCCGAGCCAATTCGCGCCGAGATGCTGCCGCCCGAAATCGGCCAGGGCGCGCCGGCGTTGCTGAACTTCGATCCCACCGCGGACGTGATGGCCTTGCCGCTGCGCGAGGCGCGCGACATGTTCGAGACCCAGTACCTGCAGGCCCAACTGCTGCGTTTTGGTGGCAACATTTCCCGCACCGCCGGGTTTGTGGGGATGGAGCGGTCCGCTTTGCACCGCAAGCTCAAGCAGCTTGGGGTTAACTCCGAGGATCGCGAGAGGGTGGCTGGGTAGAAGTAAGCAAAACCTTCTTTTTTTTGAAAAAGAAGCAAAAAACCTTTTCACCTGAGGGAATGATGTTGAAACGCTTAGTTTTTCTTGGAGCACTGCTTTTGAGCCAGCCAATGCAAGCTGCGGACACCTACGTGACGATGCAGTCCGGGGTGCAATACCATGACGAGGTGGTCGGCACCGGCGCCGAGCCGCAGCCCGGCCAGACGGTCAGCGTGCATTACACCGGCTGGCTGTACGAGAACGGCGCGAAAGGCGCCAAATTCGACAGTTCGCGCGACCGCAACGAACCTTTCGAATTCGTTCTCGGCCAGGGCCACGTGATAGCAGGCTGGGACACCGGCGTGGCCACCATGCATGTCGGCGGCAAACGCACGCTGATCATCCCGCCTGACCAGGGCTACGGCGCCCGCGGCGCCGGCGGCGTCATCCCGCCAAACGCCACGCTGATGTTCGATGTAGAATTGCTCGG
>CAXTVW010000176.1:2147-6665 GCA_964247675.1 uncultured Acetobacteraceae bacterium
CAAAAGTTTTTTGCTTCTTTTTTTCAAAAAAGAAGGCCTTCCTTTCTGTCCTCCCCGCGTTGCCGCAATCCGCGAGCAGCACGAGCCCCCCCATGTCCACCACCCTGCGCAGCCTGATCCTCGGCCGGTCGATCGCCAACCGCGACGCCGAGGGACGCAAGATCGGCGTGTTCGAGGGCGTGCCCGCCATGGGCCTGGACGGCCTGGGCTCGGCCGCTTACGGGCCGGAAGCGGCACTTACGATACTGGCCGGTGCCGGCGCTGCCGGCCTTGGCGTGATAGGTCCGATTACCTGGGTAATCGTGATCCTGCTGGCGGCACTCTACGCCTCCTATCGGCAGACCATCGCCGCCTACCCCAGCAATGGCGGCTCCTACATGGTTGCAAAGGAGAACCTCGGCGTGCCGGCCGGCCTGCTGGCCGCGGCCGCGCTGATGCTCGACTACTTGTTGAACGTGTCCGTCGGCATTTCGGCCGGCGTGGGCGCACTCACCTCCGCCCTGCCCGCCCTGCACGCGCATACGGTCAGCCTCTGCCTGGGCATCCTGGCGCTGGTCACGCTGGTGAACCTGCGCGGCACGCGCGAAGCCGGCCTGATCCTGGCCGTGCCCACCTATCTGTTCATCCTCACCCTGGGCTTCATCCTGGCGTCCGGCCTGGTGCAGGCCTGGCACGCGGGCTGGCACCCGCACCCGGTGATCGCACCGCCGGCGATCCGACAGGGCGGCGAGGCGATCGGGCTCTGGCTAATCCTGCGCGCCTTTGCCAGCGGCTGCACCGCCATGACGGGCGTGGAAGCCGTCAGCAACGGCGTCAGCGCATTCCGGGCGCCCACGGTCCGCCACGCCCACGGCACGCTGACGGTGATCGTGGTGGTTCTCGGCCTTCTGCTGCTCGGCATCGCCACGCTCGCCCGCAGCTATGGCGTGATGGCGATGGACCAGACCAAGGACGGCTACCAGAGCGTGCTGTCGCAACTGGTGAGCGCCGTGCACGGGCGCGGCTGGCTCTACGACGCAACGATCGGCAGCGTGCTGCTGGTGCTGTGCCTGTCAGCCAACACCAGCTTCGTCGATTTCCCGCGCCTCTGCCACCTGGTCGCCACCGACGGCTTCCTGCCCAGGCCCTTCGCGGTTGCCGGACGGCGCCTGGTTTATACCGTTGGCATCCTGTTCCTCGCTTTGGGTTCGGGCGGGCTGCTGCTCGCGTTTGGCGGCATCACGGACCGGCTGATCCCGCTGTTCGCCGTCGGCGCCTTTCTCTCGTTCACCCTGTCCCAAGCCGGCATGGCCGCACATTGGCGGCGCGCGTTGCACAGAACGAAACTGGGCCGCTCCGCCCTGCGTACGCGGCTGCTTATCAACGGGGCGGGCGCGTGTGCCACCGGTGTGGCGCTGGCCATCATCCTGCTTGCTAAGTTCGTCGAAGGCGCCTGGCTCACAGTGATCATCATCCCGCTTGCGGTAGGCGGGCTGTGGGCGGTCAGCCGCTATTATGAGGGCATCGACCGGCAGATGCTGCACGGCAAGCACCGGCAGATCGATGTGCGTTCGCGGCCAGGCCCGGTGGCGCTGGTCCCGATCGCGCGCTGGGACAAGCTCTCCCGCAAGGCCGTCGATTACGCGCTGCAGGTTTCGCCCTGCGTCACCGCGCTGCATGTGACCAAGCTGGAAGGGCCGGACGCGGACGACCACGCGCAGAAGCTGCAGCGCGAGTGGCAGGACTGCGTGCAGGGTCCGCTCGAACAGGCCGGCCTGGCGCTGCCAGAACTGAAGCTGGTAGCCTCGCCGTTCCGCAGCATCGCCGGCCCTTTGCTCGAAGCGGTGCAGGAAGCCGGCGCTCGCTTCCCCGGCCGGCCAGTGATGATCGTGCTGCCGGAACTGATCGAGGGCCGCTGGTGGGGATACCTCATGCACACGCATCGGGAGCGCCGGCTGCGCGCGCGGCTGCTCCGCCACGGCGGCCCGCATATCGTCGTCGTCTCGGTGCCGTGGCAATTGCAGTCCTCGAGCCCGGAGCAAGGCATCGCCGAGGACGCGACTTAGCGTCGAAGACCAGGGCTGATTGGGAAACAAGGCCTTCTTTTTTGAAAAAAAAGAAAAAACTTTTGCTCCCTGTCGGCGGGTTCTGAACCGTTCGCCGAAAGGGATTAAAGGTTCTAGGTCCTTTAAGAACAACTGCTCGCTTCTTGCTGAAACGAGTACGGAGCCGCCAAAGCCGTTGACGTTCTCACCCCCCAGAGCCTGCTTGTGCAGGTGGGAACCAGATACCACGGCCAAGACCGCGACAGCGCCAGCCCCCGAGGGAGTGCTTATCGGCCCCGGGGATGAATTGCCTGACGCACCCAGCAGCTCCGCCTGACCTATCTAGGTCTGCTCGAGCCCATGTGCAATCTCCTCGGCCTTGTCGGCCAGGCGCGCGAGCCGGCGCTGCTTCTCCGCCTCGGCCTTGGGCTCGCGCGAGAGCTCGGCTTGCAGGTTGGTGAGCAGCGTCTTCTGGTCATGCAGCTCGTCGGCCATCAGCAGGGCGGCCAGTACCAGCAAGCGGCTCTCGCCGCTCTGGCCGCCGAGCGCCTTGATGCTGTCGATTCGTGTCTCCACGTCGGCTGCCATCTGGAGCAGATGGCGTTCCTGCCCATCGTCGCAGCCGACGGTGTAGGCGTAGCCGTTGATCTTGATGGTTAGCTGGGCCACGGCTGTTAATCTTTCGTCGTTTTCAGGCACGATATCACAGGCTCAGTCCCTGACTCACCAGCCCCGCCTCTTCCCGGCGTGCCTGGCTGCAAGTGTAGGGGAAGCGACAGTTTTTCAGAAAAGGACTGCTCCTTCCTGGCGTCAGTCCCCCGAAGCCCGTCCAAGCACACTCCGAAGCTCCGCAATCAAAGCATCGAGCCGCGCCGCCAATCCTGACGTGTCCGCGCCCGCCGTCCTGTCCGGCCGGCGCGCAAGGGCGATCCGGGCCAGGGCCGCTTCCAGCCGGGCCGTCTCATCCACACCGGAACTGCCGGAATCAGCCATGCCCATCCCCGGATGCCAGGCAAGCATCCTCATTGAGGGTTGAAGAGAAAGCCTCCAGCGGCTTGAACGTCAAGCATGAAGCTTCCGCCGGCGGTCATGGTGCACGGGCTGGGGATGGCGCAGGCGGCGCTGACGACGGCGGCCGGACGCCCAATCACGCTGCTGTCCGGCGAGGGAGCGGGAGCCTATGCGGGTGTGGCCTGGTGGCAGGCGCTGGTGGAGGCTGCCGGCGCTACGGCGCCTGACGCGGATGTCCGCAACGTGCTGGATTGCGGCGGCGCGGCCGGGCGGGCGCTGGAGGCGTTGCGGGCGGGCCAGGAGCTGCTGGTGTTGCGCGCAGCACCCGTCGTCTGGAAGGACATAGCCTGGCGCGCGGCCAATCAGGGCGCCAGGCTGCTGCCTGATGCCCCACCCTTCCTGGACCTGGCGGACCGGCGCGCCTGGCGCGGTCTCGACGCCTGGCTGGCTGCAGAATGACGCCGCATGCGGTCATAACTGGTCTGCGGCCGAAAACCAGAACCCGGGCATTCCGTGGGGAAAAAGCGGTTTTTCGCGGCTGTCCTGCGGGTGACAGGCGCCCTGGCATCGGTTAAGCCGCACCGCGCCCCCTTTCGTCAGCCCCGGCCGGAGACACAGAAATGAACGTGACACCAGAAGTCCGCAGGATCCTGAAGAACTACGAAAGCGACAATCCCGGAACGAAGGCGAACCTTGTGCGCCTGCTGATGGAAGGCAAGCTGCGCGGCACCGGCAAGCTCGTCATCCTGCCGGTCGATCAGGGTTTCGAGCACGGTCCTGGTCGCAGTTTCGCCGCCAATCCGCCGGCCTATGACCCGCATTATCACTTCCAGCTCGCCATCGACGCCGGCCTGTCCGCCTTCGCGGCCCCGCTCGGCATGCTGGAATGCGGCGCGAGCAGCTTCGCCGGCCAGATCCCGCTCATCCTGAAAATGAATTCCAGCAACTCGCTGGCTACCGAGAAAGACCAGGCGGTAACCGGGTCGGTCAGCGACGCGCTGCGTCTTGGCTGCTCGGCGATCGGCTTCACCATCTATCCGGGCAGCGAATACTGCTTCAAGCAGATGAACGAGCTGCAGGCGCTGTCCGAGGAGGCCAAGGCGGCCGGCCTCGCCGTGGTGGTCTGGAGCTACCCGCGCGGTCCGCTGCTGGACAAGGAAGGCGAGACCGCGTTCGACGTGTGCGCCTACGCGGCCCACATGGCGGCACTGATGGGCGCCCACATCATCAAGGTGAAGCCGCCCACGGAACACCTCAGCAGCCTGGCGCCTGCCAAGAAGGTGTACGAGGAGCTGAACATTCCGCGCGCAACGATGGCGGAGCGTGTACGCCACGTCGTGCAGAGCTGCTTTGCCGGTCGTCGCATGGTGGTGTTCTCCGGCGGCGAAAACATCAAAGACACGCCATCGCTCCTGGCCACAATCCAGGGCATACGAGACGGCGGCGCCAACGGCGCGATCATCGGCCGCAACACGTTCCAGCG
>CAXTVW010000177.1:0-6633 GCA_964247675.1 uncultured Acetobacteraceae bacterium
TGCCCCCGCAACCCACCAACCCGCGCCGCCGTTCGTGCGGCAAAGGAGACCATCCATGGTAGAAACGATCCGCCTCGCGCCGCACGACCCGGTGCCCGATTACGGCAACCACGTGCTGGTCCTGCGGCGCATGGGCGAGGACGATCCCGGCGCGGTCGTCACCGAAATCGTCTTCTACGGCGCGGACAGCGGGACGCTGCCGGCCATCACCAAGGACGGCCACGCGATGAGCCTGGACCAGGCGGTGCAGGCGGCGGAAGGCGAGGCGGACCGGCGCAAGCTCAGCCGTGTCTATGTGGTCGACCGGACGGCGGGAAAGCTGGAGCAGGAGGCGCTGCAAGACCACGGCGAGCGGAACTTCACCGCGGACGCGCTGGACGACACGGACCAGGAAGACGGCGAGCAGGGCAACGACATACGCGACCGGCCGCATGACGCGGGGTTCCTGCGTTAGCGGCCCGCGACGTCCAGGGGTCTCGTTGCCCTCCGGAGAGACCGCAAGCCTGACACCTGATCCAGAACAGAGCCCGGCGTCAGGCGCCCTGATAGGGCCTACCTGACGTTCGGCCGGCTCTTGTCGAGGATGAACTCGCCGGCCTGCGCGTCGGCAGGGGGCCGGCTGTCGGTCACCACGCTCAGCGCTGGCCGTCCACGCAGCTCGTTATACATGCGGACGAACTCGTCCAGGCGGCGCGCTTCGGCGAGTGCTGCGTCGCGGCGGGAGAGGGCTTCGCGTAGTACGGGTTCTTCTTCCATGCCCGGACCATGTCACGAACGATGCTATTTCGCAAGCAACTTGTAGTTGCATTGCTACCGGTGTTGTTTTTCGGGGATTCTCGTCCGCGGCAGATAGCGGCTGACCCGGGCAGCGCTTCAGGCTATCGTGGGGGCCGCATGATGCCGAACCTGCCGAACCTCCTCACCCTTTCGCGCATTGCCGCCATACCGGTGCTGGTGGCGCTGGTGGCGCTGCGCACGCCGGGCGGCAATGTGGCCGCCATGCTGGTGTTCGGCGCCGCCGGCATCACCGATTTCCTGGACGGCCGCATCGCCCGCAACCGCAAGATGCTGTCCGACCTGGGCCGCATGCTGGACCCGATCGCCGACAAGCTGCTGGTGGGCGCCACCCTGATGGTGCTGGCCGGGCACGGCCGCCTGCCCTATCACGGGCTGGCCCCAGCAATCGTCATCCTGTGCCGGGAGATCCTGGTCAGCGGCTTGCGCGAGTACCTCGCCGGCCTGGCGGTCGGGTTGCCGGTCACCCGGCTGGCGAAGTGGAAGACCGGCCTGCAGATGGCCGCCCTGGGCACCCTGCTGGCCGGCGACGACGGAGCGGCCGTGCTGCATCTCGGCTTCCTGCCTGTGGGGCTGATCGGCACCGCCATGCTGTGGGCCGCGGCATTGCTGACGCTGATCACCGGGTGGGACTACCTGCGCGCCGGGCTGGACCATGTGCGCCCCAAGCTGCAGCCGACCCCCGGCTCCTCGCCGGCGGTTCCGCACTGAAGCTGCTCGGCCTGGTGGGGTGGTCCGGCAGCGGCAAGACCACGCTGCTGGTGGCCGTGCTGCCGCTGCTGCGCGCCGCCGGGCTGCGCGTCTCCACCATCAAGCACGCCCATCACGGGATGGAGCTGGACCGGCCGGGCAAGGACAGCTTCCGCCACCGCGAGGCGGGCGCCGAGGAGGTGCTGGTGGTGGGCGGCCAGCGCTGGGCGCTGCTGCGCGAGGCGCCCGAGACGCCGGACCCGGTGCTGCTCGCCGGCCGCCTGGCACCCGTCGATCTGGTCCTCGTCGAAGGGTTCAAATCCTCCGGCCTGCCGCAGATCGAGGTGCACCGGGCAAACCTCGGCAAACCGCCGCTATGGCCTGACGCGCCCGCTATCCTGGCGGTGGCCGCCGACGCGCCGCTTGCGGGTGTGCCCGCCTGGCTGCCATTGAACGAACCTGTGTTCGTGGCGCGCTGGATCACGGATTTCGTGAGGCGGCCGGTCACGGCGGCTTGAGAAGCAGCGTGCCTGCAGGCATGTTGCGCCCACTTGCTGGAAAGTACTGCTTGATGACGGATATCGTTCGACCCCTTTGGCGCGGTGCCAGGCCGGCGGCCACCCTGCTGGCTGCCGGCCTGTTGTCAGGCTGCGCGGGATCCGGCGTGTATTCCTACTGGGGCGACACGTTCCACCTGCCGTTCCACGACAACCCCAACATCACGCCGGCGCCATCCAACGGCTACGCCAACGAGACCTACGCCAAGGTGCGCGGCGGGACGAACGACGAGCCGAAGCCGATGCTGTACGAAGCCGGCGACGTGTGGCCGGCCCCGCCGAAGGCGCCGCCGACGCTGAAGGATTTGCAAAACCAGCAGGCGAAGGAGATCTCCAACGGCGGCACAGGCGGCCCGAACTACACGCCGCTGCAGGCGCTGCCACAACTGCCCGGCTACGAAGTGCCGGAGCAGCAGACCCACGCGCAGCCGCCCACCGCCACGTTCCCCAGCGGCGTCGTCAATCTGCCGGGCGGGCGGACCGGCGTGCTCACCGGCGGCGGCGGCGAGGTCAAATCGCTGAACGGGCCTACGGGGAACGGCAGCATCGTGGTGCCGAACGGCAACGGGACCAGCACGGTCATCGGGCCGAACGGGACAGTCAGCACGATCCCTACGCCAGGAAAGTAGGCAAACAGGATCATCGACGCCGGCGCCGCGTCGTCGAGACGCAAGCCGCAGCGATCCGCGACAGCCCGGGTAAAAGCTTTTTGCTTCTTTTTCTCGAAAAAGAAGGCCTGTCTTACTCAGGCATGCGCCGTCAAATCCGCCAGATCACAATGCAGCAAAGCCGCCATATTGGTCGCCTTCAGCACCACCCGCGGCGCACAACCCGCCACCAGCGCCTCCTGCCAGCGCGGCGCGCATAGGCACCACTGGTCGCCGGGCCGCAGGCCGGGGAAGCCGTATTCCGGCCGCGGCGTGGACAGGTCATTACCGCGCTGCCGGCTGTGCGCCAGGAACTCGGCCGTCATCACCGCGCAGACCGTGTGGCTGCCCACGTCACCTGGCCCGGTGTCGCAGCAACCGGTGCGCGTGAAGCCGGTCATCGGATCGGTCGAACAGGATTCGAGCTTGCCGCCGAGCACGTTCAGCTTCGGGCCGGGAATATCGCCTGTTGTGTCGAGCGGCATTGCGGGCGCCTTTCAGCTATGCCGAAGCAGCAGTATCAGGACCATGAGCCCGAGCGCCAAACCTTGCAGCAGAACACGCGCGCGCATCAGCGCGTTGGACCGCCGCGGATCGCCGCCGCGGACGACGCCCACCATGCCCAGACCGAGTACGACCACCACGCCGAGCATGGTCACCAGCAGGAGGATCATCAGTATTGACGTCATCGCCCGGACATAAGGCCTCGCTCCGGCTTATGCACCCCCGCGCCTGGTTTCTGCTGGCGGCGCTGCTGCTGGCCGGGCTGCCGCCCGCCCGGGCGCAGGCGCCGGCGCTCGCCCTGCCGCATGTAGCCCCTGCTGCCCCCGCCGCGGCGGCCGCCGCCAAGCCGCCGGCCGCGCCCGCGCTGACGCCGGCGGAGACGAAGCAGATGATCGACCTGCTGAACGATCCGCAGAAGCGCGCGGCGTTCACCGCCACGCTGGAGACGCTGCAGAAAGCCGTCACCGTGGTGAACCCGCCGAAGCCGGCAACGCCGGTGCCGCTGGCGCCGGACAGCGTTGGCGCGCAACTGCTCAAGGACGGCACGGCCTGGATGGCCGGCCTGTCCGGCCAGTTCGTCAGCTTCGGCCGCGTCCTGGGCAACCTGCCGAGCGTGTGGGCCTTCACGCTGCGCACGGCGGAGAACCCCGTTCTGCGGGCGCGCGCCATAGACGCGGCCTGGCGGCTCGCGCTGGTTCTGGCGGTGGCCGGCTTCGGCGAGTGGGCGTTGTGGCGCCTGCTGCGCCGCGCGGTGACGGGAATCGCGGCACTGGCACCTGGCGCGCAGGCGGCAGGCGAGGCGGCGGGCGGCCTGGCGAAGCCGGCGGCAAACGCGGCGGAGGCCAGGGTGGACGCGGCCGTGCAGGCGGCCGACGCACCCGGCGAGGCGGCGCCCGCGCCGCCGCCGACCAGGGAGGAGCTGGACAGCACGTCGCTGGAAGGCGTGGCGCCGGAGGACCGCGAAGCCGTGACGGTGGAGCATGTGCTGCGCCGGCGCCGCTTCGCCCGCACGCTGGCCATGCTGCGGCGCCTGCCCTTCGTGCTGCTGTGCTTCGTGCTGGACCTGCTGCCGCTCGGCGTCTTCATCGGTGTGGGCTATGCCGGCACGCTGTTCGCCACGCCGCAGGTCTCCGCGGTGTTGCAGGCCGCCATCGGCGCCTACGTGATCTGCCGCCTGGCCACCTCGCTGACGCGCATGTTCTTCTCGCCCGGCATGCCGAACCTCCGCCTGGTGCATGTCAGCGACGAGGGTGCGGCCTACGCGGTGGTGTGGGTGCGGCGCATCTTCGCCATCGCCGCGTTCGGCTACGGCGCCTCGCAGATCGGGGCGCTGTTCGGCCTGCCCATCCCGGCCAACGACGCGTTCCTCAAGGCGGTGTTCCTGATCGTGCATCTCTGCGTGATCGTGATGATCCTGCAATGCCGGGAGTCCGTGGCGGCGCGCATACGCTCGCACCGGCCGAACCCTGGCGTGGGCGGACGGGTGCGCAACCGGCTCGCCTCGATCTGGCACCTGGCCGCGATCTTCTACATCGCCGCGCTTTGGCTGGTGTGGGCGGCCGAGGTGCGCAACGGCTACGTGCGGATCTGGCACGTCTTCCTGACCACGATCGGCGTGCTGGTGATCGCGCGCCTGCTCAGCATCGTGGCGCTCGGCGCGCTGGACCGGGCGATGCGCGTATCGCCTGACGCCCGCGCGCGCTTCCCCGGCCTGGAGAAGCGCGCGGACCGCTACTATCCGCTGCTGCGCCGGTCGGCCTCCTTCGTGCTGGTGCTGTTCACCGGGCTGGCGCTGCTGCAGGCCTGGGGTATCGACACGCTGGACTGGTTCCACCACAGCGCGCTAGGCGGCAAGCTGGCTTCCGCCACGCTGACCATCGTGGTGGAAGCCGCCCTGGCGCTCGCTGTGTGGGAAGCGGTGAATGCCGGGATGGACAGCCACGTGGCGCGGCTGCAGCAGCAGGCGCAACTGGCCCGCTCCGCCAGGCTGCGCACGCTGCTGCCGATCCTGCGCACGCTGCTGCTGGTGGTGCTGATCGCCACCTTCGGGCTGACCGCCCTGTCCGAAATCGGCGTGAACATCGCGCCACTGCTGGCCGGCGCCGGCATACTGGGCGTGGCCATCGGCTTCGGCAGCCAGAAACTGGTGCAGGATTTCATCACCGGCATCTTCCTGCTGGTGGAGAACGCCATGCAGGTGGGCGACTGGGTGACGGTGGCCGGCCTGTCCGGCTCTGTGGAAAACCTCTCCATACGCACCATGCGGCTGCGCGCCGGCGACGGCAGCGTGCACATCATCCCGTTCAGCTCGGTCTCCACGGTCACGAACGTCAACCGCGGCATCGGCAACGCGGCGATCAGCGTGGCGGTGCCGATCGAGGAGGACAGCGACCGCGTCAGCGAGGTGCTCTCCGGCATCGCGCGCGAGATGCGCGGCGAGGCCCGCTTCACGGAGATGATGCTCAGCGACTTCCAGCTCTGGGGCGTGGACCGCGTCGATTCCGGCGTGGTGACGATCGTGGGGCAGATCGTGTGCACGGATGCGGGGCGCTGGGCCGTGCAGCGCGAGTTCAACCGCCGGCTGACGATACGCTTCAAGGAGCAGGGCTTGCGTATCGCCACGCCGGTGACGACGGTGTTCAACCACATCGCGCATGAGGCGGTGCCGGTGGAATCGCGGCAGGACGCGGCGGCCGCGCCTTCGGGGCAACTGGCGGTTTCACCTCCACCGTCGGCTTTGGGGAACACAAGCTAGAGGCAAGGCAAGCAGTTCTTTTTTGAAAAAAAGAACCAAAAAACTTTTGCTCCGCTGTCGCGGACTCACCGGATAAGACGGCGACAGCGGAGCAAAAATCTTTTGCTTCTTTTCTTCAGAAGAGAAGGCCTTGCTTAATTCTTTAGGATCCAACGATGCAGAACGTCGAAGCCGAACTAGCCCAGCAAGGCTACGCGCACGTCACTGCCGACGAGTTCGCGGCGCTGCTGACCCAGGCCGGCCTCGCGGATTGGAGCGGGTTCGCCGAAAGCTGGAACGACCTCGGCATGGACACCTACATGGCCGATGGCGGGCGCTACCGCCGGCGCCGCCATGCGGCGTTTTCGGTCGATGCCCGGGCGATCAGGCGGAAACCGCACCAGCCGCATTACCAAAGCCGGGACTACAATGCGCTGAACGGCGGCCTTGCGCGGTGGTTTGAGCCGGTGAAGCCGGCCATCGCCGAGCATCCGGCGATGTGTGCCATCCTGCGCACCTGCTTCACCGTTTTCAACGCGGCCACGCTTGCGGCAACCCGTCCGGCCGCCTGGCATGTGGAGACGCACCAGTTCCGCATAGAGGCACGTCCGGGTGAATCGGGCCAGCCAACGCCGGAAGGCCTGCACAGGGACGGCGTGGACTGGGTGCTGGTGATGCTTGTGCGGCGCGAGAACGTGGCCAGCGG
>CAXTVW010000178.1:0-6578 GCA_964247675.1 uncultured Acetobacteraceae bacterium
AAGGCCTTCTTTTTTGAAAAAAAGAAGCAAAAAACTTTTGCTTCCCCGCATTTGCGGCGTGCGTGTCTGGTTGGGGGCACCTGCTTGCGGCGGCGGGTCAGCATCCGTCAGATACGCCGGGCAACACGGTCCGCCGTGACGGCCGTGGTGATGCCGAACAGCATGTGGAACAGACCGTGCTGGACGATGCTGGCCGTGGTGTCCCGGCTGAGCCGGGGGGTGACGCCGAGCGCCGGGCCGAGCGCGCCATAGGCCAGGCCGTAGAACGCCGCGCCGAACACGCTGCCGGCAATGACGGGCGGCAGGCCGGCGGGTTTGACCGCGCCATAGATCAGGCCTGAGGCGGCCGACAGCGCCAAGTGACCGCCGTGGGAGACGAGTTGCTCGCCGGCGTGGCTCCTGGCCCTGTCGCGCTTCTGTTTCAGGCCGGCCAGGCGGGCAGTGCGGCGCTTCAGCTTCACCAGGTCTGACGGCTCGTCCACCATCGCTTCCAAGGCGAGGAAGATCGCCGAGAGCACCGCGCCGGCCGCCAGGCCGCCGGCGGTGCCGGAGACGAGCCGGCGCGCCCGGCCGTTGATCGGCTGGCCGATCACGCCGGGCATGGCGTCCGGCGTGCCGGGACGGCGGCCCTCGCGGCCGGGCGTGGTGCCGAACGCGGCGGCCGGTGCGGCGGACAGAGCCAGGGCTGCCTGCGGTTCGTGGATGGGGCAGCGGTTGCGCGCGGCTCGGAAGCCGGCCGACCTCACATAGGCTTCCCGGCGCGCCCGGTTGATCGAGCCGAGCGGCTGGTGCGCGGCGATGCCGTGCCAGGGGCTGAAAGCCAGGCCGTCATCGACCTCCTGCGCGCGCGCCTCGCTCCAGGCCGGTTGCGGCTTGGCGGTAATGCGCGCCACGGCGACATAGGGGCTCTCGTTCTCCGGCCACGGAACCGAGGCGTCCTCGACGGGCATGGTTTCCGGGTTGGTGCGCAACTGAACGCGCAATTCCCAGATACCGCCATGGGTGGCGAAATGGTCGATCACCGACTGGCGCAGCCCGTTCGGCTTGCCGGAGAGATCGACGGGCGCGTCCGTCAGCGTGGTGAGTTCGGCTGAAGCGGGCGCCACGGACAGCTTGGCGATGTAGTTGCCGTAGCGAAACGGCGTCTGCGAGTAGAACGTCTCGCCCAGCGGGTGGGTGAGCGGCTGGCCGCCGAGCGCCTTCAGCGGCCCGGCATCGGCGCCAGCGGAGGCGGCCAGCCTGGCCAGGCCGCGCATCACCCAGGAGAACGCGCGTTTCCAGCCTTGGCCGGTGTCGGTGGTGGCGGCGAGCACCTTCAGGCTCGGCGCGAAGCCCTGTGCGTCCGGCGCCACGAAGGCCGGGCCGTTCGCCATGACGAAATCCTGCGTCGTGTCGCCGGCGGAGCCGGGCAGGCGCTCGCCTTCCACCCCGATGATCTTCAACCCGAGGCCGCGTGGCGACGAGACCGTGTCGTCCAGTATGTCGCCGGGGTTCGTCGAAATGCGCATCACCACGGGATAGGCCTTTGGCTGGGCGAAGATGCCCTGGGCCAGCGTTTCGGGCAGGTTGTCGAGCACCTGCATCTCGCCCTGCAGCAGGCCGTGGCTCTTGGCGTGCACGCTGCGCACGGCATGCCCGTAATCCTGCCAGGTGGTCTCCAGTATGGACTGCATGGCGGTGTTTATGTGGGCGATGGCGGGCCGCTCGGTTGGGGCCGGCTGTTCCACGCCGGTGGCGTAGGCGATCGGGTTGTTGCTTGGCATGGTCCGTGCTCCGGCTTCGTTGCTGGTGTTTAAGCGAGAGGAGGGGGGCCGTCGGCTTCTTTCAGGCTGACTGTTTGCGCAGCAAGAAAGGCCTTCTTTCTTGAAAAAAAGAAGCAAAAAACTCTCGCTGCCCGCATTTGCACCAGTCCGGTGCCTCTGGACACACCGGGATGTTTCAGCGTCGGAGGAGCAAAAGTTTTTTGCTTCTTTTTTTCAAAAAAGAAGGCCTCGCTTGCCTTCCAGCTTCGTCAGCAAAACCCGCGCCGCAGCCAGCCGGTCCGCCCGGCTGTCCCGCAAGATCAGCCGCTTGCCCTTGAGCTCCAGCCCGTCCACCTCAGGCGGCACCTCGCGCAGATCCGCCGCCACGCCGGCCGGCCCCACGTCCAGCCGCGCGATGCCCAGAGCGCGGCACTGCGCGCGCAGGTCGGACAGCGCGAGCAGGTTGCTCAGCTGATGCGGCAGCGGGCCGAAACGGTCTTCCAGCTCCTCGGTCAGCGCCGTGGTGTCGGGCTTGTGGCCGAGACGGATGTGGAGCGCGATGCGCGCGGCGGGATCCGCCATGTATTCGGCCGGTATGTAGGCAGGCAGGTCGAGCACCAGCTCCGGGCGGACGCCGTCGGGATCCTCGCCGCGCTGCTGGGCCATGGCGCGGGCCAGCAAATGGCGGGCGAGCTCCACGCCCAGGAGCTTGGCGTGGCCGGCCTGGTCGTCGCCGAGCAGGTCGCCGGCGCCGCGCTGGTCCAGGTCCGCGGCGGAGACGGCGAAGCCGGCGCCCAGGCCGTCATGCGCCTCGAGCGCGGCCAGACGTCGGGCGGCGGCCTGCGTGGGCGGGTGCGCCGGGTCGGTGAACAGCCAGGCCATGCCGCGGGTGCGGCCACGGCCGACGCGGCCGCGCAGCTGATGCAGCTGTGCCAGGCCGAACTGGTCCGCGCGACAGACCAGGATCGTGTTGGCGCGCGGGATGTCCAGCCCGGCCTCGATGATGTCGGTGGACAGCAGCACGTCACCGTGACCTTCGGAAAAGCCCACCAGCACGGCATCCAGCGCGTCCGGCTTCATCTTGCCGTGCAGGATTACCACCGACAGGTCCGGCACCAGCCGGTCCAGCAGGGCAGCCAGGCGGTCCAGGTCCTCGATGCGCGGGCAGACGCAGAAGCTCTGGCCGCCACGGGCGTGTTCGCGCAGCAAGGCGGTGCGTATGACGGCCTCGTCCTGCTCGCTGACCGTGGTGCGCACCGGCTGGCGCCGGGCTGGCGGAGTGGTGAGCAGGGAGATCGTCTGCAGGCCGGCCAGCGCGCCCTGCAGCGTGCGCGGAATCGGCGTGGCGGTCAGCGTGAGGGTGTGCACGCCGTCCTTCAGGCGGGCCAGCGCGGTTTTTGCCTTGGTGCCGAAGCGCTGCTCCTCGTCGACGATGACCAGCGCCAGCTTGGCGAAACGCATGCTGTCGCTGGCGAGCGCCTGGGTGCCGATGACGACGCGCAGGCTGCCGTCGGCAAGGCGGGCGGCTATGGCGCGGGCGTCCGCCGGGCGGGTGAGGCGGGACAGGGCGGCGACCTCTATGCCGAGGGCCGCGAACCGGCGGCGGAAGGTGGCCAGATGCTGGCGTACCAGCACGGTGGTGGGGGCCAGTATGGCGACCTGGCGGCCGGACAGAGCGGCCGCGGCCGCGGCGCGCAAGGCGGCCTCCGTCTTGCCGAAGCCCACGTCCCCGCAGAGCAGGCGGTCCATGGGATGGCGGCGGGCCAGGTCGGCGGCGATGTCGGCGAAGGCGGCATCCTGGTCCGGCGTGGGGGTGAAGGGAAAGCCGGCCACGAAGCGGTTCATCTCGCTGCGCGGCGGGCGCAGCGCCGGGGCTGCGGCCTGCGCACGGGCCTCTGCCTCCACCACCAGCGCCTTGGCTGTCTCGTCCAGGCTCACGAGCACCGTATGACGGCGCTTCGCCCAGCTCGCGCCGTCCGCCCGGTCCAGCGACACGCCTTCCGTGCCCGATCCGTAGCGCCACAGCCGGTCTGTCTCGCCGCAATCGACCAGCTTGCGCGCGCCGCAGGCGAAGCCGAGGACCAGGTGGTCGGCGGGGTGCGCGGCGGTGACGGTTTCTATGCCGTCCAGCCGGGCCACGCCGTAATCGAGGTGGATGACGGCGTCGCCCGGGCGGAGCGGCACGTCGAACAGACCATCCAGGGCCGCGCGGCCCTGGCGGGGCGGCAGGACGTCGGCGGCGGCCAGCAGGATGGCCTCGCGCGTTGCGAAGCCGCGGGCGGCGCCGCCCGGTAGCACGGCGATGGTGCCTGGCGGCGAGGCGGCCAGTTCGGCCCAGCCGACGCAGGGGGCCGCGCCGATGCCGAGCACCCGGGCGAGGCGCTGGCCGGAGACGCCGATGCGGCTGCCTGAAGCTGTCCGCTCGGCGATGTAGGTGCGGGCGGCCCCGGCCGGATTGCGGCCGGCGCGGAACGACGGCGGGCGTCTTGTTTCCGGCCATTCCAGGGTCGCGGCGCGGGCTCCGGCCTCCTGCCAGGCGGCGATGTCCAGGTACAGGCCTTCCGGCGGCAGGATGCCGCCAGAGGCGCGGCAGAGGGCCACGCGCGTCGCGCGCGCTTCGTTCAACTGGGCGAGGTGATCGGTGATGCGCTCGGCCGCCTGCGGATCAAGCAGCAGCTCCGCGCCCGCCATGAGGGTGAACACGTCGGACAAGGGGCCGGCGAGGTCGGGCAAGCCGTGCTCCAGGCCCGGCATGCGCTCCGGCGTCTCTTCATCCGCGTGATACACGAGTTCGGAAGCCGGCCCGATCGCCTGCTTCCGGACTACGCCGGCGCTGCGCTGCGTCGCCGGGTCGAAACGGTCTATTTCGGAGATGGTGCAGGTTTCCCCCGCGCCCTCCAGCCGGATGCGCAGGGCCGGGCTGCCGTCAGCCGGAACCACGTCGAGCACACTGGCCTGGTGGGCCATGTCGCCCGGCTGGTCGGCTTCCTCCGATGCGGCGTAACCGAGCCTGGCCAGCTCCGCGCACAGGACGCCCGGGTCCACGGCCTGGCCTGTCTCGATATGCAGCGCCCTGTAGCGGTTTGGCGGCGGCAGGCGCTGCACGGCGGCTTCCGGCGAGGCGATCACCAGGCGCGCCTTGTCCGACGCGATGGCGCGCAGCGCCCGCATGCGCTGGCCCATCACCGCGCGGGACGGGCTGGCACGGTCGTATGGCAGGCAGTCCCAGCCGGGCAGCAGGACGGGCGATAGCTCCGGCACCAACGTGGCGGCCGAGGCGGCCAGGCGCGCGGCCTGCGCCTCGCTGTGCGCGATGAGAAGGAGTCGGCCGCCGTCCGCGCGGGCTGCCAGACCTGCAAGGCCGGCTTCCTCGCTCGTGTGTGTGTCTTCGGAGTGGATAGGCACCAGATGCGTCTTCCTCAGAAAAGGAAGCTGGTGAACGGGCAGGCTGCGCGTTCGTTCAGAAGAGCCGATGACAAACCTGCATAATCTCGCGCGCTTCACGCAGGCCCAGGCGCCGGTCTACCGCCAGGCACTGGCCGAGCTGCAGGCCGGGCGCAAGCAAAGCCACTGGATGTGGTTCGTCTTCCCGCAGATCGCCGGGCTGGGGATGAGCGCCACGTCACGCCATTACGCTATCGCCTCGCTGGACGAGGCGCGCGCCTATTTGGCGGATGCGGTGCTGGGCGCGCGGCTGCGTGCATGCACGGAGACTGTGTGCGCCCATCGCGGGATGTCCGCGCTGGCGATCTTCGGCAGTCCGGATGATGCGAAGTTCCGGTCTTCGATGACGCTGTTCAGCCAGGTGGAGCCTTGGTTTGGCGTGGGCCTTGATGCGTTTTTCGCGGGGCAGGCAGACGGGGCGACTTTGGAGATCTTAAGAAAGCAAGGCCTTCTTTTTTGAAAAAAAGAAGCAAAAAACTTTTACTACGGCTGTCGCGGAGGCTTCAGCAGCCGCCGACAGGGAGCAAAAGTTTTTTGGTTCTTTTTTTCAAAAAAGAACTGCTTGCTTGCCTTAAACCGGCTCCAGCACAGGAACAGGTTCCGCCTTGATCGCGGCAACCTTGCGCTCGACCTGCTCGACGATGTGGTCGATCATGCTGACGCCCTCCACGGTGTGGTCCTGGCGGCCGGCGGCATACACCATGTGACGGCCGTTGCCGCCGCCGGTGACGCCCAGGTCCGTCATCAGCGCCTCGCCGGGGCCGTTCACCACGCAGCCGATGATGGAGAGCGTGACCGGTGTTTCGATGTGGGCGAGGCGCTCTTCCAGGGCGGCGACGGTGCGTATGACGTCGAAGCCTTGCCGAGCGCAGGACGGGCAGGAGATGATCTTCACGCCGCGGTGGCGGATGCCGAGGGATTTGAGGATGTCCCAGCCGACATGGACCTCCTCGGCGGGTTCGGCGGAGAGGGAAACGCGCATCGTGTCGCCAATGCCGGCCCAGAGCAGGTTGCCCAGGCCGATGGCGGATTTGACGGTGCCGGCGCGTTTGCCGCCGGCTTCGGTGATGCCGATGTGGAGCGGGTGGTCGCAGACTTCGGCGAGCTGGGTGTAGGCGGCGACGGCGAGGAAGACGTCGGAGGCCTTCACACTGATTTTGAACTCGTGGAAATCGTGGTCCTGGAGGATCTTGGCGTGTTCCAGGGCTGATTCGACCAGGGCGTCCGGGTTGGGCTCGCCGTATTTCTCCAGGAGGTGGCGCTCCAGCGAGCCGGCGTTCACGCCGATGCGGATCGAGCAGTTGTAGTCTTTTGCCGCCTTGACCACTTCGCGCACGCGCTCGGCGCTGCCGATGTTGCCGGGGTTGATGCGCAGGCAGGCGGCGCCGGCCT
>CAXTVW010000179.1:0-2291 GCA_964247675.1 uncultured Acetobacteraceae bacterium
GTAGTAAAAGTTTTTTGCTTCTTTTTTTCAAAAAAGAAGGCCTTGCTTGCTTCCTGCAACCGCCCTGCCGCTCAGTGCGTCATCGCCTGAGACAACCGCCCGCCAACCCGCACCGGCTCGATCCGCAAAGCCAGCCCGGTCGCATCCGCCGTCTCCACGAACACCCCGCAGATCGTCGCTTCCCCCGCCCCGGGCGAAAGCCGCTCGCCCGGCACACGCCGCCAGAACCGCGCCGCCGCCACCCCTTTGTCCATCCCGATCACGCTGTCGTAGTCGCCGCACATCCCCGCGTCCGACTGATACGCGGTTCCCCCCGGCAGCACCTGGTGATCCGCCGTAGGGCAATGCGTATGCGTGCCGATCACCAGCGAGACGCGGCCGTCGAAGCTGTGCGCATAGGCCATCTTCTCCGACGTCGCTTCCCCGTGCAGGTCCGCCACGATCGCCTGCACCGTCGCACCCAGCCGGTACCGCCCCAGCAGCTCGGCTGTCAGCCGGAACGGATCGTCGTTCGGCTCCATGAACAGCCGCCCCATCACCTGCAGCACCAGCGCGCGCCGGCCGTCCGCCAACTCCACCAGCACGGAGCCCTGTCCTGGCGTTCCGGGCGGGAAGTTCAGCGGCCGTATTAGCCGCCGTTCCGTCTCGATGTAGCCCAGCAGCTCCTTGCGGTCCCACGCATGGTTGCCCAGCGTCAGCACGTCCGCGCCTGCGGCGAACAGCGCCTGCGCCATGTCCGGCGCGCAGCCGAAGCCGTGGCTGGCGTTCTCCACGTTGACGATGGCCAGGTCCAGGCGGAGCGACTCGCGCAGGCGGGGCAGGGCGGCGTTGACGGCGTCGCGGCCGGAGCGGCCTACGATGTCGCCCAGGAAGAGTATGCGCATGGGTGTCCAGGAAAGTAAGGAAGCAAGCAAGTAGTCCTTTTTTGAAAAAAAGGACCAAAAAACTTTTACTTCCTCGCTGTTCCGCCGCGCCAGCACAACCGGACAGTATCGTCTGTTTCAGATGCAGGTAGTAAAAGTTTTTTGCTTCTTTTTTTCAAAAAAGAAGGCCTTGCTTCCTTTCTCTACATACGCAACCCGCAAGACTTCCGAGACGTTCGAAAGAACAGCTTCGTTGGAAGATCAAGTAATGCGGCTTAGCAGAACCCACTGCGCCACCTCCGGCGCGGCTATGCTGGCGCTGGCCTGCACCATAGGTGCCGCGCAAGCCCAGAATGCCACCGTGCCCCCAATTGCCGATCCGCCCAGCCAGGAGCACCATCCCGGCAAGGTGATCTTCGTGCAACTGACCACGACGGACATTGCCAGCGCCAAGCAATTCTACAGCGGCCTGTTCGGTTGGAACTTCCATGACGTGCCAGGCACCCGTGTGCCGTTCAGCCTGGCCTACGTGGGCAGCGAGCAGGTAGCCGCCATTGCCCAGCGCCCGGCCCCTGCCGGCGGCCACATGCAGCCGGCCTGGCTGAGCTTCTTCTCCACGCCCGATGTGGACACCGCGGCAAAACTGGCCACCGGCCAGGGCGCCCGCGTACTTAGCGGTCCGCGCGACATACCTGGCCTTGGCCGCGAGGCGGTCATGGCCGATCCGCAGGGCGCCGTGTTCGGCGTGTTGGCAAGCAGCAGCGGCGATCCCGCGGATGCGCTCAAGCCGGCTGGCGTCTGGATCTGGCGCTCGCTGGTGACGCCTGATCCCACGAAGGACGCCACCTTCTACGATTCGCTGTTCGGCTTCACCACCTTCGCGTTCCCCTCGCCCGCAGGACAGCAGCACCTCCTGCTGCAGTCCGAGAATTACGCCAGGGCGTCGGTGAACACGCCGCCCGCGACGAACAGCGGGATGCACCCGCACTGGCTGAACTACGTGCGTGTGGACAGCGCGGCGCAGATGGTGGCCCACGCCGCGCAACTCGGCGGCCGGGTGCTGGTGCAGCCGCATTCGGACCGGCATGGCGGGATGATCGCCGTGGTGGCGGACCCACAGGGGGCGCCCGTGGGACTACTCGAATGGGGCGACAGCGAGACGAAGGCGGTGACCAAGTGACGCGCGCAAGACGCTGGCTGGCGGCCAGCCTGTTCCTTCTTCCGGCCGTGGCCCTGACAGCCGGCTGCGTGGGGCCTGGCTACGGGTCAGGCGTAGGCGTCGGTGTTGACGTGGGGGACGGCTATTACGAGCCGGGTGGCTACGGTTACGGCGGCTTCGGCGACGGCTACAACGTCGGGCCCTACCGCGAAGGCTACGGAGACTTCGGCGGCGGCGGCAGGTTCGATCACGGTCACGGCGGCGGCTTC
>CAXTVW010000179.1:2391-6550 GCA_964247675.1 uncultured Acetobacteraceae bacterium
CACGGCGGCGGCTTCCAGCATGGCGGCCCGGCCGGCATCCCGGGCGGCGGCGGATTCCACGGCGGTGGTGGTGGCTTCCATGGCGGCGGCGGCGGTGGCGGTTTCCACGGAGGCGGCGGCGGCGGCGGCGGCGGCTTCCACCACTGACGGCTTGACCTCCGAGCCACATAGCACGTTATATAGCGCGTTATGTGGTTCGGAGGGGACGTGGACATACTCAAGGAACAAGGTGCGCTGTTCCTCGGCAGCCGCCTGAAACGTCTTGCCGAGCGCATGCAAGCCGACGTGCTGCAATCGGTCGAAGCCGCCGGCCTCCAGGTTCAGCCCAGCCAGTATCCCATGCTGGTCGCGCTGGACCGGCTCGGGCCGATGACCGTTGGCGGCATGGTGGAGGCCACCGGTGTCAGCCAACCCGCGGTCACGCGCACCCTCGGCCACCTCGTCGAACTAGGCCTCGTATCCCTCGCCCGAGGCCAAGGCGACCAACGCCACAAGACGATCAGCCTCACGCCACAAGGCCAGCACGCCGTCGCCCGTTCGAAAGCCGAGATCTGGCCCTACGTCACCGCCGCCGTGCAGGACATGTGCGCCGGCCTGAACGGCGCCCTGCTGGACCAGATCGACGCCCTGGAATCCGCGCTGGCCTCCGAGCCGCTCAGCGCCCGCATGGCCCGCGCCCGCGCCGCCGGCCTTTCCATACGCGGCTTCTCCGACGACCTGGCGGGCGCCTTCCACGACATCAACGCCCAATGGATCGGCGCCATGTTCGCCTTGGAAGAAACCGACCGCGACGTCCTGGAAAACCCCCGCGCCCGCATCATCGCCCCGGGCGGGGACATCCTGTTCGTCCACGCGGAAGGCCTCGGCATCGTCGGCACCTGCGCCCTGCAGAAAACCGGCGAACGCCAGTTCGAGCTGACAAAGATGGGCGTGCTGGAAAGCGCCCGCGGCCGCAAGGCCGGCGAGTTCCTGCTGCGCGCCATCCTCCGCCGCGCGGCGGAATTGCAAGCGGACAATCTATACCTGCTCACCAACCACGCCTGTGCCCCGGCGATACACCTCTACGAGAAGCTAGGGTTCGCCCACGATGCCGACATCATGCAGCGCTTCGGCGTGCGCTATCGACGGTGCACGGTAGCCATGCGCTATAATCGGCCCCAGCCGGTCGCCGCAAGACACACCCAAACATCGGCAGCGTCGAGGTAGTAAAAGTTTTTTGCTTCTTTTTTTCAAAAAAGAAGGCCTTCCTTCCTTACTAGTATCACCTCAAGTTCCGTAACAATAACCGGCACCCCAACATCATGCGGCTCCAAGGGAACCGCCTCCACCTCCTGCGCCGCATACCCGAAGCCGATGCGCGCCCGGTTCGGTAACGCCGCCAGCGTCCGGTCATAATACCCGCCGCCATAGCCCAGGCGGCCGCCGCAGCGGTCGAACGCCAGCATCGGCACGAACAGCATGTCCGGTTCCGCAAGCGCGCCGTCCGGCCGAAGCGTGCCGAAACGCCCAGGCAGCATGGCTGCCCCAGGCGTCCAGACACGGAAGCGCAACCGTTCGCCGCGCGGCGGCGTGTCCGGCAGAACGATCCTGTGCCCGCGTGCATGCAGCGCGTGCAGCAACGGCCGTAAATCCATCTCGCCCGGAAGCGGCCACACGCCGGCTACCGTGCCGGTGAAATCCAGGTTCTGTAGCGCTATGTGGGCCAGGGCGGCTGCGGCCGTCTCGTTCTCTGGCGGGCGGTTTGCCAACATTGCTTGGCGCAGCTTGGACTTTTTCGGGTTTAGCAAGGAAGGAAGGCCTTCTTTTTTGAAAAAAAGAAGCAAAAAACTTTTGCTCCTCCGCCTGCATGAAGGCCTGCGTTGCTCCGGCTATCGCGCGCATTGGCGGACGCAGCGCGCTTGTCCTTGTGGGCGGGGGACTCAGTTTCACTCAAAGGAGAACGGCTCCCTTCCTTCGTCCAGCCAGAACCACCCCCACCGGCAGCCAGAAGATAAACCATATCGGCCCAGGCCCCTTCGTGATCTGCCCCAGATCCGTCAGCCCGCCGATCAGCGCGCTCAGCCAGATCGCCACCACCCACAACCACTCCGGCGTCCACCCCCGCCGCTCCGTCCACAGCGCCCACCAAACCCACAAGACCAGCCCGCCGAACAACACCCCGCCCACAGCACCGCTATAGAACAGCACCGAAAGATACAGGTCGTGCGGGAACGTGATCCCCGGCAGGTCCAGGTTCGCCGCCAGCCCGTGCCCGAAGAACGGCCGCTCGCGTACCAGCTGCAACGTCCTGTCCCAGATCTCGAACCGGTGGGATGACCCGCGCGCCACCAGCATGTTCGCCTGGTGGCGCCTCACCCAGCTGGGCAGCAGCCACCATGCCGCAACCAGCGCCGCCAATCCGCCCAGCGCCCGCCACCGCCACGGCCCGGCCACGCAGAGGAACAGCGTGGCCATGCCCGCGGCCAGCCAAGGCCCGCGGCTCTCCGTCAGCACCAGGAACACCGCCATCAGCCCGGAAGCCGCCAGATGGGCCGCCCACCAGCGCCGCTCGGACAACGCCCGGCACAAAGCCGCCAGATACGCCACCGTCATCACCGAGGCGCCGAGGATCGGATGGCTCGTCGCCCCCCACCCGTGCAAACGGTCCGAATGCTGCGGGAACACCGCGGCCAGGCCCACCGACAGCACGGCGTTCGCCGCACCCGCCCAGATCAGCACGTCCATCAGCATCCGCCGCGTCGCCAGGTCGCGGAAACCCTCCGCCATCGCCGCCACGAAGACGAGCGTCATCGCCGTGTCCACCGCGAACCGCAGGGACCGGTGCCCGTCATCATGCCCCCAGATGAGCGTCAGCCCGGACCACAGGATCAGCCCCGCGGCCAGCCCCCACCCGAGCTCGGCCCGCGCCGCCTTGCGCCACGCCGCCAGCACCGCCAGCGGCAGCACCCCCACATAGAACACCAGCGCATAGGCCGGCCCGCTGGGTAGCAGGAAGGCGGACGCCACGAACACCAGCAACGAGACGGACAACGCCCGGGGCAGCAGGGCCGGCACATCCCGGGGCAGGGCAGGGCGCAACAGCGCCTGCGCGCGCCCCATCACGCCGCGATCAACGTCGGCCACTCGTAACGCGTCGCATCGTGAGTCCCGAACGCCACATCAACCACATACTCCGCAACCGCCGTCTCGTTGAACAGCGCGTGGTAGCGCGCGCGGCCCGCTTCGGCCACCGCCCGCCGCCAGGCCGGCTCCGCCCGCACCCGCCGCACCAGCCCCGCCAGCTCGTCCATCGACGAGAAAAACCCCATCGCGCCGTCACCGAACAGCTGCTCATACCCGGTCGCCCGGTCCATCAGGATCATCTGCCCGTTGCCGATCATGTGCGCCACCCGGTCGCTGGTGTAGAGCAGCGCGTCCTGCCGCCGGCTCGCATTCAGCCCCGCGGCACATCGCGACAGCGCGTCCTGGTAAGCCGCGCCCGCCAGATGCGGCGCGCCCGACAAGCCTGCCAGAAGCGCCCTTGCCTCAGGCGCCTGGCGCCGCAGCTCGGCGATGAACTCCCCCATGTCCCACGCCTGCCCGAACAGCACGCGCTTCGGCCGGGACGGGTGGCCGCACGCGAAAAACAGGTCGAACGGCAGATCATCGGCCAGATCCGCCCGCCCGCTCTCCACCGCGAAATCCACCGGATTCGGCATGAACCCCAGCGCCATGCCCGGCCTGCGCAACGGCGCCAGCGCCCCGCCAGCGGTGGAGACCAGCGTCGCATCCACCACGTCAATCTTGCCCAGCAGCCGCGCCACGTTGTCCGGCTCGAACATCGGGTCCACGTTCCACTGCAGCACCCGCATCGCCGGCATCGCCCGCCGCAACGCCGCCACTGTCTCCGCCCGGATGGTGTCGGCATGGCCCAGCACCAGCAGCTCCGGCCGCATGTCCCCCGCCAGCCGCGCCAGCGCCCGGTTCGCCCGCCCCACGCCGAACTTGCGCGAGCCCAGCAGCGTGCCCGCCCGCGCCGCATCGCGGTCGGCGAAATCCACCACCTGGTGACCCAGCTTCACCAGCCCGCGGCTGATCTTCGGCGCCACGGAGTGCAGGAACGCGCCTTTTGCCCGGGAGCCGAAATTGCCGACGTGGAGGATGCGCATCAGGCCCTCGA
>CAXTVW010000180.1:0-6403 GCA_964247675.1 uncultured Acetobacteraceae bacterium
GGCTTGCCGTCCTTCCAGATGGATTGATGGACGTGCATGCCGCTGCCGTTGTCGCCATACACGGGCTTCGGCATGAAAGTGGCCGTCTTGCCGTAGCTGTGCGCCACGTTGTGCACGCAATATTTGTAGATCTGCATCTGATCCGCGCTGACCACCAGCGGGCCGAACTTGGTGCCCAGCTCGTGCTGGCTCTGCGCCACCTCGTGGTGGTGCTTCTCGATCGGCAGGCCCATCTCGCCCATCGCGGACAGCATCTCGGCGCGCAGGTCGCTCTCGCTGTCCACCGGCGGCACGGGGAAGTAGCCGCCCTTCACGCCTGGGCGGTGGCCCATGTTGCCTTCCGGGTAGTCCTTCATCGAGGCGTCCGGCCCCTCGCTGGATTCCAGCTTGAAGTGGCCGTAATTGATGCCGGTGCCGAACTTCACGCTGTCGAATATGAAGAACTCGGCCTCCGGGCCGAAGAAGGCGGTGTCGCCCACGCCGGAGGCGGCTACGTAGGCTTCGGCCTTCTTCGCCGTGCTGCGCGGGTCACGCGAGTAGGCCTGGCCGGTGCTGGGCTCGATGATGTCGCAGAACAGGATCATGCTCGGCTTGGCGGCGAACGGGTCCATGACCGCGCTGGCGGGATCCGGCATCAGGATCATGTCGCTCTCGTTGATCGCCTTCCAGCCGGCGATCGACGAGCCGTCGAACATGATGCCGTCGCGGAACGCGTCGTCATCGATGGTGGAGACGTGCTGGGCAGTGTGCTGCCACTTGCCGCGCGGGTCGGTGAACCGCAGGTCCACGTATTCGACCGAGTTCTCGCGCATCAGCTCCAGGCATTTGGAGACGGCGGAGGGTTCGGCGGGCTGCACCTTCTTGGCCATAGTTCATCCTTGTGATCGATCGCGTTGCTGGTTGAGCAAGATTGAGGCCGGTTTGGCAAGGGAAGGAAGGCAAGCAGTCCTTTTTTGGAAAAAAGGGCCAAGAACTTTTGCTTCCGGGGGTGGGTGTTTCAGCACCCGCCGACAGGAGGCTTCTTGCCTTTTCTTAAAGTGCGAGCTCCCCCCGCTCCCCTGTCCGGATACGCACCACCTCCTCGATAGCGGTGACGAAGATCTTCCCGTCACCGATCCGCCCGGTCCGGGCCGCGGCGATGATGGCCTCCACCGCGCGCTCGGCCATGGCGTCGTCGCACAGCACCTCGATCTTCACTTTCGGCAGGAAATCCACCACATATTCGGCGCCGCGATAGAGCTCCGTGTGGCCTTTCTGGCGGCCGAACCCTTTTGCCTCGATTACAGTGAGGCCCTGTAGCCCAACCTCGTGCAGCGCCTCCTTCACCTCGTCCAGCTTGAAGGGTTTGATCACGGCTTCGATTTTCTTCATGGGGCGCCCTCCGGCCGCATTTTACGACTTTTGTTGAAGACACGTTTCGCATGGTGGGCGGTAAGCGCCAAGCTGCCGGCGGAAAACACGGAATCGCCAGGCTATCGCCGGCTAAACAATGGAGGCGCGCGCCTTTCAGCGGTCGCCGCCAGGGAGCAAAAGTTTTTTGCTTCTTTTTTTCAAAAAAGAAGGCCTTTCTTCCCTTCTCCGGAGCTGTCCCTGAATGAACACAATGCTCTCCCGCGCTGGCACCACCATTTTCACGGTCATGTCGGCGCTGGCCAACGAGCACGGTGCCATCAACCTGGGCCAGGGCTTCCCGGACACCGAGGGCCCGCAGGACGTGGTGCAAGCCGCCGCCAACGCGCTGCTGGACAACCGCAACCAGTATCCGCCGCTGACCGGCGTGCCCGAGCTGCGCCAGGCCGTCTCCGCCGCAAACGCCCGTTTTTGGGGGCTGGACATTGATCCGGCGGCAGGCGTGGTGGTCACCAGCGGGGCTACAGAGGCGCTGACCGCCTGCCTGATGGCCACGCTGAACCCGGGCGACGAGATTGTGCTGATCGAGCCGCTCTATGACACGTACCTGCCCGTGGTCCGCCTGCTGGGCGCGGTGCCGCGGCTGGTCCGGCTGGAGCCGCCGGATTGGGCTTTGCCCCGCGAGGCGCTGGCGGCGGCGTTCGGCCCGCGCACGCGCGCCATCCTGCTCAACACACCGATGAACCCCACCGGCAAGGTGTTCACCGTGGACGAGCTGGCCTTCATCGCCGGGCTGGTGTGCGCGCACGATGCGGTGGCCATATGCGACGAGGTTTACGAGCACCTGGTGTTCCCGCCCGCCCGGCATGTGCCGTTGATGAAATTGCCTGGCATGGCGGAGCGGTGCCTGCGCGTGGGCAGCGCGGGCAAGACGTTCTCCCTGACCGGCTGGAAGGTCGGCTATGTCAGCGGTCCGCCAGCGCTGGTGGGCGTGGTGTCCCGCGCGCACCAGAACCTCACCTTCACCACGCCGCCCAACCTGCAGCGCGCCGTGGCGCTGGGCCTGGCAAAGAACGACGCGTATTTCGCCGGACTTGCCGCCAGCCTGGCCGCCAAGAGTGCGCGCCTTTCGGCTGGTCTGGCCGGCATCGGTTTTCGGGTGCTGCCCACCAAGGGCAGTTACTTCGTGACGGCCGACTACACCCCGCTCGGCTTCACCGGTGACGACCAGGCGTTCTGCCGCCACATCACCGAGCATGCCGGCGTGGCCGCGATCCCGGTGTCGGCGTTCTACGAGGCGGAGCCGCCGCGCAACTGGGTGCGGTTCGCGTTCTGCAAGAAAGATGAGGTGCTGGACGAGGCTTGTGCGCGGCTGGCCCGGCACTTCGGGGCTCGGGCGGAGGCGGCATAGTAGCGGGAAGCCTCATGCAAGCTGCACGCCTGGCAGACCAAGAGGATCAACCACCAAGGCACCAAGATATCTGACCAATCTGGTCTACCCGTCGCCTGCTTCATGACGGCCACGACGGGTCATCACGGCTTAACGACCTTATCTTGGTGTTCTTGTTGGCTTACACTCCCTTGCCTGGTCATCTGAGCAGCCGATTAGCCTCCGTCAGATCGCCAAACGGTTGCGGCTAACCAAGCAGGAGAAAAGTTTTTCGGCGCTTTTCTTCAAAAAGAGGCGGCTCGCCTTGCCTTGCTCCCGCCCCCCGTCTAAATCGCCCGAACCCTTGTGGCGGACGTAGCTCAGTTGGTAGAGCGCCGGTTTGTGGTACCGGTTGTCGCGGGTTCGATCCCCGTCGTTCGCCCCAATCCTTCATGTGCCGCCCTCATACTCGCCGGCGGCCGTGCCACCCGCATGGGCGGCGTGGACAAGGCGCTGCTGGCGGCAGGCGACCGGCCGCTCATCGAACATCTGCTCGCGCGCCTGGCACCGCAGGCCGGCGCAATCGCCATCTCCGCCAATGGCGACCCCGCGCGCTACGCCCATCTGCAACTGCCGGTCCTGGCCGACGACGTGACGGGTCGCGGTCCGCTCGGCGGCGTCCTGCGCGGGCTCGACTGGGCCGCGTCGATCGGCGCGCACACGCTGCTGAGCGTGCCGGGCGATACGCCGTTCATCCCAGCCGACCTCGTACTGCGCCTAGGCGCCGCGCCGGCATGGGCAGAAAGTGCCACCGGCATCCACCCGCTTGTGGCCGTCTGGCCTGTCGGCTGCCGCACCGCTCTGGCCGAGTGGCTCGCCAGCCAGCCTTCCGGCCGGGTGCGCGCGTTTGGCGCCACCATCGGCATGCGCGGCGTCTGGTTCGCGGACACGCCGGACCCGTTCCACAACGTCAACACGCCGGAGGACCTCGCTCACGCACGGAACCGTGTGTAAAAGCGTTCGCGTCGCCTGGGAATACGGCCGTGCACTGGTCCAGCCTGAACACTTTCTTCTACGCCGTTGTCGCCCTGTTGGTGATCGTCGATCCGCCCGGCACCGCCGTGGTGTTCGCCGCCATGACGCCCAACGATACGGCGGCCGAGCGCAACAGCCAGGCCCGCCGTGCCTGCCTGCTCGCCTTTTTCGTGCTGGCGGTGTTCGGCCTCGCCGGCGAGAGCCTGCTCGCCTCTCTGGGCATCGGCCTGCCGGCGATGCGCGTGGCCGGCGGCATCCTGCTGTTCATCACGGCAGCCGACATGGTGCGGGGCAGCCACGCTTTGCGCGACACCGACCAGGAACGCCAGGCCGCCATCCGCACAGACGAGGATATCGCGATCTTCCCGCTGGGTATCCCGCTCATCGCTGGGCCGGGTGGGATGACGACGATGGTGGTGCTGCACAGCCATGCCGGCGGCAATGCGATGAAGATAATCTCGATCGAGGCGGCGGTGGCGGTGAGCGTGGGGCTGACCTTTGCGTGCTTGCTGGGCGCCAAATGGATCGCGCGCTGGCTGGGCGACACGGGTGCGAGCGTGGCGGGCCGGGTGCTGGGCGTGCTGCTGGCGGCGCTCGCGGTGCAGATTGCGTTGGACGGTTTGAAGCAGGCTTTTGTGGGAGGGTAGCAGGAAAGAAGGCCTTCTTTTTTGAAAAAAAGAAGCAAAAAACTTTCTTCCTGCGCTGTTTTTAAGTCCGAGCTGACTTGAGGCGCTCGCCTGTTGGTGCAACTTCAATTCTTGCAAAGATCGTTTGCCCGACTGCCTGCAAACGAGGGATGTTCATGGACTCCGAGAGCCTCCGCCAAACGTAGCCGCAAGCCCTTCCGGCAGAGCACGCGCAGCTCCGCCGAGCAGGTGATGCATCTGCGCGGTGTCGAACGCCTTGTCCTCGGTCAACCGGCGCACTTCGTCTGGGCCAATTGTCGGTAGGAACGGCAGAGCTTGCGTGAGCGCGGTAAGCCTCATCAGCAGCCAGGCCGGCACGGGCAACACAGGGCGGCGTCGCAAGCCCGCAGCCTCGGCCACAGCCTGCACGAACGCCGCGTACGAGACCGCATCTGGCCCGGCTACCACCAGAGTGGACGGCGACGGCCACGCAGCATGTAGCGCGGCGCGTATGCAGCGCGTCAGGTCATCCTGGTGGATAGGCTGGACCAGAGCGCTGCCGCCATCCGGTAACGGAACGACCGGCAAAAGTCGCAGCAGCGCGGCAAGCCGGCGCACGTTGTCCTCGCCTTGCGCGCCATAGATCATCGTCGGATGCAGCATCACGCCCGGCCGGCCAGACGCCAGGAAGGCCGCCTCGCCCGCCAGCACGCCGCGCCCGTGCGCGTCCGGCCACGCCGTGAACTTGCGCGTGCTGCCCAGGAAAATGAACGTCGCACCCGCTGGCGCCGCGGCAAGGATTGCCGACACGTGACGCGCATGGGCGCAGGAGACCACCTGCGCCGCACCCGCCAGCGCGTCCGCCAGTGCCGGCGGGTCGCCCAGGTCGGCCACCCTCGCCTCGCCCGGCAGCTTCGTCGCACGCCACCGTGCCACATCGCGCACCACCGGCACGTATTCGATCCCATCCGCCGCCAAGGACCGGCAAAGCGCCGCACCGGACCGGCCAGACGCGCCAATCACGTGAACGCAGACCGGCTCCGGCTTGTGTGGTATCATGTTACCACACAGAAAAAACCTTGACCCGGCCGTCCCTTACCGCCAAACACCGCACCTCGCTCCATTCGGGAATACACCCATGTTGAAGACCACCCGCTCGCTGAAGCCGGCGGAGGTGACCAAGAGCTGGATCCTGATCGACGCCGAAGGTGTCGTTCTGGGCCGCCTCGCCAGCATCATCGCCAACCGCCTGCGCGGCAAGCACAAGCCCACTTTCACCCCGCATGTCGATTGCGGCGACCACGTCATCGTCATCAACGCCGACAAGGTGCGCGTGACCGGCAAAAAGGCCGAGCAGGACGTGTTCTACTACCACACCGGCTATGCCGGCGGCATCAAGGGCCGCACCATTCGCCAGCGCCTGGAAAGCAAGCGCCCAGGCCAGGTGGTGGAAAAGGCGGTCGAACGCATGATCACCCGCGGTCCGCTGCAGCGCGCGCAGATGAAGCATCTGTATGTGTACGCCGGCGCCGAGCACCCGCATGACGGCCAGCAGCCCAAGCCGCTCGACGTCGCTGCCATGAACCCCAAGAACAAGAGGGTCTGAGACCATGTCGGAATCCACCCGGTCCCTGGCCGACCTTAAGGACCTCGTCACTGCCGCCACCGGCACCGGCCTGGGCACCACCGAGTCCGGCGGCCCGAAGCGTGAGCCGAAGCGCGACGCGCTGGGCCGCAGCTATGCCACCGGCCGGCGCAAGAACGCCATCGCCCGCGTCTGGATCAAGGCCGGCAAGGGTGACATCCAGGTCAACGGCAAGCGCGTCGGCGTCTATTTCGCCCGCCCCGTGCTGCGCATGCTGATCACCCAGCCCTTCCTGGTAAGCGACCGCTACAACCAGTTCGACGTGTTCTGCACGGTCAACGGCGGCGGCCTTTCCGGCCAGGCCGGCGCGTTGCGCCACGGCATCAGCCGGGCGCTGACGTATTACGAGCCGGATCTTCGGCCTATCCTGAAGACGGC
>CAXTVW010000181.1:0-6390 GCA_964247675.1 uncultured Acetobacteraceae bacterium
TCCTGGGTCGCCGTCATCGGCGGGGTGTGGCTGGCGCAGGCGGAGAGCAGGGCCAGCATGGCGACGCTTGCAGCGTTGCGCAGGGTGTTGGGGGAGACGCTGTTCGCGCGATCCATCGGCTGGTCCATCCGGCTATGCGGCATGCGCGCCTTGCGCCGGCCGGTTGAAGAACCCGGCGATAAGCTGCCGGCGGCTCAGGTCTGGCGGTAAAGACTGCCCTCAAGTGGTTAGAGAAAGCCGTTTGATCGGGCAAGGACAATCTGACTCGGCCAGTTGCGCAAGTATGCGGGAGTTTCGCACGCGGTCAAGAAAAAGGGGCCGCGTCTTGCGACGCGACCCCCTCGAACTTCCGCCAGAGAGGCGTCTTTAGAAACGAGCCGTCACGCTGAAGAAGGCGCTGAACGGCTGGCCGGGAATGCCGTCGGCAAATTCCGGCGAGCAGGAGTAGTTGTTCTTTGCAAATCCCGCGAATGGACCGCTGGTGAACGTGCCGCAGGCGCTTGGAGAGATCTGCTTGTAGAAATACTGGAAGAAACGCTCGTCGAAGAGGTTCTGGATGTTCAGGTCGAACACCACGCGCTTTATCACCGGGAGGAATGGCGTCGGCAGCGTGTAGCTGGCATCCAGGTTGAAGACGACGAACGGAGAAATACCACCATGCGGGTCGTACGTCGTCTCGCCGGTGATCTCGTTGTAACGGACATATGCGCCACACGGGTTGGCTTGGGTTCCCGGGCACCCGGCGAAGTTGTTCAGCTTCGGCAGGCCCGGGAATTGGATCGCGGGGTTGAGGTAGTCGTTGCCCCCGAAATCGTAGCTCGTGTTCTGATGTCCGGTGTACTGCCCGGTCAAACGTATGTTGGTAACGTCACCATCCCGGACCAAGCTCTTGTTGCTGTAATCCACGCCAAACGTCGAGAGCCAGTCGGGAACGCCGGTTTGCGGACCCTTGACGGCGAGGCCGTACTGATCCTCGGCCACCGTGTCAGACGCTGGGTAGGTGTCCAGGTACTTGGCCAGCAGGTGCGAGCCGTTGGCGAAAAGCTGCCAGTTCGGTGTGACCTGCCAAGTGATTGCCGCCTCGAAGCCCTTGAACTCACGCTGCCCGAAATCCGAGTAGGTCGCTTTGCCGTTGTCCGGTCCCGACTGAAACTCGAAGAAGCCGAAGTCGCGGTCCACCTTCTGGTAGAAGTAATCGATGTTCGCCGAAATGTTGGAGACGTTGTACTTCACGCCGCCTTCATACAAATGAACCACGGAAGCGTAAGGCGGCGGACCTGCCGTGTTCGGGCCGAAGTCGCCGACCGGCGCGAACACCGCGGAGTTGGCGATACTGCCGTAGGCGCTGACACCCTTCAGGACAGGAAGGATCTTGTCGAGATCGTAGGCGATGTTGAAGAACGGCAGGAACTGCTTGTCGTATTTTACCGCCTTGTAAGGCCCGTATTGGTCGAGGTTGCTGGCGTTGCCGAGCCCGCTGAAGAAGCCGTTCGGACCGTAGGCCGGCGAGGCCAGGCTGCCGAACACCGCGCCGTCGACGAAGCTGGAGTGCGTGGCTTCCAGCGTGGCCCCGGGCGTCAGGTGCAACGTGTTATCAAGCAGGTCGATCTTGTCCTGGACGTAGCCCTGGAAGATCGTTCGCTCCGTGCCGCCCGACCGCTCGTTGGCGGCATTCTGCGGAATCTGCGGCGTGTTCGGCAGGCCACCGAGGTATGTGTACCCGGTTGGCTGACTTTCGTGAGCTACCAAGCCACCAATCTTGATGGTGTTGGCGATGCCAAAATACTCGGGCGCAATGATGGTGATGCGCGGCTGGATGCCGTACGTGTCGGCGGAATTTCCGGTGATCTGGTCGTTCAGGCCGCAGATCGAGCCGAACGGCGAACCGCCATTCGCGTTGATGATGGCGGCCGGGCAGGCTTTCTTGTTGTTGTAGTACTGCGCCGGGTTGTAGCGATTGCCGTTACCATAGAACAGTCCACCAGTACCGCCGCCGAACAAGCCAAGGCCGCCGCCGCCGACTGGAGGTCCGTAGTACACGCCCTCGCCGAAGCCGGCCGGGTTGTTGATGAATGGTGCCGCGCCCTGGACCGTGTTCGGGCTGCCCGGCTCGAACAGGCTCGGCGAGCCGTAATCCTCGAGCTGGTTGTCGTTATGAATGTAGAACAGGTTGCCGCCGACCTGCAGGTAGTCATTGATATAGGTGTCATCCCTCAGGATGACCGTCCCGAAATCATTGTTCTGGCGCGCGTAGTCCAGGTTCGTCGGATAGTTGCTGAACGTGCCGTATTTCTGCAGGTAGGGCAGCGGCACCGGCTCGTTTTCGATCAGCCCGTTCGCCGTGTTGTAGATGAACGTCGCCTGGAACTTGGATAGTCCGTCGTCGTAGGGCTTGTCGAATGCGGCGTAGAACTCGTTCTCACGGTTCGAGGTACCGTCGATGAAGCCTTGCGTCTGGAAGTTGTTATACTGCGCGAGGAACTTCATGGCGTTGTCGCCGGTGCCCAACGGGCTGTCCAGCGAGCCGGAGTTCAACACGATCCCTTCCTTGTAGGTGCCGAAGGAGCCGACCGTCCCGGTCACGTCGATGAACGCGTCGTTGCTTGGGCGCAGGGTCTGGTAGGCGACGGTGCCGCCGATTGTGCCGAACGTGTTCTTGTCGGGGTAGGCAACGCCCGGATAGATGGATACGCCGCTGATCTGGCTCGTCGTGAAAACGCCGCCGAGGTTGTTGGCAAGGTAGAACGCACCGGGCGCCTCCAAATCCTGCGTCGGCACGTCATCGAGGGTCGTGGCGATCTCCAGCCCGCGCAAACCACGGATTGTGACCTCGGGCGCGCTGTCGCCGATGCCCTGCTGATAGACGTAAACCGACGGTGCCTGACGCAGCAACGAAGCGGGGCTGGCAGACACGCCGGCCGCGGCGATCTGCGCCGCTCCCAACTCGGTCACGGCCGATGGCGAGTTCTTCTCCTTCAGCAGGCGCCGCTGCGCGCGGACGACGATGTTCTCCGGCGTGCTCGAGCTGACCGTCGGCGGGATGGCCTGGCCGTTCGTGCCGGACCTCGGTTCCACCGTGTTGGTCGCGCGCGGCGTGCTGGTCACGCCAGCCTGCGCCAGCTGGACCGGCTGTGCACTCTGCGCCGCACTCTGTGCCGCGGGGATCAGGCCGCATACCGCCACGCAGACGGTGAGCAGCAGATGCTGCCTTTTGGAGATACTCTGTCGCACCAAAATGTTCCTCGATCCTGATATCTGCCGGTACGACACTCGTAACCGGCCTGGGTCCGCTCTGCGGCAACGAAGGCAAGCTCGCCGTCGAATCCGTCTGCGGGATGACATTGCAGCCATGCGAACCCGGAGCACAATATGTCGTGTGCCCAGTGAACCATACGGTCCTTGCAACGTGCCCGCAGTGCAACACTTCGGTGCAAGAGCGGTCTGAAACGGTTTGGAACGCAGTGCAGCGCGGCGGTGAATGCTGCGGCATTAGTGCAACAACTTCATGCACCGTCTGCACGCCAAGCGTGCATCCATCGCTCCGGCGTGCGTGACGGGCGTTCAGATTGATTCCGCCAGAGGGTCGGCAGACGTGCGCCCCAAGCTGCTGATCAGCAGCGGATTGTGACGGAAGGCAGACAAACGCCGCAAGGGCAGGGCGCCAACCTGCCGCCCTTTTCAGGAAAGGTTTGCGTGCTTTCCCAAGATCATCCGCAAACCGCGATCGCCGGTAAGGTGTAGAGCCTCAGGCCCGCCCAGCCTGCAGGATCCAAAGCCGCGCAATCTCAGCCGCACCTTCCGTGCCGCCTACCGTGTGGAACGTCTTGATCGCGTCCGCCTTGCGCCCGGCATGCAGGTACACGAGCCCCAAATGCAGCTTGGCGTCATCGGGGTGACGCAGCGCATCCTTCTTCAGCCCCGCTACCATGAGCGAGATGCCTTTGTCATACTGGCCATAGCTGGCGTACTCGTCACCCAGCGCCACCAGCGCGTTGCCGTCATGCGCGGACTGCGCGTCCGCCTCGCGGCCGGCGAGTTTCGGCTGCTCGGTGGCATACACCTTGTCGACCAGCGCACGCAGGCGCTGCTGACGCGCGGCTTCCGGCCCGGTGCCGAGTACGCCTGAAGCGAAACCCTTGTCCACGATCGCCTTCGCCTCGCCAGGCAACGGCACCTGCAAGGCAAGCTCCGTCATGTCCATCAGGTCGGCGGGCTTCGTAAGCAGTCCGATCGCCAGCTGGAAACGTTCGATGTCCAGTTGCAGGCGGCTGTTGAAGCCGGGCCGCGTCTGCGCGCTGTGCACCAGGTTCTGCCAGTAATCCGGCTTAGGGTAGTACGTGACCAGCATCGTCATCGTGTTGCCGAAGCCGAGCGTGTCGTGCATTTCCTCCTGGCTGCGCGCCAGAAGTTGCAGTTCCTGCTCGGTGGGCCGCTGGCCGGCCTTCACCACCGCGGCAATCTGCGCGGCCTGCAGTTTGGCGGCGTTCGGGTAGTCGCCTTGCAGGTAATAGGCCTGGATGAGCAGAGTGTTCATCTCAGGCGCGCGGCCGCCGGCGTGCAGGTATTTCAGCGTCCAGGCTACCACATTCGGGTAGTTCTTCATCTGGTAAGCCATGCTGGCCTCGGCCATGAACAGCTTGGGCTGCTCGGCGGCGGGCACGCGGCCGCTTGCCAGCATGTCGGCATACGTCTTTGCCGCCAGCGCCACCTGGCCGGATTGCTGGGCGATGGCGCCGCGCATCTCCTGGACGATGAAGCTTTCGTTCGCCGTCAGGCCACGCACGTTGGCAGCGGCGTTCACCTGCGCCAGGGCGGGGCCGTATTGGTGGCCGGCGAGAAGCTGCTTGGCGCGGGCAAGCGGTTTGCCGACTTCAGGACGAAGCGCCTCCTGCGCCGCGGCGGTGCCACATGCGCCCAGGAGGGCAGCCGAAAGGGCCGCACGTGCGAGGAAATGCGTCATCGTCGGGATCGCCTTTTGTGTGGTCAAGAGAAAGAAAGCAGTTCTTTTTTAAAAAAAAGAACCAAAAAACTTTTGTCTGCGCTGTCGCGGACTTACTGAAGAAGTCCGCGACGGCGGAGCAAACGTTTTTTGCTTCTTTTTTTTAAGAAAGAAGGTTTCGCTTACTGTGTAAGGAACTGCTCGTTGCCGACCAGTCCCAACCGCTGCACACCCAGCCGCTGCGCATCCGCCATCACGTGCGCCACATATCGGTAAGGCGCCAGCTTGTTCGGATTGAGGTGCACCTCCGGCTGCGGATCCGCTTTCGCAGCATCCTTCATGTGTGCGCGCAACGAGGCCTCGTCAGGCACCGCGTCGCCATTCCACAGGATCGTGCCGTCGAAATCCACGTCGATGGTGACCACAACGGGCGGAACCGGCGGCGGCGGCGGGTTGCCGGCCGGCAGATCCAGCTTCACCGCGTGCGTCTGTATCGGGATGGTGATGATCAACATGATCAGCAACACCAGCATCACGTCGATCAGCGGCGTGGTGTTCATATCGACCACTACGTCGAGTTCGTCGCTGTCGCCGCCGGTCGGCATGCTCATGGCCATGGCGTGGTCTCCTTAGCTGCCGTTGCCGGGTGGCGGCTCGGTGATGAATGCAATCTTGTAGATGCCGGCCCGCTGTAGTGCGACGACCACGCGGCCGACGAACTCGTAGCGGCCATCCTGGTCGGCGCGGATATGCACTTCCGGCTGCGGTACCTTCACCGCCTCCTTCTTCAGCATGTTCACCAGTGTCGTGGTGTCCGGCACCAATTTCTGGTTCCAGAACGTGTCGCCATCCTTGTTGATCGAGAGGATGACGTTCTCCGGCTTGGTCTGCGTGGGCTGGTTGCGGTCCTTGGGCAACGCCACCGGAACGGTGTGCGTCACCACAGGGATCGTGATCAGGAAGATGATCAGCAGCACCAACATCACGTCCACGAGGGGCGTGGTGTTGATGGCCGATACGACTTCGTCTTCGCCCTCTGAGGGGCCGACGTTCATCGACATGGTGTCAGGCGACCTTGGCTGTGTTGCCGATGGAGTTCGCCGGCACGCTCACGCGTGTGCCGGACAGCAGGATGGAGTGCAGGTCGCTGCTGAAGTTGCGCACCTTCTCGGCGGCAGCCTTGTTGCGGCGGACGAGGAAGTTGTAGCCGAGCACGGCAGGCACGGCGGTCGCCAGGCCGATCGCGGTCATGATCAGCGCCTCGCCCACCGGACCCGCCACCTTGTCGATCGAAGCCTGGCCGGCGATGCCGATGGCTGTCAGCGCGTGATAGATGCCCCAAACGGTGCCGAACAGGCCCACGAACGGTGCGGTGGAGCCGACTGTCGCCAGGAATGCCAGGCCGCCTTGCAGACGCGAAGCGATGGTTTCCTGGGCACGCTGTATGCTCA
>CAXTVW010000182.1:0-5032 GCA_964247675.1 uncultured Acetobacteraceae bacterium
GGCAGCGTCTGCCACGCCGACAGTCCGTCTGGGATCACCACCCAGGGGTGCTTGCTGCGCACGAAGTAGTGCGCGTCCGGCGTAAGGCGTTCGCCGGTGTCCAGGGTGCCCACCCGCACGAAGCGTAGCGCCTCGCCAAATGCGGCATGCTCGGCGAACAGCAACACGTTGCATTCAGGGCAGCGCCAGGACCGGGCGCCGTCCGCATCGGCCGCGATGCAGCTTTCGTCCCAGCCCCGCCCGAGTAGCGCGACCTGGGCCGAGGGATACACGGCATTGATGGCGAAGGCCGAGCCGGTGAGCCGCTGGCAGTCTCGACAATGGCAGCAGTTCACGGCCTGCGGCGCGCCGGTGACCTGATAGCGCAGACGGCCGCAGAAGCAGCCTCCCGCGAGAGGTCCGCTAAGAGCAGCCTGCGCAAGCTCATCACTCATGTGTCTGCTTACACAAAGGCTGGCGGCAAAGACAACGGGTTCCACGCGCGCGAGTCGGCTTAGCCGGCGTGAAAAATCCGGCGGCGTGGTGTCCGACACGCCGCCGGAAGAACGATCCGACCTACGAAATAGTAGGGTGTGGCCGACACCGGTAAGAAAACGGCCACAACCTAAACATGCACAAGTCGATTTGAAATTGCAACCAGAACTTGTAAACTGTTATGAAACCCGCATGGCCAAGCCGCCGAGCCACGCAAGCAGCGCTCACGCCGTCTCTGCACAGCTCTGCCGCATCCGAGTTTTCCTTGGCCTGATAGCCGACTGGCGAATGCCTCCACGCGCGCGTGGCGGATGCTGACCGGCGCGGGAGACCAGGCCGGCGCCCTTTCCGCCAAGCAGATACAGCGGGTGGAAATCTTTGTGATAGTCAACCAGGCCATGCAGCATTGCGCTGGACGCTTTCGGGAAATGGCTGGTAGCGCCGAACGGAGCGCCCTTGTTCGCCGGATCGGCGCCGGCCGACTACCTGAACAGGCTGGGCCAGCCGGGCTATGTTGGCCTGGTGCGACAGGTGCTGCACTGGCGAGACCTGTAGAAAAAGCCCGTCGGCATACTGTTGAGACGCGGAGTCACCGCCGGGCCGTGAGACCTATCCGCAGGTAGTGCGTGGCCGTGAGTCGGGGGGGGGGAACTCCCACGCTCATGATCTAAACAGAACGATCCGAAATGCACCGTATAGCAGGATCTCTCTGAAAGCCCCGGCAGCACATCTTCGGTCGGCGGCTTGAACGATTTCTGATCCCGTCAGCTTCTCCTTCGACCCAGACGCCGATCTTCCTCAAGAAGTCTCGCCGTAACCACCAACAACTTATGGCTTTCGCATAACGTTAGCAGTCGGCCAGACATGATCATGAGTATCTCTCGTGCGCAAACAGCGGCACTATGCATGCCTTGCTGTTCAAGAAAATCTATCCGCTCTTCCTGACGCAGCATTCTCTCCTCAAGCTCAAGAATGCCGATGAATATCGTATTGATTCGGCAGTTACGGTCAAAGTCGTTGCCCTCGTTCGGCGGAACCTCTGGGAACCTGGGCGCCATGGGTAATCACTATCTCCTATGCGCGGACAACGGCAACGCCCCTGCCAAGACGTTCGCTGGCCGCCAAAGCGCTCTAGGCAAGATCGGTGCCGACCGGCGGATCGCGTAGCCGCACACCTGGCCCGCCGCCATTCTACGGGATGAACTCGACGCCGGCAGCCTCCAGGGCAGAGCGGAGCCGATCGCTCGTCGCAAGTCGAGGCGCCGTGTTCCCCAGCTCGAAGTCGGCCACCGTCCTCGACGGAACGCCGCTGGCTGTTGCGAGATCGTCTCGTGACCATGCGGGGAGTCCGCCCGCGGCGCGGCTCTGGGCAGGTTGAATTGCACGTGCCATGCGAAGTCAACGGACGTTATCGCATATCCTATGCAACTCGCTAGGGGTTCCACAAGGAATGACACGGCCGGCCGGAATGTTTGCACCACCCCGCCCGGCCTAACCGAAATGCGCCCAACGATGCGCTCCGCGATACCACAATGCCGCATTACGGGCCGTGCTAGTCATAGAGCAGCGCACCCAGGAGGGTCTGCGTGCAAGGCTGGCGCGGCTCTCAAGGCGCTGGTCTTCAAGGCAAACACCTCGCTGCCCTGGGCGAGGCAGCCGACTAGGTGGGCGGCGGTGAGCTTCCCCATGATTTCGCCGGACAGCTTGGAGCGCTTGCGGCCATCGAGGCGGAGGGCATGGGAGACGGCTTACTCCAGCTCATCTAAAAACTATCCGCTAGCTAAGCACATCCGGCTTTGAAAACAGGCTCCACGAACACGTTGGCAAACGCTGGCGGACCCGAAAGGATTCGAACCTTCGGCCTCTGCCTTCGGAGGGCAGCGCTCTATCCAGCTGAGCTACGGGTCCATGCCGCCGCACCTGATACAGCCAAACGAAAGCCGACGGAAGCCGCTGTTTCGCCGCCGCTGTAGCCTCCAACCGCACCCGCCCGCCCCGGCACCATCAGAAAGCAAAAGCTTTTTGCTCCTTTTCAAAAAAGAACCGCTTTCTTGCCTACCGCCCTCAAGGCCAGGCATTCCGCCCAGTCGTGGAATCCCCAAGCACCGCAGGCGCCGCAATAGACACATCGCCCGCCCAGGCATGATCCGCCTTCCAGGCTGCGGCGTTGATGTCCGCTCCGGAAGGCAGCCAAGCCCCAGGCATGGCAAGCCAGGCCAGCACGTCCGCCTGCGGCAAGGCGCGGTCCTGGTCGCGCAGCAGCAGGTGGAAACCGTTCATGTAGAACGCCTGGCGTACGGCGGCCGGCGTCTTGGCCCAGGCCGCGGCTGTCGCGGCCTGCGGCACCACCTGGTCCCGCCGCCCGGCCATCATCAGCGTGTCGGGCGGCAGATGCGCCGCCGCTGCCTGTGCGGAATCCATCAGGTCCACCAAGCCGCGCAGCGTGGCCACGGTGGCGCCGCGCAGCGTCAGCGGGTCGTGCGCCAGGCGGAGCAACGCCTCGCGATTGTCGCTGGCGGCGATGTCCTGCGGCACCTCGTTGCCGGTCAGCTTCCAGCCCGGCGCCACCGCGGCGGCCGTCCAGAGCGCCACCCGCACGCCCGCCGGCATCTGCGCCCTGCCCCACACCGCCGGAGAGATCAGCACGTAGCCATCCGCACTGGCAGGCGCGCGCGCCGCCACGCACATGGCCACCGCGCCGCCCATGCTCTCGCCCATCAGTATCAGCCGTTGCCCCGGATAGCGGGCGCGCAATTGTGTCAGCAGCTCGGCCGCATCATCGATCATCACCGCCTGCCCCGCCCAGACCCCGCGGTCCGCGGTTGCGCCAAACCCGCGCTGGTCCGGCGCGATCACGGTGTAGCCAGCCGCGGCAAAGCCGGGCGCCGGATACTCCCAGGCGTCCCGGCTGTCGGTGAACCCATGCAACGCCAGGATGATGCCGGCCGGGGGCACACCCTCCTGTGCGCGCCAGACCCGCGCCGGCAGCACGAAGCCGTCGCGCATGTGGAACACCAGGTCCGGCGGCGGGAAAGGAGCGGCGCCGGCCCTGGCGGATTGCGCGGCCTGGGCCGGCGCGCCATACGGCCAGCCGAACACCAGGCTGGCGGCCACCAGCACGATGGCCGCAAAGGTTGAAACCCCGGCCACCCAGCGTATCATCCCCATCACCCGCGCACCCCCGCAACCGTCAGGAACAAGTATGGCGTTCGGCGCCTCAACCCCAACCCCCGCCTTCGGCACGGTGGAGACGATACTCGTCGACAGCCGCGTCCTGGCCTGTGACGGCGGCGACGGCCCGCTCGGCCATCCGCGCGTCTGGCTGCGCATCGAGAACCAGCAGACCTTCTGCCCGTACTGCTCGCGCCTGTTCGTGCTGAAGCCCGGCGCAGTGGATGCAGACCATTAGCGAGGCGCTGACCGAAGCGGCCCCGGCGGAAGCCGCCCCAGCCACCGCCCCCAGCCTGGTCCTGGTGGACGGCTCCGGCTACATCTTCCGCGCCTTCCACGCTCTGCCGCCAATGACGCGCGCCGACGGCACCCCGGTCAACGCCGTGTTCGGCTTCACCAACATGATGGCCCGCTTCCTCGCCGCCCATGTCGGCACCCACCTCGCCGTGGTGTTCGATGCCGGCAGCCACACCTTCCGCAACCGCATCTACGACCAGTACAAGGCCCAGCGCCCGGAGCCGCCCTCCGAGCTGATCCCGCAATTCAAGCTTGTGCGTGACGCCACCGCCGCCTTCGGCATAGCCAGCGTGGAGCTGGAGGACTGGGAAGCCGATGACCTGATCGCCGCCTACGCCCGCGCCGGCGTGGAAGCCGGCATCAGCGTCACCATCGTCAGCTCGGACAAGGACCTGATGCAGCTCGTCCGCCCCGGCGTCACCATGCTGGATCCCATCAAGCAGAAGCCGATCGGCCCAGCCGAGGTGATGGAGAAGTTCGGCGTGGCCCCGGACCGCGTGATCGACGTGCAGTCCCTGATGGGCGACAGCGTGGACAACGTCCCGGGAGTCCCGGGCATCGGCCCCAAGAACGCCGCCGAGCTGATCAACCAGTACGGCAGCCTGGAAGCCGTGCTGGAAGCAGCACCCACCATGAAGCCCAGCAAGCGGCGCGACAACCTGATCGCCCACGCCGAGGCCGCCCGCATCTCCAAGAAACTCGTCACCCTGTGCGACGAAGCGCCGATGCCCCTCCCGCTGGAGGCGATGCGCACCACGGAGCTGGACCGCACCCGCCTGACCGACTGGCTACACGGTATGGGCTTCCGCAGCACCGCCCTGCGTCTCGGCCTGGCAGAAACGCCGCCCGCCAACGCGGAAGACGGACCACAGGCGCCATCCGGCCCCGCCGCTCCCTACGGTCCGTATGACGTGGTCGCCAGCGAGGAAGCCCTCACCGCCTGGATCGCCGAAGCCATCCGCATGCGCCGCGTCGCCCTGCACGTCCAGACCGATCTCGACCCCAGGCCATGGCGCGCCCGCCTGCTCGGCATTGGCCTGGCCACCGCGCCCGGCCGCGCCTGCTACATCCCCCTCCCGGTGGACGAACT
>CAXTVW010000182.1:5132-6324 GCA_964247675.1 uncultured Acetobacteraceae bacterium
TAGGCCTCTACGAGCAGATGGAACGCCGCCTCATCCCCGTCCTCGCCGACGCCGAAGCCGCCGGCATACGCGTGGACGAAGCCGAACTCCGCCGCCTGTCGGCCGATTTCGCCGGCCGCATGGCCGCCATCGAGGAAAAATCCCACCATCTGGCCGGCCACCCCTTCGGCCTGGGCAGCCCGAAACAACTCGGCGAAGTCCTGTTTGACGAACAAGGCATGCCAGGCGGCAAACGCAGCGCCAGCGGCCAGTGGGTCACCGACGCCAACGTCCTGCAAACGCTCGCCGACCTAGGCCACGAACTCCCCGGCCGCGTCCTGGAGTGGCGCCAGCTTAGCAAGCTGAAATCCACCTATGCCGACGCCCTGGTCGAAGAGATAAACCCCGCCACCGGCCGCGTGCACACCAGCTACGCCATGGCCGCCACCAGCACCGGCCGCCTCTCCAGCAACGACCCCAATTTGCAGAACATCCCCATACGCACCGAGGAAGGCGGCCGCATACGCCGCGCCTTTGTCTCCGAGCCCGGCCACAAACTGGTCAGCGCCGACTACAGCCAGATCGAACTGCGCCTGCTCGCCCACGTGGCCGATATCCCCGCCCTGAAGGAAGCCTTCTCCACCGGCCAGGACATCCACGCCCGCACCGCCAGCGAAGTCTTCGGCATCCCGCTGGACAAGATGGATCGCGTCACCCGCAGCCGCGCCAAAGCGATCAATTTCGGCATCATCTACGGCATCAGCGCCTTCGGCCTTGCCCGCCAGCTCGGCATCGAAGCGGGCGAAGCAGGCAGCTACATCGCCGCCTATTTCGAACGCTACCCCGGCATACGCGCCTACATGGAACGCACCAAGGAAGAGGCCCGCATCCACGGCTACGTCACCACCCCCTTCGGCCGCCGCTGCACGATCCAGGGCATCGCCGACCGCAACATGGCCCGCCGCGCCGGCGCCGAACGCCAGGCCATCAACGCCCCGCTACAGGGCGGCGCCGCGGACGTGATGAAACGCGCCATGGTGCGGCTGCCTGGCGCCCTGCGCGAAGCCGGCCTGCGCTCGCGGTTATTGCTGACCGTGCATGACGAGTTGCTGTTCGAGGCACCTGACGCGGAGGCCGAGACGCTGGCCGCTTTGGCGAAGCATGTGATGGAGTCGGCGGCTTCGCTTAGCGTGCCGTTGACGGTCGAGACCGG
>CAXTVW010000183.1:0-6296 GCA_964247675.1 uncultured Acetobacteraceae bacterium
CCCACCAGCGCAAAACACACCGGCGGCACCGCCCACCAGCTCCCGCGCAGCATCTGCCACGCGGCCACCGACCAGCACGCGCTGAAGACGAAGCCGGCCACGTTCACCAGCCCGCCCCAGCCCTTGTGGTTTCGCCGTAAATCCGTGCGGCGGATCGGTGCCGGCCGCCACAGCCCGAGCATCAGGTTGCACCCGACATTGCCGCAGATGCCCGCCGCCATCGCCGGGATCGCGTCCGGCAAGCTTACCGCCAGGCCTCCCACTGGCACTGCCAGGATAAGCGCCACGCCCAGGGCCGCCGCGGAAAGTTTGGCGCGGTCCACCGCCCAGCCGCTGACGGGCGCGGTACGCACCAGCTCGGAGGCCTCGTCGCCCATCATGGTGACGGAGACGAACAGGCGTGCCAGCTCGCCGGCGCTAAGCACGGGGGCGGCGCCGAGCAGGCGGGCGTCCGCGCCGCCGCCGGTGCTGCGCCAGATGGTGACCACGGCCGGGACCAGGTAGATCAGGTAATAGGCGGCCAATCCCGTCAGCCCGGGGTAGCGGCGCAGCAAAAGCAGCTCCTTGGCGAGCAATGCGGCGTTGGGGCCGGTGCGGAAGCGCCGCTTGTCCGCCTGTAACGACGCCGCGTGGCCGGTTGCACCAGCCACAACGGCCTGCGCTCCCGCGGCGAACCAGAGCTGCAGGGCCCAGGCGGTGGCGGAGGCTGCGCCGATTGCCAGCACGAACAGCACGAGGATGGGCACCGGCGCGCCGAGCAAGGCGCGCGCCGGCATCCAGGCAACACCCGCGGCCGCGGCGGTGGTGGGCGTGAAGGAATGCCAGAAACGGTCGCTCATGCCGGGCGGCAGCAGGGAGCGCGACTGGCCGGCCAGGAACACGGTGGCGCCGATCAGCGTGGCGAGCGCGTTTGCCATGGCGCGGGTGCGGCGCACGTTGATGAGGCGGAGCAGGCCGAAGGTGACCGCGAAGCCGGCGCAGGTGACCAGCAGCGCCAGAACCGCGAGCATCGGGTAGATTCCCAGCAGGTCCCGCCGGCCGAGCAGCAGCATGCCATTTGCCAGGGGAACCAGCAGCAGCAGCCAGTACAGCGAGACGGAGCCCGCGACCGCCAGCAGGCGTACGGTGAGGATATGGCGCGGCGGGACGGGGGTGGAGAGCAGCCACCCCAGATCCGTGCGGTCATCCAGCAGCTCGCTGGCGCGCTGGACGGCCTGGCTGAGCATCAGCCCGCCGACGAACAGCAAAGCCAGCATGGCGCCGAGGAGCTGGTCGGCGGGGGCGAGCTGGGTATGCGCGAACCCCAGGGCCAGACCGTAGCCGACAAAATGCAGCAGCACGGCCAGGATGAGCATGAGCGCCAGGCCATGGCGACCGCCGAACGGGCTGCCGCGCCAGATCAGGCGCAGTTCGTGGCGCAGCAGGAGGCCGAGCTGGCCGGGCCTGGCGGCGGCTGCCGTCATGCCAGCGCGGTGGCGATGGAGGGCGAGGCGCCGGTCAGGCGAAGAAAGATTTCTTCGAGGGATTCGCGGTGTGTGGCGGTAGTGGCGGTGGCACGCAGGTCGGCCAGCGAGCCCAGGGCGACCAGGCGCCCTGCCGCGATAATGCCGATGCGATCGGCGAGGCGCTCGGCCACCTCGAGTATGTGGGTGGTGAGCACGATGCTGGCGCCGGCGGCGACGCGGGCGGTGAGCAGGTCCTTGACGTCGCGCGCGGCCGAGGCGTCCAGGCCGGTGAGGGGTTCGTCCAGGATGAGGAGCTTGGGGTCGTGGATGAGGGCGCCGGCGAGGACGGTTTTCTGGCGCATGCCGCGGGAGAAGCCGGCGCAGCGGTCATGGCGGACGGACCACAGGCCTAGCCACTCCAGGAGTTCCTGGGCGCGGCGGCGGGCGAGCGTGGGTTCCACGTTCCACAGGCCGGCCACGAATTCCAGGTATTCCAGCGGGGTTAGGAGTTCGTAGAGCAGGGGTTCCTCGGGGAGCCAGGCGACCAGGCGTTTGGCTTCGGTTTTGTGGGCGAGGGCATCGACGCCGAAGATGCTGATGCTGCCTGCATCCGGGCGGAGCAGGCCGGCGACCATGCGCAGGGTCGTGGTCTTGCCGGCGCCGTTTGGGCCGAGGAGGGCGAAGAACTCGCCTGGGGCGATGGTGAGGCTGAGGCCGTCCACCGCCGGCCTGGCGAAGGTTTTGCGCAAATTGGCGATCTGCAGGGCGTGCATGAGCGGCAGCTTCGCACCCGATTGTTGCGGGGGGAAGACGAGATTGCCTTGGCTGGCGGGATAGGGTGCGGCCGGTTGCGCGTTTTTGCCGGTTGCGGCGGCGCGGGTACGGTCCGGGTGGGTATCGGACGCGGCACCGTGGCGTAGCCGGGGCGGCTATTACGGTCGTCCGGTGGCAACCGAATTGGCGTGCCGGGCGAGGTATCGCGTCGGCTGTTGCGTAACAGGGTGTATTGCCTTCGTTCTCTGCGCCTTGAGCCGTTACGTGTTTGCACCTGTTAAAGCGCAGCCCGCAGCGGGACTTGCCGGCTGTCGCGCTGTTGCCGCTGCCGGTTTTTGTGCAGGAGGACGTCAAGACCTTGGTGACCGGCGCAATGGCAGATGACAGCCTCGACCTGCGTTCCGATGCCGTCTTCTGATTGTTCAGTGCCCGCGTGACGTGAAATACGTGCTGAGGGGATTTGTGTACGATGCGTTCAGGGACATCCTGGTCGACGTCGTGTATTCAGATGAGACGCAGCCTCGTGAGCTTCACAGCTTTACCGGCAGAGTGCGGCGTGTCGAAAGCTTTATTGATCTCAGGGAAAACCTGCTCAGTTCGGAGCAAGCAATGGCGACACTACGCGAAGAGATTGCTCGGTATGAGGCAAATGCCCAGAAGTGGAACGTTGCGAGACTTTGCCGCGTAGGTTTGGGTTAGCGGTAGATAGGACAACTTCACATCCTTTGCGAGCAGATCCTGAAATACACCGCCAAAGTGGTAGATGAAGCTGCAGTTCAGCATGGCGATGTTGAAACAACCCGACCGGCCGCGTGGCTTGCATCGTGAGTGGAGTAGCTACGCGGCTTGCGACATATCGAGGTTCGCTCCACCATGCATCGCTGAACTGAGAGAGACACCGACATGCGTACGCAGCTTGTGATGATCACGGCACTCATGGCCTCGGCCTGGTCCGGTACTAGCACCAAGGCGCAAACGTTGCACCAGAAGCAGGTTATGACCGAGCAGCAACAGAAACTGGACCTGAGCCTCACCGGACCGCAGACGATCAACGGCAATTGCGGCACCAGCGTGACGTCCAAGATCGACTGGCAGAGCTTCATGGCCGCCGATGCGATGGAGAAAAGCGTGCCGGGCACGGAGGGTCCGGCCGCCTGGTGCGCCCGGCCGCTCGATGCTATCGCCCGCATGTGCGGCCCTGATGCTGGCGCCGGGCAGGCGGCGAACAAGGCGGCGATTGCGGCCAAGATCAAGACCTATGTTTGCTCGTACGTGCCGGGGCAGCCGCAGAGCCTGGCACTCGACCCGTCCGGCACGCTCACCTATCGCGGCGACTACACCGCGACCGGCGCCGAGCCGTTCGTCACCAAGTGGCTCGGCGACCACCTGTAGTTCGCTCGCTTCCGATCGGCGCGCGCAATTCACGCGCCCGGTCTGAAGCAACGAAGATTCAGCAGATGCGGGCTGACAATCAGCCAGATGCCTGAGCATCGGCTCACGCGCTGACTTGGCGCTGATCTAAGCCGCACGTGACAATGCTCTGTGCCAGTCCGCAGCATTCAAACCAATTATGCAAAAACGATAATTTCCAACTGTGGCAAATCGTTGTGCAAACGAACAGCGGCAAAAGTTTTTTGCTTCGTTTTTTCAAAAAAGAAGGCCTTGCTTTCTTTCTCCCTTTACGCTGCCGCAGCCAGGCCGACTGCGCGGCCGTGGATCAGGTTGTGGATGAAGGCGAGTTTTTCGATGATGGTGGGGGAGAGGACGAAGGGGTACAGGTCTGCGTGGCCCATGGAGCGGTTCAGGCTGTTGACGGCAAACGCGAGAGGTAGCCAGGCGTCGACGATGGTGGACATTTCGGTCTCGCGGTAGGGGTCGAAACTTATGTCGGTTTGCAGGACAGGATCACGCGAGAGTTTGGGATGGATGCTGACGCCGAAGGCAGCGGCCATTTCCAGCGTGTCTATGATGTGCAGGTAGTGGGCCCAGGTTTCGGCGAAGTCTTCCCAGGGATGCGAGGTTGCGTAGACGCTGACGAAGTAGTTTTCCCAGCCGGGTTTGTGCGCGGTCTCGTAATGGGTTTTCAGGGCCTGGGCGTAGTCGGCGCGTTCGTCGCCGAACATGGCGCGGAAGGGTTCGAGCGCGGGTGTGCCGCGGACGAGGAGGTCCCAGTAATGGTGGCCGACTTCGTGGCGGAAGTGGCCTAAGGGTGTGCGGTAGACTTCGCCCATCTGTTCGCGCATGCGTTCGCGTTCGGCGTCGTCGCCTTCCTTGAGCGCGATGGTGATCAGGCCGTCATCGTGGCCGGTGAGCACGTGGGGTTGGGCTGTGGTTTCGGCGGGGAAGTCGAAGGCGAGGCCGTGGGTGGGGTCTTCGGTGCGGTCGGCGAGCGGCAGGCCCAGGCGTATGAGGGTGTAGATCAGGCGGTGCTTGGCGGCTTCGAGCGCGCGCCAGCGGGCGAGGTTTTGCGGGATCGAGATGTCCGGGATGACGTGGTTGTGGCGGCAGGCGGCGCAGTAGGGGGTCGGGCTGTCTGCGGCGATGAGCCAGTTGCAGGCGTCCTGGCCGGCATTGGCGCAGAAGCGCCATTGGCCGTCGGAATCGCCCCAGAGTTCGCCGTTCTGTTCCAGGGCGCGCATGCAGGAGGTGGTGGGGTCATAGCCCAGCTTGTGGTGGCAGTTCTCGCAGCGGATGTTTTCGAAGTAGAGCATGTTGCTGCAGGACGGGCATTTGAAGAGGCGCATCTAGGTGTCCGGGTGGTTTGGGGAACGAACGCAGGCAAGGAAGGAAGCGTTCTTTTTTGAAAAAAAGAACCAAAAAACTTTGCTCCCTGTCGGCGGCTGAAGGAGGCGCGCGCGACAGCGGACCAAAAGTTTTTTGCTTCTTTTTTTCAAAAAAGAAGGCTGTTCTTCCTTGCTGTCCTAAAGGCTCGGTTCTTGCTAACAGCGGGCGCATGACCCTGCACGTCGCGCTGACACACCGCACTTCGTATGACTATGACCGGCCGGTGGCGCTGGGACCGCAGACGATACGCCTGCGTCCGGCGCCGCATGCGCGCACGCCGATCCTGAGTTATTCGCTGCGTATCGAGCCGGAGGGGCACTTCCTGAACTGGCAGCAGGACCCGCAGGGCAATTTCCTGGCCCGCGTGGTGGTGCCGGAGCGGACGCGGCGGTTTTCGGTGACGGTCGATCTGGTGGCCGACATGGCGACGATCAATCCGTTCGACTTCTTCCTGGAGCCGGAGGCGGAGGTTTGGCCGTTCGGCTACGATCCGGTGCTGGAGCAGGAGCTGGCACCGTTCCGGCGGTTGATCGCGCCAGGGCCTAAGCTGAACGCGCTGCTGGCGGGAATACCGCGCGACAGCGTGCGGACGATCGACAAGCTGGTGGGGTTGAACCAGCTGGTGCAGGGGCTGGTTGCCTATATTGTACGCATGGAGCCGGGGACCTGGTCGCCGGAGGAGACGCTGACCGAGGGGCGGGGGTCCTGCCGGGACAGCGCGTGGCTGCTGGTGCATGTGCTGCGGCATCTGGGGTTCGCGGCGCGGTTCGTGTCCGGGTACCTGATCCAGCTGGTGGCCGACGAGGTGCCGCTGGTTGGGCCAGCGGGGCCTACGTCGGACTTTACGGATTTGCATGCGTGGGCGGAGGTGTATCTGCCTGGGGCGGGGTGGATCGGGCTGGATGCGACGTCCGGATTGTTGACGGGCGAGGGACATATTCCGCTGGCGGCGAGCCCCGATCCGTTGTCGGCGGCGCCGATCAGCGGCGGCGTCGAGATGGCGGAGGTGGCGTTCGGCTACGAGATGAAGGTGACCCGGGTGGCCGAAAGCCCGCGGGTGACGAAGCCGTATAGCGAGGCGCAGTGGGCGGCGATCCTGGCGGCGGGCGCGCGGGTGGACCGGGCGCTGGAAGCGGGTGCGGTTCGGTTGACGATGGGCGGGGAGCCTACGTTCGTCAGTGCGGACGACATCGAAGGGGCGGAGTGGACGACGGACGCGCTTGGGCCGACCAAGCGGGTTTATGCGGGGAAGTTGCTGAGGCGGTTGTTGCCGTTGTGGGCGCCTGGGGCGGC
>CAXTVW010000184.1:0-6230 GCA_964247675.1 uncultured Acetobacteraceae bacterium
TCATCGTTCCGCGACAGCCCAGGAAAAAGCTTTTTGCTTCTTTTTCTCGAAAAAGAAGGCCTTCCTTGCTTCCTTCCACTCAAGCCGCCGCCAGCACGAAATCCCGGAACCGCCGCGCCACCTCATGCGGCGCCACCGTCGGCCGCCCAAGCTTCGCCATCGAGCCCGGCTGTATGCGCACATGCAGCAGGACCGGGCCTGACGCGGCAAGCGCCGCGGCGAACGCGGCAGCAAAACCCGTTTCGGTATCACAACTGAAAGCGTGCGCATAGCCGCAGGACAGCGCCACGCCGGCGAAATCGACGCTGGCGGAGACGGTCGCCTGGCCGCCGGTAGAATCGTGCACGCCGTTATCCAGCAGCACGTGCAGCAGGGCGGGCGGCTGGTAGGCGCCGATGGTGGCCATGGCGCCAAGTTTCATCAGCGCGGCGCCGTCGCCGTCCAGCACGATCGTGCGGCGGCCGGTGGCCAGCGCCAGGCCCAGGGCCATCGGGGCGGCGCCACCCATCGAGCCCACCTGGTAGAGGTGCTGCGCGCGGTCCTGCAGGGTGAACAGTTCGCGGCCGGTCTTGCCGGTGGTGGCGATGATCGGTGCGTCAGCGGGGACCAGAGCCAGCAGGCGTTCCAGTATGGCGGCCCTGGCCGGGCGTGGGCCGTGCTCGCAAAGGTCGGTGCGGCTGCCGGGCGGCGGCAGCGGGCGGGGCGGTTCGTCGAGCGCCTCGTCGGCCAGGTCGCCCTTGTGCATGACAAGGGCGAACGGCAGGCTGGTCCGGTCCATCTCTGCGTGGGCATGGGCGAAGCCGGGGCCGAGTGCGGCTTCGGTTTGCGGGAACGGGGCCTGGCCGAGACGCATGATGGCCAGCAGGTCCTGGGTGATCTCGCCCATAAGCGCGTGCTGCGGCTCGTCCGCCAGGCCGGGCTGGCCGCGCCAGGTGACGATGAGCAAGGTGGGGATGCGGAACGGGGCGTTGAGCGAGGTCAGCGGGTTGACCGCGTTGCCCAAGCCGGAGTTCTGGCACATCACCACGGTCTGCCGGCCGGCGAGCCACGCGCCGGCGGCGATGGCCACCGCCTCGCCTTCGCTGGCTGCGGCCACGTACTGCAGCGACCGGTCGCTGGCCACGCGGTTGATCAGCGGGGTGAGGAAGCTGCACGGCACGCCGGTGTAGAAGCTGAACCCTGACGCGCCTGCCGCCTGCAGGACCGCGCCCGCCTGCAGCATCAGGGGAAGTTCCGCGCGTCTGCCAGGTCCGTCAGCGTGTCCACGTCCAGCCAGTGGCCGGCGATGTAGTGCACCGCCACCGCGCAGTGCGTGTTCAGCCGGGCGAGCACCGCCAGCAGGTCGGCCTGTTGCAGCGTGCCGTCCGCCTGCATCGCCGCCAGCTCCGCCCGCAGCATCTCCGTGCCGCGCGCGCTGCTGTGCATCAGGCCGATCCACTCGCCGGCCGCCTGGTCGCGCGCTACGGCCACGCCGGTCAGGCGCGCCGGCGCGTCGTCCAGGTAGGCGGCGGTGTTGCGACGGTCGGCGGACACCAGATCGGCCGGGTTTGCGTCGCCGCGCAGCGACGAATCGACCACCACGGTTATGTCCGCCGGCGAGGCGAGCAGGCCTTCCAGCACGTAGCGCCGGAACAGCACGTCACCGTAGGACACCACCACCTCGCCCTGCAGGCGCGGCATGGCGCAGGCGAGCGAGGCCGCCTCGCCGGTCTCGGCGTAGGCCGCGTTGTCCACCACGCCGAAGCCGTCGGGCACGATCGCCTCGCTGGCGTAGCCGCGCACCACCGTCACGTCGTGCACGCCGCCGGCGCCCAGCGTCTCGAGGAGCCGATGCAGCAGCGGCCTGCCGCGGATGTCCACCAGGCATTTCGGCAGGCTGGCAGTGACCTCGCCCAAGGCACTTCCGCGGGAGGCGGCCAGCACCACGCCCTGGACGTGGCGGCTGGCCGGCAAGTAGCGCAGCGAGGCCTCTTCCAGCTCGTCGTTGCCGGTCAGCCGGAAGATGTCGCGCACGCTGGTGACGCGGTCCTCGACTTCCATCAGCGACTCGGTCTGCGCGATCCGGCGCGCCGTCTCGCGCATCGCGGTGATAGAGGACCGCACCAGGTGGTTGGCCCAGATGACGGTGGAGATGCCCGCTTCACGCAGCGTGGCGGTGGGCGTGGCATAATACATCGTTGGCACGATCACGATCGGGCAGCGCCCGTCCCAGCTTTTCATGAAGCCGGCGATCTCGCTGAAATCGCTGCGCTTGGAATGCACGAGCACCGCATCCGCACCGGCCGCGTGATAGGCTTCGGCGCGGCGCAGCGCCTCGTCCATCGGATGGCCGGAGATCAAGGATTCCGTGCGTGCCACTATGCAGAAATTGCCGTCGGTCTGCGAATCCTTGCCTGCGCGTATGCGGCCGCAGAACTCTTCGGTATCGGCCAGCAACTGGCGCTCGCCCAGGAAGGAATTCGTCTTGGGAAACAGCTTGTCTTCCAGGCAGACGCCGGCGATGCCGCGTTCGCCAAGTTTGCGCACCAGGCGGCGGACGTTGTTGAAATTGCCGTATCCCGTGTCGCCATCGACAAGTATCGGCAGCGAGCTGGCGTCCGCCATGAACTCCAGCACGTCGAGCACCTGCGTCCAGGATGCCTCGTTATTGTCGCGCAACCCCAGCGATGCCGAGATCGACAGGCCGGAGGCCCAGATACCGGCGAAGCCCGCCTCCTCGACGATCTTGGCGGAAAGTCCGCTATGCGCTTCCATCAGGAAAGACAGGCCGGGGGAGAAAAGCAGCGACCGGAGCTCGGCCGGGCGGGACAGCCCGCGAAGATACGTACGGTTCAGCGGTGCTTGATCGGGCAATTCGATATGTCTCGGTATGGCTGCGGTTTGACCGAGCGGTCATCTCTCGTACATAATCCTCGCCCTGAGGCGTTACAATGCATTTCAATGACGGACGGACGACGGCAACCCTACCTGTCGCGGAAGGGATACACGCCATCATGCTGGCGGCGGGCATCGGCCGCAGGCTCGGTATCGAGGCCGCCGACGGCACGCCGAAGCCCAAGATATTGCTGGAGTTCGACGGACGCAGCCTGTTGCGCCGCCACCTTGCCCTGCTCGCGCAGGCCGGCGTGTCCAGCCTGACGATTGTCGTCGGCCATTGTGCCGCGCAAGTCAGGGATGCGCTGGCCGCGACAGACACCGGGCTGGATGTCACCACAATCGAGAATCCGGACTACAGGGAAGGCAGCGTGGTGTCGCTCTGGACCGCGCGCGACATGCTGCGGTGCACACGGCCGGTCCTGCTGATGGATGCAGACGTGCTGTACGATCACCGCATGCTGGCGCGGCTGGTTCGGAGCAGGCACGCCGACTGCCTTCTGCTGGACCGCAACATCGAACCCGGCGACGAGCCGGTGAAGCTTTGCGTGCGCGGAGACACGATCGTGGATTTCCGCAAGGTCCCCACCGAGCCGCATGACTGGCACGGCGAGTCGGTGGGCTTCTTTCGTTTTTCGCCGGACACCGCGCGCGAGTTGGCGGACCGTGCCGAGACCTACGTCACCACCGGACGGCGATCGATGGAATATGAGGAGCCCATACGCGACATGATCCAGGCCAGCGAACCACACCGTTTCGGCTTCGAGGACATCAGCATGCTGCCTTGGACCGAGATAGACTTTCCCGAGGACGTCACACGCGGAAATGCGCTGCTGCCGGAGCTCGCGGCGTGAGCGCGGCCTTGATGGATGCAAGCGAGGCCGCGTCCAGGCAGCCGACCGCGCAGGAGATCGCAAGGATGCAGGAGGACGGCTTCCTGCTGGTGCGGCAATTCTTCAATCCGCAGCAGATGGCCGAAATGCTCCGATGGACGGAAGAACTGCAGCACGCGCCCGAGATGCCAGGGCAGCACTGGGTCTATCACGAGGACAGCCTCACCGAGCCAGGCAAGCGCGTGATCCAGCGCATCGAAAATTTCTGCCCCACGCACGCGGAATTGGGCGACCTGGTGCGCCACGGCAGCCTGCAGCGCTGGACGGCCGCCCTGATGGGCGGCCCCGTGGTGCTGTTCAAGGACAAGATAAACTTCAAGATGCCGGGCGGGCCCGGCTTCAAGGCGCACCAGGACCAGCAGGCCGGTTGGGGAAAATACGCCGAGCTCTTCGTCACCGCGCTGGTCACCATAGACGCCGCCACGCTGGAGAACGGCTGCCTGGAAATGGTCGCCGGCCGCCACCGCGAAGGGCTGATCGGCGAGGAGTGGAACCCACTCGACGAGTCCGCGCTGGCGCTGCAGGCGATACCGACCCTGCCCGGCGACGTGATGTTCTTCGACAGCTACGCGCCGCACGCGTCCAAACCGAATTTCACCGACCAGCCGCGCCGGCTTCTGTACCTGACGTATAACCTGGCGTCCGCCGGCGACCACCGCGCGCACTATTATGCGGACAAGCATGCGGCGTTTCCGCCGGATATCGAACGTGCGGCTGGGTCTACGTATGTGTTTCGCGTTTAGACCTAAAAGCAAGGAAGCAGTTCTTTTTTGAAAAAAAGAACCAAAAAACTTTTATCTGTACAGGGCGCGCTTCGCGGATACGCGCGCTTCAACGCACGGCGACAGCGCAGATAAAAGCTTTTTGCTTCTTTTTCTCGAAAAAGAAGGCCTTGCTTCCTTAATCACGCCAAAGCCCGATCCTTGTGGTCCTTGATGTCCTTAAAGCTCAGCGAAGCGTTCTGCTCCAACGTCCGCCGCAGCGTGAACGCCGACGTTGCCAGGAACACCGGATCGCCGTCCACGTCATCGGCCATCTGCGTGCGCTGATCCTGCGCGAACTTGGCCAGCAGCAGACGGTCTCCTGATACCCAGCGCGCCAGGTTATAAGGCGTGGGCTCGAACCCGATGCCTACGCCATATTCGCCAGCCAGCCGCGCCTGCAGCACATCGAGCTGCAGCGTGCCGACCACGCCCACGATCGGCTGGCTGCCATCCTGCGGCCGGAAAAGCTGCACCACGCCTTCCTCCGCCAGCTCCTGCAACGCCTGGCGCAGTTTCTTCGCCTTCATCGCGTCATCCAGCCGCACGCGGCGCAGGATTTCCGGCGCGAAACTCGGCACGCCGAGGAACTGCAGATCCTCGTCCTGGGTGAGCGTGTCGCCGATGCGCAGCGTGCCGTGGTTGGGAATGCCCACCACGTCCCCCGCGAACGCTTCCTCGGCCAATTGCCTGTCGCGCGCAAAGAAGAATTGCGGCGCGTTCAGCGGGATCAGCTTGCCGGTGCGCACCTGGCGCAACTTCATCCCGCGCTCCAGCCGGCCGGAGCAGATGCGCGCGAACGCCATGCGGTCGCGGTGGTTCGGGTCCATATTCGCCTGTATCTTGAACACCAGCGCGGTGAGGCTATCCTCGTCGGCCTGCACCGTGCGCGTGTCGGCCACCTGCGCGCGCGGCGGCGGCCCGAACCGCGCCAGCGCGTCCAGCAGATCGAGCACGCCGATCTCCTTCATCGCGCTGCCGAAATACACCGGCGTCAGCGCGCCGGCGTTGAAACTGTCGCGGTCCCATTCCGGCAACGCCGCGCGCACCAGGTCCAGCTCGTCGCCCAGCGCCTGCAGCCGCTTGTCGGATTGCGGCAGGTCGGACGTCAGCCGCAGATCCCGCGTGTGCAGATCGTACGTGCCGGCAAACTCCGCCGCGCGCCCCACCGGCCAGGTGGCCGGCGAGGTGTCCAGCGCCAGCGTGCTCGCCACCTCGTCCAGCAGCTCGAACGGATCGCGCGCCTCGCGATCCATCTTGTTGACGAAAGTGATGATCGGAATGTCGCGCAGCCGGCAGATCTCGAACAGCTTGCGCGTCCGCGCCTCGATTCCTTTCGCCGCGTCTATCACCATCACCGCGGAATCCACCGCCGTCAGCGTGCGATAGGTATCCTCGGAGAAATCCTCGTGCCCCGGCGTGTCGAGAAGGTTGTAGATGCAGTCGGCATACTCGAACGTCATCACCGACGTTACGACCGAGATGCCGCGCTCGCGCTCGATGCCCATCCAGTCCGAACGCGTGCGCCGCCGCTCGCCCTTCGCGCGCACGTTGCCGGCAAGCTGTATGGCGCCGCCGGCGCGCAGCAGGCGCTCGGTGAGCGTGGTCTTGCCGGCGTCGGGGTGGGAGATGATGGCGAAGGTGCGCCGGCGGGCGATTTCGGCGGCTTGGGTCATCTTAGGCCTTTAAGCAAGTAAGGAAG
>CAXTVW010000185.1:0-6214 GCA_964247675.1 uncultured Acetobacteraceae bacterium
GCTTGCTTTCTGAGGAGCCTGTCCGCGTGGGAAACATCGATCTACTGGCGCGCCGAAACGCCGCGATACCGCGCGCACTGGGCCACGCGACGTCGGTATACGCGCATCATGCCAAGAACAGCGAAATCTGGGACGTCGAAGGCAGGCGCTACGTCGATTTTGCCGGCGGCATTGCGGTGCTCAACACAGGGCACTGCCATCCGCGGGTGATTGCGGCGGCCACCGAGCAGATGAGCCGGTTCACGCACACCTGCGTGCAGGTGCTGGCCTATGAGCCCTATGTGGAGCTGGCGGAGCGCCTGAACGCGCTGGCGCCGTTTGCCGGGCCGGCTCGGACGATCTTCTTCACCACAGGCGCCGAGGCGGTGGAAAACGCGGTGAAGATCGCGCGGGTGGCGACGGGGCGCAGCGGTATCATCGCGTTCTCCGGCAGCTTCCACGGCCGCACGATCATGACGAGTGCGATGACCGGCAAGACGTTGCCCTACAAGCGCGGGTTCGGACCGTTTCCTGCCGAGATATATCATGTGCCGTTCCCGGTGGCGCATCACGGGACGACGGTGGCGGATACGCTGAAGGCACTGGAGTTCCTGTTCCGCGCGGACATCGAGCCCAGCCGTGTGGCGGCGATCATCATCGAGCCGGTGCAGGGCGAAGGCGGGTTCTACGAGGCGCCCGTAGAGTTGCTCGAGGCGCTGCGGAAGATCTGCGACCAGCACGGGATATTGCTGATTGCCGACGAGGTGCAGAGCGGGTTTGCGCGCACAGGCAGGATGTTCGGCATCGAGCATTCCGGCGTGCAGCCGGACATGGTGACTGTTGCGAAGTCGCTGGCAGGCGGGTTTCCGTTGTCCGGCGTGATCGGACGCGAGGCGGTGATGCAGGCAGCCGAACCCGGCGGGCTTGGCGGAACCTACGCCGGCAATCCGATCGCGTGTGCAGCGGCGCTGGCTGTGCTGGACGTCATCCGCGACGAGGGATTGCTGGCGCGGGCAGATGTGATCGGCGCGCGCATCAAGGCGCGCGTGGCCGAGATGGCACAGCGCAACGACACCGTGCCGATCGGTGCGATACGCGGGCCAGGTGCGATGGTCGGTTTCGAGATCTTCAAGGAGCGCGGCGGCATGGAGCCGGATGCGAGTGCGACGAAGCTCGTGACCGCGCGCGCGCTGGAGCACGGGTTGGTGCTGTTGTCCTGTGGCGTGTTTTCCAACGTGATTCGGATTTTGGTGCCGCTTACGGTGGAGGACGCGGTGCTGGAGGAAGGACTGGGCATGTTGGAACGGGCTTTGGCGACATCGCCGTGAAGGTCTGCTTTTGAACGAAAAGAAGAGAATGTAGGCTGGCCTTGATAAGGCAAAAAAGTTCTGCGTTAAAAAGCGGCTTTGTCCTGTCGTCGCGTATGGCTGAGAAAAGATTAAAGTTCTGTGCTTGCGGCGGTTGGGGTGCTGTCGGATGTATGGGTAAGTGGCAGGCCGCGCCTTGAGATAAGGCGTATTTCGGCCTGCCACGTGTCCGACAGCTCAACAGCCAGCATCCGCCTGGTGCATAATCTTATCCTGGCCAGACCCAAGGATTTTCCCTTGAAATTGGCGTAGCCTGGTCGATGCGCACCTTCAGGAGAAGATGTGAGATGCTAGTCGCGTCAACCTTGCGGTGCTGTTCCCGCCTTGTGGCATGCGGAACTTCAATTATCTTTTCGCTTGATCCACCGTGAAGGTAAGCGTCTCAGACAATTTCTGCCCGCCCGGCTGTAACGCCGGTTTGAAGAAAGCAATACTACCGCCTTGAGCAGATGGCGTGTTGGTAGGCGATAGTGCACTGCCGAAACTGACGGCCGAAGGGTAGACGAAGCTGACCTGACATCCGGGGTAGGTCTCGGTCTGAGCAAAATTAACGAAATCAGAACCGATACCGATCGAGTTCCCCGTATCCCCTCCAGACGTGTTGTTGAGAATTTCAACGGACCCAAGCATCGACGGTGCAAAAGCAACGTGCTGATCATTCAGACTGACCACGATCAGAGTGGAGTTCGGAACGTAGAAATTCCGCGTTGTTTGTGGCACAGTTGCAGTGTTGGATTTATTGAAATACAGGCTGCAACCAGGACCACAGGGCGTAACCACGGCGAAATCTGCCGGCCGATACTGTGCGAAGATGGTGATCACCTTCCCTGACAAGTTAACACCTGGGGCACCAAAAATACCAGCCGTGTCGATTGTCTGCGATCCAGAGACTTTCGCAGAAACATACTGTGCGACTGTTTGCGCCTGCGCCGTAGAGGCAAAGCCGGCTATCACACTGATCAAAAAGCCGACTTTATGCACACCCATAAGAAATTCCTATAACTAAGCTCGCAACGTGCGCGCCGGTCTGAATAAAGACCAGCAACGATTCCGTGACCCTTACAAGACCGCCTGAGTGCGAAGCCGTAAAAAGCAGGGATGGCATGCCAGCCAAAGCGAACAAGAAGCCTTCTGCTCTTCCTTCCAGAAAGAAGGGCTTGCTTACTCCTCCGCCGCCAGCAACGCCGCGTTCCCACCAGCCGCCGCCGTATTCACAGAAACCGTCTGCTCCACGCCGAAACGGCGCAGGTAATCCGGCCCTCCCGCCTTCGGGCCCGTTCCCGACAAACCCGAACCACCGAATGGTTGCGTGCCCACAACGGCGCCGATCATGTTGCGGTTGACGTAGATGTTGCCGGTGGACAAGCGCGCAGCGATGCGTTCGGCCGCAGCATCTATGCGCGTGTGTATGCCGAGCGTGAGGCCGTAGCCGGTGGCCTCGATCGCGTCCAGCAGCGCGTCCTGCTCGGCCGCGCGATAGCGCACCACGTGCAGCACGGGGCCGAAGATCTCCTGCGCCAGGTCGCGCGGGTGGTCTAGCTCGAAGATGTGCGGCGCCACGAAGAAGCCGCGCTCCGGTGCCGCGCCGGCGTAATGCAGGCGCGCTGTAGTGCGCATCGCTGCCACATGGTCCAGCAGGCGGCGCTGTGCCTCGGCATCCACCACCGGGCCGATATGCGTGCTGGGATCACGCGGATCGCCGAGTTTCAGTTCGCGCGCGGCACCGGCCAGCATGGTGAACACGCGGTCGGCCACATCTTCCTGCACGCACATCAGGCGCAGCGCGGAGCAGCGCTGGCCGGCGCTGCGGAACGCGCTCAACACCGCGTCGTCCACCACCTGTTCGGGCAGCGCGGTCGCATCCACGATCATCGCGTTTATGCCGCCGGTCTCCGCGATCAGCGGCACGATCGGGCCGTCTTTCGCGGCAAGCGCACGGTTTATCGCCCAGGCGACCTGCGTGGAGCCGGTAAAAGCCACGCCGGCGACATCCTTGTGCGCCACGAGTTGCGCACCGATCGTGCCGTCACCGATGACGAGGTGAAGTGCGTTGCCTGGAATGCCAGCCTGGTGCAGCAGGCGCACCGCTTCTGCTGCAACCAACGGCGTCTGCTCGGCAGGTTTGGCAACCACCGCGTTGCCCGCGGCCAGCGCCGCGCCGACCTGGCCTAGAAAGATGGCGAGCGGGAAATTCCACGGCGAAATGCACACGAACACGCCGCGGCCGCGATGGCGCAAAGTGTTGCGCTCGCCTGTCGGCCCAGGCAGCACCTCGCCTGCGCCGTAAAGCGTGCGCGCCTGCGCCGCGTAATAGCGCAGGAAATCCACCGCTTCGCGTATCTCCGCCACGCCGTCATCGAGAGTCTTGCCGCCCTCGTCTGCAAGCAACGCAAGCAGGCGGCCGCGCTGCTGTTCCAGCAGGTCGGCGCCGCGCTCCAGCGCGTCGGCGCGCGCGGACGCTAGCGTGTGGGACCACGCGCGGAAGCCGGCCTTTGCGGCGCTCATCGCCTGTTCGGCCTGCGCCGAGGTGGCGTCGGTGACGTCGCCGATCACGCGCATACCATCCACGGGGCAGATCGCCGGACGCGCGGCACCAGTCTGCAGCGCGCCGTCTATCACGGAGGCGGCGGTGCCCGGCCCTTCATGACGCACCACTTCGGCAAGCAGCGCCTCCAGCGCGGCAGCATCACCGAATTCCACGCCTGCGGAATTGCGCCGCCCGGTCCCGAAAAGCGCGGCCGGCAACGGCAAAGATGCATTGCGTGCCCGCGCCGGCGTGCCCACGATCACCGCGGGGCGGCGCAGCAGCATATCCACCGGCACATCCGCGTCTGCGGCCACGGATACGAACGACGAGTTTGCCCCGTTCTCCAGCAACCGCCGCACGAGATACGCCAGCAAATCCGTGTGCACGCCGACAGGCGCGTATGTGCGCACCGCCACGCCGGGATGACCTTCCAGCAGAGACGCGTAGAGCGCGTCGCCCATGCCGTGCAAACGCTGGAACTCGTAGCCTTCCGTGTTACCCGCGCGCTCCATCACGCTGGCAACCGTCAGCGCGTTATGCGTGGCGAATTGCGGATAGATGCGCGGCCGCTGCGCCAGCAGGCGTTCGGCGCAGGCCATGTAGCTGAGATCGGTCATCGGCTTGCGCGTGAACACCGGATAATCCGGCAGGCCGCGCTCCTGCGCGCGCTTGATCTCCGTGTCCCAATAAGCGCCTTTTACCAGGCGCACCATGAAGCGGCGGTCCAGCGTCTCGGCCAGCGCGCCCACCCATTCGATCGTCTCTCGCGCGCGCTTGCCATACGCCTGCACCGCCAGGCCGAACCCGTCCCAGCCGGACAACTGCCTGTCCTCGGCCACGGCGGCGATCACGTCCAGCGACAGCTCCAGCCGATCGGCTTCCTCCGCGTCCACGGTGAAGTTCAGCCCGTGTATGGCCGCGCGACGCGCCAGCTCGCGCACGCGCGGCACCAGCTCGTCCATCACGCGCGCGCGGCTCACCGCCTCGTAGCGCGGGTGCAGCGCGGACAATTTCACGCTTATGCCAGGCCGGTCCGGCAGCGGCTTGTTGCCGGCAGCCCGGCCGATCGCCTCGATCGCGTCGGCGTAGCTGGTCTGGTAATGCGCCGCGTCGTCCGCGGTGCGCGCACCCTCGCCCAGCATGTCGAAGCTGTAGCGGAACACCCGCCCCGCGCGCGATCCGGCGCGGCCCAGCGCCTCCTCGATCGTCTGGCCGAGCACGAAGTGGTTGCCCATCACCCGCATCGCCTGGCGCAGCGCGCCACGCACGGTGGGCAGGCCAAGCCGCCGCACCACGCCGCGCAATATGCCCTCCGGCGTGTCCGCGGGTCCTATCAACCGCGCGGAAAGGCCCAGCGCCCAGGCGGACGCGGAGACCAGCAGCGAATCAGGCCGCGTATCCGGCCCCTGCGCAAAACCGCCCTGGCCCAACTTGTCCTCGATCAGCCGGTCGGCCGTGGCGTCATCGGGCACGCGCAGCAAGCCCTCGGCCAGCACCATCAGCGCCAGGCCCTCCGGCGTGGAGAGCGAATACTCCCGCAGTAGCGCCTCGATGCCGCCGATCCCGCTGGCGCTGGCGCGTATGGCGGTTACCAGGCGGCGCGCCTCCCCGTCGATGCGGGCCTCGCGGGCGGGTGCCAGCGTAGCGCCGGCCAGGAACTGCTCGGCCAGCATCGCATCATCCGGCGCGTAGGGCGCGTGGAAACCAGGCAGGCGTGGCAGCGACAATGCAGCGCTCACAGGCGGTCCCTCACCGAATCCAGGAAGCCGACCAGCGCGGCGTTCACCTCCGCCGGCCGCTCCTGCTGCACCCAATGGCCGGCGCCCGGCAGGCTGACCTCCACGCGCAGATCGGCGCACATGCGACGCAAATTCTCCAGCTGGTTCGGCAGCATGCGCAGCACCATCTCGCGGTCGCCGGCCAGGAAGCCGGCCGGCTGGCGTATGATGTTGTCGCCATAGGCGCGCGCATCGGCCGCGTTCTGCGGGAAGTTGCGATACCAGCTCAGCGGCCCGCGGAAACCGCCCGTCCGGAACGCCGCCGCGTAAGCACGCAACTCGTCATCCGACATGAAGCCGAGCGGGCCAGGCGGCGGCTCATCCAGGCTGCCCAGCATGGTGCTGTCGCGCGGCACGTGGCGCCCGGTGCGCTTGCCCACGCCCTCGCCGCCCGCCCAGTAATACACGCGCTTGAGCGACTGCTCCCAGTCGCTCCCCTCGAACTCGGCTTCCGCCACGCCCTCTTCCTGGAAGTAGCGTATGTAGAAGAACCGGTCCGGATACAGGTGCTCGATGATGTCGAAGAACGGCGCCGGCGGCGGCCCGCTATGCGGCACGCTGAG
>CAXTVW010000186.1:0-6206 GCA_964247675.1 uncultured Acetobacteraceae bacterium
CCGACGTGCACGACGTGGCGCGCGGCATCGGCCTGGACGGCCGCATCGGCCGCAAATTCCTCCACCCCGGCCCAGGGTTCGGCGGCTCCTGCTTCCCGAAGGACACACTGGCGATGGTGCGGATCGCGCAGGACCACGGCGCGCCCTCCCGCCTGATCGAGGCGGTTGTGGCGGTGAACGAGGCACGCAAGGCCGGCATGGGCGCGCGCGTCATACAGGCGGCCGGCGGCTCGGTGCGCGGCAAGACGGTCGCGATCTTCGGCCTGACGTTCAAGCCGGAGACCGACGACATGCGCGACGCGCCGAGCGTCCCGATCGTCGGCCGCCTGGCCGAAGACGGCGCCCAGATACGCGCCTTCGACCCTGCCGGCATGGAGCAGGCCCGCCCCATGCTGCCGCCGGGCGTCACCTACTGCACGGACGCGCTGGACGCTGCCAAAGGCGCGGACCTGCTGGTCGTGGCGACCGAATGGAACGAGTTCCGCGCCATCGCGCCGGAGCGGCTGCGCGAGGCGATGCGCGGCGACGTGGTGGTGGACCTGCGCAACATGTATGAGAAGGCCAGCATGGAGGCGGCTGGGTTCCGGTATCACAGCATCGGCCGGCCCTGATGCGGCAAGGAAGCAAGGCCTTCTTTTTTGAAAAGAAGCAAAAAACTTTTGCTTTCACGCTGCTGCAGCCGCTTCGGCGCATTCTGAAGCTGCGCGGCACCGGCAAATTTGGGGTGCTTGCCTTCCTTCTCGCTTTCTCCACTGCCGCCCATGCGCAAACCTACGCCACCCTGGCCAGCGAGCCGGACCCGAGGGATTTCGTCAAACGCGCCGGCAGCGGGCTCACTCTGCAAGGCCGCACGATGCGTTTCGGCGGGGTCAACATCATCTGGCTGGGTCTGCGCCAGGACGGCAAAGGCGAGCTTCGCCGTCCCACGCCCTTCGAGGTGCGTGACGCGCTGGCCACCGCACGCGCGCTGGGCGCCGAGGTGGTCCGGCTGCCTGGCTTGGCGTCCACCGCCGGCTGCAAGCTCTGCCTGGAGCCGTCTCCGGGCCAGATGAACCCCGACGTGTTCGCGCAGATCGACCTGGTCCTGGAGACCGCGCGGGACATGGGGCTGAAGCTGATCCTGCCGCTCGCCGATTCCGGCACCGATTGTGGCGCCGCGGGCGCCACCGGCGTGATCTGTGCCAGCACCAAACCGAAGGCGGGCGCCCCGGCGCCAGCGGGGGTGTCCGGCTTTTTCACCGATCCCCGTATGCAGGCCGCCTTTGCAGCGCGCGTGCGTGCGATCTTGACCCACGTCAACAGCCTGAGCGGCGCGGTTTACGGCAACGACCCGGCCATCCTCGCCTGGGAGGATTGCGACGCTTGCGCTGCGGCCGGCGAGGCGAACGCCGTGTCCGCCTGGGTGGAGCGCACGGGCCAGATGGTGAAAGCGGCCGACACTCGCCACCTCTACGAGAGCGGCGCGTTCGCCGGCCACATCGGCCCCGCCGCCGCGAACGCCGTGGCCACATCGCTATACGCGCCGCCGAGCGTCGACATTATCGGTGACAATCCTGCAATCACAGGTGACCCGGTGGCCGTGCGCTCGGCGCTGTCCCGCCAGGTCGAAACCGTCAGCACCGCCGGCCGCGCCTATGTCCTGGACGATTTCGGCTGGTCGCCGGCGCTTTGGCATAGCGAGGCGGATCTTGAAGCGTGGCTGGCGGACATCGTCCGTGGCCGTCTGCTGGAAGGTGCGCTCACCGGCAACCTGCAGGGCCACGCCGACCAGGGCGGCTACCTGCCCCCGCCGCCGCCTGCCGGCCCCGGCCTGGCCGCACTGTATTTCCCCGGATTGGCCACGCCGGACATGGATCTGGCGACCATGGAAGAGCGCGGCCGCGCGCTGCGCCGTTTCTACTTCGCGATGGTGGACGTGACGCTGGCGCCCTCCTACCAACTGACGCCGAAGCCGGAGATCCTGACGGCGAACCACGGCCGGATCACCTGGCGTGGCTCCGCCGGTGCGGCGAGCTACACCGTGGAGCGCTCGCCCGACCCGTCCGCGCCTGGCACATGGACCACCGTCTGCGACGGCTGCGCCACGGACGTGCCCGGCTTCTGGCAGGATCCGTCCCCGCCCGATGGGCCGGCGTATTATCGGGTGATGCCGCTGAACATAAACGGCCACAAGGCGGTGCCGTCGGAGCCGTTCAAGGGCAGTTAAGCAAGCAGTCCTTTTTTGAAAAAAAGGACTAAAAAACTTTTATCTCCTCGCATTTGCAGCACCCGGTTCCAGCGGGATGTGCCGAAGCGCTTCCTGCCCAGGCTGTTCAATGACCCTTCAGGACTAGGCGGTCTTGCAAGATCACGTATGACGAGAGGCGCGTGAGGAACGACTGGCCCAGGATGTTGCTCGACAACTCGCCGCTCCTTGCAACATAGGCACTCAAGTGACTCACGGTTATGTTGCCGACGGTCATCGTGTCGATCGTTGCGGGCGTTACGTGAACAAAGCCGGATGAGATCCGCGTCAACGTGGAAAAGCTCCCGTTGCGGCGAGACAGTCCAAGCCGGTCCGCTGTTTCTGCGCTCAGCGTTAGAAAACTTGCTTGCGGATCGTATACGGCTTGCAAGCCGACGCCGTCGGCTTGCACGTCGAAGACGAACCGGCCGTCGCCGCCGCGCGTCGCAATTGCCTCGTCAGGGCCTGCCGCTGCAAGTCGTTCCGAGGCCAGACCAGAAGTCAGCATGTCCACTTGGCTGCGTATCTGGTTGCGATAGACGTAGGCGTTGTAGGCGACCGCGAAGACCAGGCCCCAGGGAAGCGTGCTTCGGGCTACGGCTGCGCTTCGGGCGGTTCTGCCTGCGCGGCCACGCGGGTTCGGCGCCACCCACGGCTGGCCATCGGCCACCAGACCTTTGGACGCGGGTTTCGGTCTGCGCCACGTGGTCGTCTCGTCGCGCCCGGCCATCAGGCGCATTTTCACGAAACCGCGGTCTCGCGCGCCGATGACGATGGGCCGCCTATGCAGCAGCAGCGCGGTTGCAGCCGCGAGACCTGCGGCCGCGCTTCCTGACAGGTCCACCGGAGCGTGTGGCGCGACCAGCGGCCAAAGCAGAAACGCTAACGCGGCCCAGGACGTGGCGGCAAGAAGCGAGAGGAGCAGGTAGCCTTTGCGAACAAGCAGCAGGCCGCCTACGGAGATCAGAACGGCGCTGCAAGGTATGGCGGTCATCACACCCAGCGCCAGCCATTCGAGAACCGTTCGGATCCACCCGACAGCAGGCGCCTGCAGGCGTGCGGCCACTTCCATAGCCAGACGACGTGGCGTTGAAAATTGACCTGCTGTTATCGTCGCAAAAGAAAACAGCGCCGCGGCTTCCACGCGCGCGAGGCGCGGCCAGCGCGCCATGAACGGATTAAACACTTACCGTTAAGCGACAGCATTGCGACAAGAGCAAGCCATCGACCTCAAATCCGAACGTTATGGTGCCACAGTATGGCCTGAAGCCGTCAAACGTTGCAAATGTTGATTATCATGACAGGGCGGCGTGCTACCTGTCAGAAGGCGGCACTCACGCGTAAGCCACCGCCCGATCGTGCTGTGAGACTTCCGCCAGCAGCGACCAGACCCGGCTCGGCTCCATGTTCACGTCCGGGTCGTTCAGCAGGCACTCCAACTCTTCGAGCTTGCTGGTGTAGTCCGTGTCGTCCATCGCACCAAACTCCAGGCCACGTCTTCCACCGGAAAACGTGGCTCTGGAAACATGGTTTCAGGTCGAAGACATTACGGCGGGCGCCAGCGCCGGCAACTTGGCGTTCGGATGGCCGGGGTTGCGGAACCGTAGTTCGCCCGAGGGCTGGCCCTCGACCTCGTCGGGCCCCAGCAGCTCAAGCCTGGACGCGCAGGTGACGGCGACCACGGATTTGGCTTCCGGCTTGGTCATGAAGTGCCGCGCCTCGCCTTCGAGGCGCAACTGCGCGCGCAGTGCCTGCCATTCCGGCCGGTCGGTGTCCTCGATGAACATCGCCAGGATGCCGGCCCGCGTGCCGGTGAGCCTGGTGGGTGCAATCTCCGCCATCCTGCGGTGGACCGCGCCCGCCACCTCATCCTCGCGCCCGGCGCGAGCGGCCATCACGAACACGCCGGCGCTCGCCGAGGTGACGGCCAGATGCGCCTCGGGCCCGAACTCGCGCCGCAGCCGCGGCATCAGGTCGGTCTCCGTGCCGCCGCGATCGCCCATCTGGGCGGCTGCCAGCATAAGCGGGTCCAGCCGTAGCACCGCGGCCTCGTCATGGTCGGCGCGGCGCTGCTCGGACAGCATCTGGGTGATGCGGCGGTGCAGCTCGGCCATTGGAGGCTTGCCGTCCTCGGTGTCCTTCAGACCTTTCGGCAGCGTCATCTTCAGCAGATAGCGGCCAGGATGGGCGGCTAGCCAGGTCTGCAGATCGGGGTCCACCCGGTCCATGAGCTGGGACCAGGCGCGGCGGTGCAGGTCACGCCCGGCTTCCGCCGAGACCACCTCGCAGACCACCTCCGCCTCACAGTTCTGGCGGTTTAGCAGCAGGTCGTAGGATGCGCCGTCGTTCAGGCCGTCGAAGCCTACGTCGAAACCGCGGCGGCGCTGCAGGCCGGCGGTGCGCATCATGTGGAACAGCGGCACCAGGTTGCCGGCGCCGCGCATCGCCGCGGCGAGCGCCTCCTCCAGGCGCCTCCGTCCGGCAGCCGTCAGTTGCTCGGCGAGCTCCACCACTTCGGCGGCCAACGAGACGATACGCTTGTCGAGCGTGGTCAGCGGTGTGTTCCGGCCGGGACGGCGCAGGCGCTCCAACGTTAGCTCCAGCGCGTGGAGCTGGCACAGGCCGCGGCCCGCGTAAGTCGGGCCGCAGCCACGTTTCAGCTCCGCCATCCGCGCTTGCCACACGTGCCGGCCAATACGGTCAACTAATGCGTTCAGGGCTTCGGAGAGGTCGGTATTAACCGGAGGGTTCATGGCTAAGACAATGGGGAATGCACCCTGCCGTTCCCCAGCAACATTTCAGTGATTTAAGAATTTTGTCAGCAAACGGGCGGCGTGACCTGCGCCATGCCGCAATTCAGCCGCATTGTGCGCGGTGGCGCAGCAGGTGGTCGGCAAGCACGCAGGCAAGCATCGCCTCGCCCACCGGCACCGCGCGTATGCCCACGCAAGGGTCATGCCGGCCTTGGGTGCTGACGTCCACGTTCTGGCCTGACGCATCCACGCTCTGCCGCGGGGTAAGAATGGAGCTCGTGGGTTTCACAGCGAAACGCGCCACCACCGGCTGGCCCGTGGCGATGCCGCCGAGCACGCCGCCGGCGTGGTTGCTGGCGAAGCGCAACCGGCCGTCCTCCATGCGCATCTCGTCGGCGTTTGCCTCGCCGGTCAGCGCGGCCGCTGCGAAGCCGTCCCCCAGCTCCACGCCCTTCACCGCGTTTATGCTCATCAGGGCCGCGGCGATGTCCGCATCCAGCTTGCCATAGAGCGGCGCCCCCAGCCCGGCCGGCACGCCGTCCGCCACCAGCTCGATCACCGCGCCCACCGAGGAGCCGGCCTTCCGCACGGCGAGCAGCGCGTCCTCCCAGGCCGTTGCCGCGACGGGATCGGGGCAGAAGAACGGGTTGCGGTCCACCTCCGCCCAGTCCCAGCGCGCGCGGTCTATGGCGTGGCCGCCGACCTGCACCAATGCGCCGCGCACGCTGATCCCGGCGCCCAGCACCAGCCGGGCCACCGCACCGGCCGCCACCCGGCAGGCCGTCTCGCGCGCCGAGCTTCGCCCGCCACCACGGTAGTCGCGCACGCCGTATTTCTGGTCGTAGGTGAGATCCGCGTGTCCGGGCCGGTATTGCTGGGCGATGCTGCCGTAATCGCGGGAGCGCTGGTCGATGTTGTCGATCTGCAGCGCGATCGGCGTGCCTGTGGTGCGGCCCTCGAACGTGCCGGACAGGATGCGGACCTGGTCCGGCTCCTGGCGCTGCGTGGTGAAGCGGGATTGGCCAGGGCGGCGGCGGTCCAGGAAGGGCTGGATGTCGGCTTCGGTGAAGGGCAGGCGGGGCGGGCAGCCGTCAATGACGCAGCCGATCGCCGGGCCGTGGCTTTCGCCCCAGGTGGTTACGCGGAACAGGTGGCCGAACGTGTTGTGGCTCACAGCAAGCAAGGCCTTCTTTTTTGAAAAAAAGAAGCAAAAAACTTTTGACTCCGCT
>CAXTVW010000187.1:0-6149 GCA_964247675.1 uncultured Acetobacteraceae bacterium
GCCGGCGGCCCGCCGGCCGGCACCGGCTGCGGCGGCTACGTCGTCGGCCAGACCGTGAAGCTCCTCAAGGAGCACCATTTGCTCGAAGAGACCGACGTGGTGATCTTCGACGTGCTGGGCGACGTCGTTTGCGGCGGTTTCGCGGCTCCGCTGCAACACGCCGACCGCGCGCTGATCGTCGCCGCCAATGATTTCGACAGCATCTTCGCTATGAACCGCATCGTCGCCGCCATCGGCGCCAAGGCGCGAAACTACAACGTCCGCCTCGGCGGCGTCATCTGCAACCGCTCGGCGGCCACCGACCAGGTGGACCGCTACAACGCCGCCACCGGCCTCTCCACGCTGGCGCACTTCCCGGACCTCGACGTGATCCGCCGCTCGCGCCTGAAGAAATCCACCCTGTTCGAAATGGACAGCTCACCCGAACTCGAAGCCGTAAAACTCGAATACCTCCGTCTGGCCGCCGCCCTCTGGGCCGGCACGAAGCCGCTCGAAGGCACCCCGCTGAAGGATCGCGAGATATTCGACCTGCTGGGATACGAATGATGGCCACCGCCACCTACCTCGCCCGCCGCGGCCAGCTCGAACAATATTTCGACCGCACCGCCGCCGACGCCTGGGCAAAACTCACCTCCGACGCGCCGGTCAGCGGCATACGCGCCACCGTGCGCGCCGGCCGCGACGAAATGCGTAACACCCTGCTCTCCTGGCTGCCGCATAACCTGCAGGGTGCTCGTCTGCTGGATGCCGGCTGCGGCACCGGCGCGCTTTCCGTCGAAGCCGCACGCCGCGGCGCCCATGTCACCGCCAGCGACCTCTCCCCAACCCTTGTGAACCTCGCCCGCGAGCGCACCCCGCACGAGCTGAAGATCGACTTCCAGGTCGGCGACATGACGGCCTCCGCCCTCGGCAATTTCGATTTCATCGTGGCGATGGACTCGCTCATCCACTACCGCGCACCGGACATGGCCGCCGCTGTGACAGCACTTGCCGCACGCGCCACAAAATCCGTTCTCTTCACCTTCGCGCCGCGTACGCCGCTGCTCACGTTGATGCACGGCGCCGGCCGCCTGTTCCCGCGCGCGGACCGTGCGCCGGCGATCGAGCCGATCTCGCCGCGTGACATCACGCGGCGGCTCTCAGGATTGAGGCTGGGCCGTGATCATCGGGTGACGAGCGGGTTTTACATGAGCCATGCGTTGGAAGTTGCCGGGCGGTGAGGCAAGCAAGCAAGCAGTCCTTTTTTGAAAAAAAGGACCAAAAAACTTTTACTACCCCGCATTTGCAGCAGTCGGATGCGTCAGGAAACCCGCGCGATGCTGCAGCGTCGGGGGAACAAAAGTTTTTTGGTTCTTTTTTTCAAAAAAGAACTGCTTCCTTGCCTTCCCTAAACCGCAAATTGGCCGGCAAATGGAGCAAGGTAGGCACCGGCTTCCTCCCCTTCGCCGACGCCGCCACCGCCGACATGCCGCTCTCCCGCCTGCTGCGCCTGTCGCTGTTCCAGGTAACCGTAGGTATGGCCGCCGTCCTGCTCATCGGCACGCTCAACCGCGTGATGATCGTCGAACTTGGCGTGCCCACCTGGCTCGTCGCGATCATGGTCTCGCTGCCGCTGATCTTCGCGCCATTCCGCGCGGTGGTCGGTTTCCGCTCGGACAACCACCGCTCCGTGCTTGGCTGGAAGCGCGTGCCGTATCTGTGGCTCGGCACCATGCTGCAATTCGGCGGCTTCGCCATCATGCCGTTCGCCCTCATCATCCTGTCGGGTGACAGCAACGGGCCCATCATCGTCGGCCAGGCCGCGGCGTCACTGGCGTTCCTGCTCGTGGGCGCCGGGCTGCACACGGTGCAGACGGTCGGGCTGGCGCTGGCCACCGACCTGACACCGCAGGAGAAGCACCCGAAGGTTGTAGCCCTGCTCTGCATGATGCTGCTGCTGGGCATGGTGATCAGCGCAATCCTCTTCGGCGCGGCGCTAGCGCATTTCTCCGAGATACGCCTCATCCAGTGCATACAGGGTGCTGCCGTCATCACCGTCGCGCTGAACGGCGTCGCCTTGTGGAAGCAGGAGCCGCGCCGGCCGTCCGAGACGGCGCCGGACCGTGCGCGCCCCAGCTTCGCGCAATCCTGGGCCGAGTTTAACCGCGCCGGTGACGCGCGCCGCCGCCTGGTCGCACTCGGTTTCGGCACCGTGGCGTTCAGCATGCAGGACGTGCTGCTGGAGCCGTATGGCGGCCAGGTTCTGCACCTGACGGTCGGCGCCACCACGGCCTTCACCGCGCTGCTTGCGGTGGGCGGCCTCGTGGGCTTCGGCCTGGCGGCCAGGCTGCTGGGCCGCGGCATGGATCCGTATCGCCTGGCCTGCCTGGGCGCGGTGGCTGGCCTGTTCGCCTTTTCGGCGCTGATCTTTGCGGCGCCCATGCAATCCACGCCGCTTTTCGCCACCGGCGTGGTCGCCATCGGCTTTGGGGCGGGCCTGTTCGCGCATTGCACGCTCACCGCCGCCATGGCCATGGCGGGCGTGGGGCAGATCGGCCTGGCGCTCGGCATCTGGGGCGCCGTGCAGGCCTCGGCGGCCGGCATCGCGGTCGCCAGCGGCGGCCTGATCAGGGACGGCGTCTCCCTGCTCGCTCTGCACGGCCGCCTTGGCCCGGCGCTGGTGGATACCGCCACCGGCTACGGCGTCGTCTACACCATCGAGATCGTGCTGCTTTTCGCCACCCTCATTGCCGCGGGACCGCTGGTGCGCAGCCCGGCACCGCTACGGCGCCTTGGCGTCCACCCGCTCGCCAACCTGACCTGAACAGAGGACATCGCCATGATTCCAGGATACGGCTCCCTTGTTGCCCGTTTCGACGTGGCCCAGCTCGCCATCTACGCCTTCTGGGGCTTCTTTGCCGCCCTGATCTGGTGGCTGCGGCGGGAGGACCATCGCGAGGGCTATCCGCTGGTGGCGGACTTCCCCGGCCAGGACGCACGCGAATTCCCGCTCATGCCGCCGGCCAAGCACTTCCTGATGAGCGACGGCCACACCATCGCCGCCCCGCGCGGCGAAAAGGCGGAGGTGTTCGCCGCCGAGCGCGTGCTGCCCTGGCCCGGCGCCCCTTTCGAGCCCACCGGCAACCCGATGCTGGACGGCGTGGGCCCTGCCGCCTACGCGCAGCGCGCCGACGTGCCGGAGATGGCCTATGACGACGGCCTGCCGAAGATCGTGCCGCTGCGCACCGCCGAGGATTTCTTTCTATCCCACCAGGACCCTGACCCGCGCGGCTACACAGTAATGGGCGGTGACGGCGTCGCCGCCGGCACCGTGGTCGATGCCTGGATCGACCGGTCGGAATACATCGTCCGCTATCTGGAAGTGGAGACGCTGGCTGAGTTCGGCGCCCGCCGCGTGCTGATGCCCACGCATTTCGTCACGTTCCGCAACAAGCAGCGCCTGATCAAGGTGAAAGCGATCCTGGCCGCGCATTTCGCCACCGTTCCCGCACACAAGGACCCTGATACCGTGACCACGCTCGAGGAGGACAAGATCACCGCCTATTACGGGGGCGGCCTGCTCTACGCGACGCCCGAGCGTTCGAGGCCGCTGCTGTGAGCGCCCGTCACCACGCCGCACGGCGTACCGGGCCCGGCCTGCCAGGCCGCCTGCCCGAGGGCGAGACCCTGCTGTGGCAGGGCGCGCCGGATGCCCGCACGCTGCTGGTGCGCGTCTTCCATCTCCGCTTCGTGGGCGCGTATTTCGCGCTCCTGATCGCCGCCTCGGCCGTCACCGCCGCGCGTCACGGCGCCTCGGCCCATGCCGTGGCCCTGGTGGTCCTGCACAGGGCCTACCTCGCCGCCGCGGTGTTCGCGCTGGCCGGCGCCTATGCCTGGGCGATCCAGCGCAGCACCACCTACAGCATCACCAACAACCGCGTGGTGGTCAGCGCCGGGCTGGCGCTGCCCATCTCGTTCAACCTGCCCTTCGCCGGCGTGGCGGCGGCCGGACTGCGGACGTATCCGAACAACACCGGCGACCTGACCCTACGCATGCTGCCGAGCGAGAAGCTGTCCTATTTCGTATTGTGGCCGCATGCCCGCCCGTGGCGCATGGCGCAGACCGAGCCGATGCTGCGCTGCATCCCGGACGCGGCCAAAGTGTCCGCGATCCTGGCTCAGGCTTTGGCCGATCACGTGCAGGCGCATCCGGTGGTTACGGCTGCGCCGAAGCGGGAAGTAAGGCTTGCCAAGTCGCCAATGCATGCCAGGATGGCGCGGGCCTGAAGGAGACCGCCAGGTGAAAAAACCCGTGCAAACCAGCAGCTTTCCGCGTGTGCCCCTGTTCGGCGCGGCTGCTCTCATCGGCTTCGTGCTGCTTGCCGCGGCTGTCGGCAGGCTAGGCGGCGGCGGTGTGGAGCCGCCGACCGCAAAAGCAACCGCGGAACGCAACCTGCGCTTTGCCGACCGGGACGACGGCGCGGTGATCGTGACGCTGGCTGATAGCGGCCAGGTGCTGGACGTGATGACAGGCGAGAACGGCTTCCTGCGCGGCACGCTGCGCGGCTTCGCCCGCACCCGCCGCGCCGACAACATCGGCTCCGCGGCGCCGTTCCACCTGACCGGCTATGCCGATGGCCGCCTGGTCCTGCTCGACCCCTCGACGGGGCGTGACGTGGAGATTGAAGCGTTCGGCAGCGCCAACGAGGCGGTGTTCGTCCGCCTGCTCACGATGCCGCCGCGTGCGCAGACCGCCAGCGCAGGCGCCAGCTAGATGGCCGAAACCGTGACTATCGCCTGCGATGTGGATCTAGAGCGCACCCTCGACAGCTTCCACGCCTACGCCGTGCCCGACGGCATCGACATCCGTCCCGGCGACATCGTGCAGGTGCACGGCCTGCCGGACCGCCTGCAATTCGGCGAGAACCGGCAATTCCGCACGCAGGCCACCGTCATTCGCGCCGGCGCGTTGCGCCGCGCCTGGACGGAGCTCGTCTCCATCTTCGATCTCACCAGCCTCTACGAAGTGGGTTTCATACCCGCCGAGGAGCTGGTCCTGCAGCCGAGGAGCACCCCATGAACGCGATCTCCAAGCGCGCGGCGCCAAACGACGCGACGCTGTACGCGCAGCAGGATACCGTGCTGAGCCCGCGCTTCTACACCACCGATTTCGAGGCGATGAGCCGCGTCGACGTCAGCCTGGTGCGCGGCGAGTGGGACGCGCTGATCGCCGAACTGCGCGCGGACCACAATCGCAACCACTTCGTGCAGACCGACGTCTTCAAGCAGGATTTCTCCGCGATGCCGGAGGAACTACGCCGCGAGTTCCTGGAGTTCCTCGTCAGCTCCGTCACCGCCGAGTTCTCCGGCTGCGTGCTCTACGCGGAAATCAAGAAGCGCATCCCGGACGGCGACATACACGACCTGTTCGCCTTCATGGCGCGCGACGAAGCCCGCCATGCCGCTTTCATCAACGAGACGCTGAAAGACTTCAACGTCGGCGTGGATCTGAGCTTCCTGACGAAGACGAAGAAATACACCTATTTCCGGCCGAAATTCGTCTTCTACGCCACCTATCTTTCCGAGAAGATCGGCTATGCGCGTTACATAACCATCTTCCGCCACTTGCAGCGCAATCCCGACAGGATGATCCACCCGATCTTCCAGTGGTTCGAGCAATGGTGCGGCGACGAGTTCCGCCACGGAGAAGCCTTTGCCCTGCTGATGCGCGCGGACCCGAAGCTGCTGACCGGCGTGAACCGCCTGTGGATACGCTTCTTCCAGCTTGCCGTATTCGCCACGATGTACGTGCGAGACCACGCCCGCCCGGCGTTCCACGCCGCGCTCGGCGTAAACCCCACTGAATACGACATGCAGGTGTTCCGCATCACCACGGAAATTTGCAAGCAGGTGTTTCCGGTGACGCTGGATCTGGATAACCCCGCCTTCCTGCGCGGCCTGGAGCGCTTCCGTGTGATCACCGAGCGCAAGGCGGCAGCGCGGGCGCGTGGCGGCGTGATCGGCAAGTTGCAGAACCTGGCTTTGACGGCTTCGGCCGGCGTTAATTTCGTGCGTATGTATGTGTTGCCGGCGCATAAGGCGGCGTTGCCTGGGCAGGTTCGTCTGGCTGCTTCCTGGTGATGAAGGAAGCAAGCAAGGCCTTCTTTTTT